>NZ_CP077093.1:6322500-6674712 GCF_014268755.2 Pseudomonas vanderleydeniana | reverse complement strand
GTTCATCAGTCCGGCAGCGTCGCGGTGACCAACCACTCCACCGTGGAGATGGTCCTGCTGGATGCCGAGACCTACCAGCAACTGACTGCCCAGGTGCAGGCCTACAAGGATCGTGAGCAGTCGGCCCTGGAAGAACTGACCCAGCGTTTTGACGCGCGCCTGCAAAGCCTGCAACAACCCCAGGCGGCCCAGGGGGTGCGTTCGCTGCTGGCGGCCAAGGGCAAGCTGGGCAAGCGGCCTGAAGCCGGTTCCACGTTCTGATGAGTGAAACGCCGGCCGGCGAACGCCCGTTCATTTTTGTCCTGGCCGGGGTCAACGGTGCCGGCAAGAGTTCGGTGGGCGGGGCGTTGCTCGCCGAGCATGGCCTGGACTGGTTCAACCCCGACAGCTTTGCCCGCGAACTGGCGAGCAGCCTGGGCATCGACCCGCAGCGCGCCAATGGCCTGGCCTGGGAACATGGCCGCAAACAACTGGAAGACGCCCTGCGCGAGCGGCGCAACCATGCCTTCGAAACCACCCTGGGTGGCAACACCATCGCCTTGATGCTCGCCCAGGCGGCGCAGACCCATGATGTGATCATGCTGTTCTGTGGCCTGTCCTCGCCGGAGCAGCATCTGCGGCGGGTGCGTCTTCGGGTTGCCCGGGGTGGCCATGACATTCCGGAGCCGAAGATCCGTGAGCGTTGGGTCAACTCGCGGGTCAACCTGATCAGCCTGATGCCGTACCTGACGCATCTGCAGGTGTTTGACAACAGCACCGACGTCGCGCCGGGCGAGGCCATTCCCGATCCGTTGCTGGTCCTGGAAATGGCCGGCGGCCAACTGCTCAGCCCCGACCCGAAGGACGCCCAGGCCCTGCAAGCCATTCCCGTATGGGCGAGACCGCTGGTTCAGGCCGCCATCGAGCGGCTTTCCGGCTGACGGCAAGGCCGCACGGCCAATCCCCGCCATACTTGATGGCAGGGTGGAACAAGCCCGGCTTTTCCCACTCCAATGGCCAGTGCCGACCGCTTGCCAGCGGCGGCCTTCGATGACTTGTGAGGTGGCTGCAATGAAAATTCCACGCGGTGTCGTACTGGCTTCGCTCCTGACCTTCGCCGCTACGCCGGTGTTCGCGGCGTTCAGCCTGAATGACGCGGCCAACGCGCTGTCGGCCATGCAGGGTGGTCAGAACGATCATGCCACGGCACCGGAAGGCGGTCTGCTCAGCGCCCTGGGTTCGCAACTCAACGTCACTCCGGAACAGGCCATCGGCGGTACCGGGGCGATGCTCGGCCTGGCGAAGAACAGGCTCAGCGGCAACGACTATTCGCAGTTGAGCCAGAGCATACCGGGCCTCGACCAGCTGTCGGGCGGCGCTGCCCTGGCCGGTCTTGGCGGCCTGCTCGGCCAGTCGGGCGACTCATCGGCGGTGGGCAATGCCCTGGGTAACGTGAAGAACACCAACGACCTGAACAACGCCTTCGGCGCCTTGGGCATGGATAGCGGCATGGTCGGCCAGTTCGCACCGATCCTTCTCAAGTACCTGGGCGACCAGGGTGTCGGCGGTCCGCTGTTGCAGAGCCTCAGCGGCATCTGGGGCGCAGGCGGCTAGACCGTCGCCAGGGCTGGCCGACGCACCGAGCTCCGCGAGGACCCGGTGCGTTTTTGTTCGTGTCGGGCCGAGCCGGGTTCTGTTCCGGCGCGCAGTGTGCTATTTGTCGCCGCCTGTTCATGGAGAGAGTGGCACAAGCATGTTGGTCGATGCGGTGAGGATGTCGTTGCACCTGGATGCGGTCATGGGATTCGTCCTGTACCTGCTGGTGGCACTGCTGGTTTTCGGGCTGTATGCCTGCCTCTATACCTGGATGACGCCGCACAAGGAGTGGACGCTGATCCGTGCCGGCAACGTTGCCGCCGCGACCGCCCTGGGTGGCGCGTTGATCGGCTTCGCGATCCCGGCGGCCAGTGCCATTGCCCATTCGGTGTCGCTGGTGGATTTCCTGGTCTGGGCGCTGATCGCGCTGGTCGCCCAACTGCTGGCATTCGGCCTGGTCAGCCTGCTGATTCGCGGCCTGTCGGCCCGGATCGCCAAGGGTGAATTGGCGGCGGCGATCCTTTCGGCGGCGATCTCCATCAGTGTCGGCCTGCTCAATGCGGCCTGCATGACCCCACCGGTCTGAGGGCGCTGGCGATGAAACGTAGCCAACGTGTTGGCCTGGTGTTGCTGGGCAGCGTGCCCTTCGTGCTGGTGGCCTGTGATGGCGAGCAGGTGCGGACGCGCGATGTCGCCAAGACCACGCAGTATGCCAGCGAGCCGGCCTGTGTCGCGGCCGGCGTGGCAGCCGATGTCTGTGCCGATGCGGCGGCGGAGGCTCGCGACCAGCATCTGGAAATCGTGCCGGAGTACCCCAGCCAGGACGCCTGTGCCAGTGATTTCACCCGCGGCGACTGCGTGGCCGATCTGGGCAATACCCGCTTCCACCCGCTGATGGCCGGCTTCAACCTGACCACCGTGCAGGCGGTGCCGGCGCCTCTTGAAGAGGAAAAGCGACTGGATGACCAGACCGTGATCGAGAGCGGCCCGCCTGTCGTCTCGTCGAACGGTGGCGGCTACGGCAGTTCTTTCGGCGGCTCCGGTTATTCCAGCTACTCCAACGACTGGGGCAGCCGCTTCTGGCGCTGGATCGGTCTGGGTACCGACCCCTACGCACCGCGCTACTTCAGCGAGCCGTTGTACAACGAGCGCGATGGCCGTGGCGGCTACCAGGCCAGCAGCCTCGATCAGCAGGCCCGAGCCGGCAAGACCTTCGCCCAGTCGAGCAACGCGCGTTTTCGCCTGAACAGCCCGGGGCGTTTCACCCCGGCGTCGTACAGTGGTTCGGCACCACGGGTGGTTAGCCGCGGCGGTTTCGGTTCATCCCACGGCAGCAGCAGGGGTGGCTGATGAAACGCGTCTCCAGCTTGCCCCGTCCGGATTGGCGGGCCACCGCCGAACGGCTGGGCTTTCATTTCCACACGTTCGATGGCGAGCCCTACTGGGATGAGTCGGCCTACTACCAGTTCAGCCTGCGCCAGATCGAGGACGACCTCGAAGAGCCGACCCGCCAGTTGCATGAGCTGTGCATGGACCTGGTCGCGCGGGTGGTCGACAGCGAGCAACTGCTCGATCGCCTGGCGATCCCCGAGGGCTATCGCGACCTGATCCGCCACTCCTGGCGCCAGGGCCACCCGCACCTCTATGGGCGGATGGACCTGTGCTATGACGGCCACGGTCCGGCCAAGCTGCTGGAGACCAACTACGACACGCCGACGTCGCTGTACGAGGCGAGTTTCTTCCAGTATGTCTGGCTCGAGGAGCAGATGCGCCGTGGGCAACTGCCGGTCCGGGCCGACCAGTTCAACAGCATTGAGGACAAGCTGCTGCAGGCCTTCGTCGAACTCGGGTTCCAGTCGCCGTTCCACTTCGCCTCGGTCCGTGACTCGCTGGAAGACCGTGGCACGGTCGAGTATCTGAGTGACATCGCCCGCCAGGCCGGGCTGGCGACGCAACTGATCGACATCGAGGCGATCGGCCTGGACCGGGCCGGGCGTTTCGTCGACGAGCAGGACCAGCCGATCAGCACCCTGTTCAAGCTCTACCCTTGGGAAAACCTGTTCAGCGAAGCTTTCGGCCCGGCCATCGCGCACAGCCGAACGCTATTCGTCGAGCCACCGTGGAAGGCGATCCTGTCGAACAAGGGGGCATTGGCGCTGCTCTGGGAACTGCATGAGGGCCACCCGAACCTGCTGCCGGCCTTCATCGACCCGGACCCGCAGGGGCGTCCGGGCCGGGGCTGGGTGCGCAAGCCGTTCTTTTCGCGGGAGGGGGCCAATGTGGAAATTCACACGCCGACCGGCGAACGGATCAGCGAGCAGGGCCCCTATGACCAGGGGCCGTTCGTGCTGCAGCAGTTCCAGCCGTTGCCTTCGTTTGCCGGCAGCCATACGGTGCTCGGCAGCTGGATGATCGGCGATCAGCCGGCCGGCATCGGTATTCGCGAGGACAACTCGCTGATCACCAAGGACACCAGCCGTTTCCTGCCACACATCATCCTCGACTGAGATTCAGCCGCGCTCGCTGCGTAGCGCGGCAATGCGCTCGTCCTTCTCGCTCCAGAGCTGGTTGACCCAGTCCTGGACCCGCTTGCGCAGCACCGGGTCGTTCTCGTAGTCGCCCTGCCACAGGCTCGGGTCCATGGCGCGGGTGTGGAAGTCGATGATCACCTTGGGCACGTTGCCGCTGATCAGGTCCCAGAATCCCGGGATCTTCTCCTGTGGATAAACCACCGTGACATCCAGCACCGCATCGAGCTGTTCACCCATTGCCGCGAGGACGAAGGCCACGCCACCGGCCTTGGGCTTGAGCAGGTGCCTGAACGGCGACGCCTGTTGCTGGCGCTTGGCCTCACTGAAGCGGGTGCCTTCGAGGTAGTTGACCACGGTC
Source organism: Pseudomonas vanderleydeniana (assembly GCF_014268755.2). Lineage (NCBI taxonomy): Bacteria > Pseudomonadati > Pseudomonadota > Gammaproteobacteria > Pseudomonadales > Pseudomonadaceae > Pseudomonas > Pseudomonas vanderleydeniana. The sequence continues at coordinate 6,670,248 of NZ_CP077093.1, read as the reverse complement.
ACCGGCTGGCGCTTGAACAGTTCGCAGGCGGCCTTGGTGATTTCCAGGTCCTGGCCCTTGAGTTCCGGGTGCTTGTCGAGGAAGGCCTTGGAGTAGCGTTTCATGAACGGGTAGTCCAGCGCCCACCAGGCCAGGCCCAGGAACGGTACCCAGATCAGTTCCTTCTTGAGGAAGAACTTGAAGAACGGCGTGCGCCGGTTGAGCGACTGGATCAGCGCCGGGATGTCGACCCATGACTGGTGGTTGCACACCACCAGGTACGAGGTATCGCTGCGCAGGCCTTCGGCGCCGCGAATGTCCCAGCGGGTGGGGATGCACAGCGAGAAAATCAGCTTGTCGATCTCGGCCCAGGTCTCGGCGATCCACATCACTGCCCAACTGGCGTAGTCACGGAAACGGCCGGGCAGCACCAGCTTGAGCAGGGCGAACACCATCAGTGGGCCGAACAGCACCAGGGTGTTGAGCAATAACAGCAGCGTAACGAGGCTGCCGGTGAACAGGCGGCGCATAAAGGGACTCTTCCAGGGCGAGAGGGCGGGCCATGATAAAGGTGCGGCGGGCGGACGCCAAATCGGCCGTTCGACGAATGTTTCACGCACGATGTGACAGGATGGCGGTCATTTAGCCGATTGTTCATGAACCAATGACGACGGCACGGTCTAAAATGCACCTCTCCTGCGCGTCCACTCAAAGGTACAGCCCAAGTGAAATCCGTTCTTGCCCTGTTGTCCCTCCTGGTTCTTCCGGTCATGGCCGCCGAGCCGACCCTTTACGGGCGCTACGAGTACATTCGTCTGCCGGAGATCGGCCAGACCTTCAAGGCCAAGATGGACACCGGCGCGCTGACCGCGTCGCTGTCGGCCAAGGACATTGAGCTGTTCAAGCGCGACGGCGAGGATTGGGTGCGCTTCCGCCTCGGTACCGCCGACGCCGACAACAAGGTCTACGAGCACAAGGTTTCGCGCATCAGCAAGATCAAGACCCGTGCCGAGGAAGACGAGGACGGCGAAGTCGCCGACCCGAGCAAGCGCCCGGTGGTCGACCTGGAAATGTGCCTGGGCAACGTCAAGCGCACGGTGGAGGTCAACCTGACCAACCGCAGCAGCTTCAACTACCCGCTGCTGATCGGCGCCAAGGCCCTGCGCGAATTCGGCGCGGCGGTGAACCCGGCACGGCGCTATACCGCCGACAAGCCCGACTGCTGATTGACGGGGCGGCACGCGTCCGGCACCGTTGCGCCATTGCCCACAGTGCTCGGACGCCATGCCCCATATCCTGATAGTCGACGACGAAGCGGCGATTGCCGATACCCTGGTCTATGCCCTGCAGGGCGAGGGGTTCACCACCACCTGGCTGAACCTCGGCGGCGCGGCGGTCGAGTACCAGCGCACCACGCCGGCCGATCTGCTGATCCTCGATATCGGCCTGCCGGACATCAGCGGCTTCGAGGTCTGCAAGCAACTGCGGCGCTTTACCGAGGTGCCGGTGATCTTCCTCAGCGCCCGTGACGGCGAGATCGATCGGGTGGTGGGCCTGGAGATCGGTGCCGACGACTACGTGGTCAAACCCTTCAGCCCACGCGAAGTGGCGGCGCGGGTCCGGGCGATTCTCAAACGCGTGGTGCCCCAGGTGCCGGCGGTGTCGGGCAACGAACGTTTCCTGGTCGATCATGAACGGGTGCAGATCAGCTATCGCGGACAGGTCCTGAGCCTGACCCGCCATGAATTCCGCCTGCTTGCCTGCCTGCTGGAGCAGCCCGAGCGGGTGTTCAGCCGCGAGCAACTGCTCGACGCCGTCGGCGTTGCGGCGGATGCCGGCTACGAGCGCAGCATCGACAGCCACATCAAGAGCCTGCGGGCCAAGCTGCGGCTGGTGGCCAGTGACGCCGAGCCGATCCAGACCCACCGTGGCCTGGGCTACAGCTACAGTCCGAGTCAAAGCTGATGCCGCTGGGGCTGCGGATCTTCCTGGTGTACTTCCTGTTCGTCGGCCTGACCGGCTACTTCGTGCTGAGCACGGTGATGAAGGAAATCCGTCCCGGAGTACGCCAGTCCACCGAGGAGACCCTGGTGGACACCGCCAACCTGCTGGCGGAAATCCTCCATGATGACGTCAAGTCCGGCACCCTTGGCCAGAGCCGCCTGCCCGAAGTGCTCAAGGCCTACGGCAAGCGCAAGCCGGCGGCGAACATCTGGGGCCTGCCGAAGAACCAGGTCAACCACCGTATCTACGTGACCGATGCCAAGGGTATCGTCCTGCTCGACTCCGCCGGGTTGGCGCTGGGGCAGGACTACTCGCGCTGGAACGATGTGTACCTGACCCTGCGCGGCGAGTACGGCGCGCGCTCGACCCGATCCGACCCTGACGACCCGAACTCCTCGGTGATGCACGTTGGTGCGCCGATCACCGATCAGGGCGAGATCATTGGCGTGGTCACCGTGGCCAAGCCCAACAGCTCGCTGCAACCCTATGTCGACCGCACCGAGCACCGCCTGATCCTCTGGGGCGCCGGGCTGATCGCCCTGGGCCTGCTGTTCGGCGCACTGCTGTCCTGGTGGCTGAGCGCGGCCCTGCGCCGACTGACCGCCTATGCCCAGGCGGTCAGCGAGGGCCAGCGCGCCGAACTGCCGCATTATCGCGGCGGGGAAATGGAACAGCTGGCCAGTGCCGTGGAGCACATGCGTACGCAACTGGAGGGCAAGGCCTACGTCGAGCGCTACGTGCACACCCTGACTCATGAACTGAAAAGCCCGCTGGCGGCGATTCGCGGTGCCGCGGAGCTGTTGCACGGCGAAATGCCGGATGCCCAGCGCGAGCGTTTCGTCGGCAACATCGAGAACGAAAGTGCGCGCATGCAGCAGTTGATCGAACGACTGCTGAACCTGGCGCTGGTGGAGCAAAGGCAGGTGCTGGAAGAACAGGTCGAGGTGCCGCTGGCGGCTCTGGTCGAAGAAGTCTTGCAGGCCCAGGCAGCACGTATCGAAGGCGCCGGTTTGCAGATCGAACGGGGGATCTGCGCGGACGTCAGCGTATTCGGCGAGCGTTTCCTGCTGCGCCAGGCTATCGGCAACCTGCTGGATAACGCCCTGGATTTTACCCCGGCGGGCGGAGTGATCCGCTTCAGCGCCGAACGCGACGGCCAGCGACTGCGTTTCAGCCTGTTCAACCAGGCCGAGGCGATTCCCGACTATGCCCTGCCGCGCCTGAGCGAGCGCTTCTACTCGCTGCCGCGCCCGCACAGTGGGCGCAAGAGCACCGGGCTGGGGCTGAACTTCGTCGAAGAAGTGGTGAAGCTGCACGGCGGCGAGTTGCTGATCGGCAACGTCGAGGGTGGGGTCGAGGTCAGGATCATCCTGTGTTCATGAGGCCGTCGTTGTCTTGTCGAGGTTGAACAGTGACTCGGCTTTTTCCGCATCCAGGTGGGCGACATTGATCCTCAGCCAGGGGCTCTGCCTGCCATCGGCACTGAACAGGTGCCCAGGGGCCAGCAGCACGCCTTCTCTGTAGGCCTTTTCGAGAAAGTCATCGGTACTTTCCAAACGTGGATGTCGGACCCAGATGAACATGCCGCAGTCGGGCTGATGAAAGATCTCCCAGCCCCAGCGCGTAAAGCAGGCATGGGCGGTTGCCTGGGACGTGCGGAGCTTGCGCTGGACGATGTTCAAGTGACGTTCATAGAGACCATCAGAGAGGATCGCGCTGAGGAAGCGCTCGCAGAAACTGGGGACGGCAACACTGGTCAGCAGCTTCAGGTCCGCCAGTTGGGCGATCAGGCCAGTCGGCGCGACCACGTAGCCGACACGCAGACTGGCCGAGAGTGTCTTGGAAAAACTGCCGATGTAAATGACCTTGCGCATACCGTCGAGAGTGGCCAGCCGGTTGCCCTGTTCATTGCTCAGGTCACCGTAGACATCGTCCTCGACCAGAGTGAAATCATGCTGATAGGCCAGTTGCAACATCTGGAACGAGTTCTGTGGACTCAGCGAGGCGCCGGTGGGGTTGTGAAACTTCGAGTTGATGAAAAACGCCTTGATCCGATGCCGGGTCAGCACGTCCTTCAGTGCGATGACATCCGGTCCCTCGGGTAGTCTCGGAATGCCGATCACCACCGCGCCGCGCAAGGCCAGGAGTTGGACCAGGTTGCTGTTGCAGGGATCGTCGACGAGGACATGATCCCCGGGCTCGAGGATATGGCGAATGACCAGATCCAGACCCTGGGTCGCTCCGAGGGTTGTCAGGATCTGGTCCGGCTGAAGGGTCAAGCCCAGGGTGTTCAGCAGGTGCTGGGCCAGGTTCTGCCGCAACGGCAGGTGCCCCAGGGGATCGCCATACTCGATCAGCGTGCTGTGGGCGAAGTTCGCGGTGCGGCGGATCACGCGGGCCAGTGCCTGGGTATCGCGCCAGGACGGCGGCAGCCAGCCACAACCGAGCTTCATGCTGTAGGCGCTGCCATGGAACAGCCGCCAGAAGGCGTTCAGATTGCCGTTATCGACCGGTTCGTCGACCGGCAGCCTTGGCATGCTCGCGAGCCTGGCCGGCTGTGCCTCGACGAAAAAGCCACGACCCTGGCTGGCACTGATCAGTCCATTGATCTCGAGGCGCTCGTAGGCGCTGACGACTGTGTAGTAGCTCAGTCCCTGGCTGCCACTCAATTTTCGAATGGACGGTAGGCGCTGACCCGGCTTGATCCTGCCCTGGAGAATGGCGTCCTTGATCGCCTGGATCAACTGTTCCACGGGTTTCCCCGCAGAACGGTCCAGTGTGAGTTCCATCCCAGCCTCCCTGACCACCAAGTGTTAGAGGGAATTTTCTAACAGTTCTCATAGCAGGGCCACTACTGTTTTTTTATTCATGGAACTTTTGCGGTATGCCTGGGAGCCAGTCACTTATCTCAGGAGGAGTACCCATGTTTGAGGCCTTGTCACAGTCCATGGCTACAAGGGCGCAGGAACGCAGCAACCTGATTGTTTCCGACTTCGATGACTGGGCGGATTGGAAGTGGCAGCAGCGCAATGCCGTTACCCGGCTGGATGAGCTGCTGGGCTACTTCCCGGGGCTTGAACAGGGTGACTGGCTGGCGCGTATCAGTAGCCATCTGCAGAATCGCAAACTCACGGTGACGCCCTACACCCTGTCGCTGATCAAGGTGGATGAGCACCTGCGCCCGTTAGCCGGCGACCCGATCTGGCGCCAATTGATCCCGGATTGGAATGCTGAACACGGCCCCCAGCCGCTGGCCTACGATGGTGAGTCGGAGAACTGGGAGCTGCCCGACGAGATGGTCACGCCCATCTGCCAGCATAAATACGACAACCGGGTGATCCTGCGTCTGGCCAACGTCTGCCATGCTTACTGCCAGTTCTGCTACGAGGCCCTGAGGACCTTGGAGAAGCAGACGGCCAAGAGCTCGATGCGCAAGCAGGACTGGCTCGATACGCTGGCCTATGTGCGCAACAACCCCCAGCTGGACGAGGTGATTCTCAGTGGCGGTGAGCCGCTGATGCATTCCGACAAGCACCTGGATGGTTATCTCGGCGATCTGCGGGCTATTCGCCCGGACTTGATCATTCGGTTGCACACCCGCGCCCTGACCTTCAACCCGTATCGCATCACTCCGGAACTGGTGAACATCCTGGCACGCCACGATGTGACAGCGATCGGTCTTCACATTGCCCACCCACGGGAGGTAACCGAGGATTTCCTCAAGGCTGTGCAGCGGCTGCGCGCGGTGTGTCCGATCCTGTTTGCCAACATTCCGCTGCTCAGTGGTATCAACGACAGCTATGAAACCCTGTCCGAGCTGTGCCTGAAGCTGTATCGCGTCGGTGTGCAGCCGCACTATCTCTACCACTTCATGCCTTTCTCGCCGGGCTCCGAGGCCTTCCGTACCGATATCAGCGCCGCCCTGGCGATTGTCGGGCGAATGAAGCGCCGGCTGTCCAACATTGCGGTGCCCGAATACGTGCTGCCGCACAAGACCGGCAAGTACACCGTCCCACTGGACCTGAATGTTGGCTTGCCCCGCCTTGAGGTTCGCAGCGAAGGAGAATTCCTGCATTTCACCAACTGGCAGGGGCAGCCATGCACATTCCCGGAATGAAACCGCAGGGGGAGCGGGGCATGCCACGAATTGCCGAGCATCTGCGCGGGCTGGAAAACCCCAATCCCTTTCCCGGGCTGGTGGCGTTCCAGAAACGTACCGGCTATCAGGTGCAGTACCGCCTGGGAGGCAACGAATGCCTGGATGCGCCGCTGACGGTGCTGCAGGAACACTATGGTGAGGAATTCTGTCGGCTCGCCCGCCTGTATGGTGATCCTGGTGCCAGTGCCCTACGCGAGTCGCTGGGGCGGGTCCATGGTATCGACCCCGAACATATTTGCCTGGACAGTGGGGCCGATGCCGTGATCGCCCTGTGCCTGCGGGCCCTGTGTGTTCCGGGGGACAAGGTGGTCTGCACTGCGGGCACCTATCCGACCTTTGGTTATTTTGCCCGGGCGGCGGGTTGCGAAGTGATCGAGGTTGACTATCAGCGCACCGGGCACAGCCTGTCGGTGCACCTGCCCGGCCTGCTGCAGGAGGTGGTCCGCACCGGTGCGAGGGTGGTCTATCTGGCCAATCCGGACAACCCCAGCGGGAGCTGGTGGTTGCCTGAGGTCATCGATGAGTTTTGTCGGAGCCTGCCGGATGATTGCACGCTGTTGCTTGACGAGGCCTACCTCGACTTCTGTGCGGATTTGCAGGCAGATAGTGGGCGGCCCTTGCCGGGCTGCATTCGTATTCGCTCATTGTCCAAGGCCTATGGATTGGCGGGACTGCGTCTTGGGTTCGCCTTGGCGGATGAGGCGTTCATCGAACTGCTGGGCAAGGTCCGGATTCACTATGCCGTGGGAGGGCTGGCCCAGCATGCGGCACAGCTGGTACTGGATGACCCGCAGCACGGTGAATTGATACGCACGCTCAATGGGTTGCTGCGCAACAGTCTGGGCGAGCGGTTGCGAGAGGTCGGTTACCGGGTGCTGCCGTCCGGTACCAACTTCGTCAGTCTGCTGTTGCCTTCCACTCGGGCGGCCCAGCACCTGCAGGAGCATCTGCTCGAACACCACATCGCCGTGCACCGCCCTGCGCACCCGGCGGTCGACAACCTGATCCGGGTGACAGTGTGCGAGGCGGTGCTCGAGGATGAACTGATCGCGCTGTTCGAGAGGGCTATCGCATGAAGCCGCAATTGCAATTTCGCGATGCGTTTCAGGATGCGCTACCGATTGTTATCAGTGGGTTCGTCTTTGGCCTGGTCTTCGGCGTCCTGGCTGCCAAGGCCGGGCTCTCGACCTTCGCCGCCACACTGATGAGCCTGCTGGTGTTTGCCGGGGCCTCGCAGTTCATCGCGGTGGAGCAGTGGAACGCGGGGCAGCTTTCCCTGGTGGCGGTGGTCATGACCACGCTACTGGTCAATCTGCGACATCTGCTGATGAGTCTTTCGTTGCGGCCCTCGTTTCGCAAGGAGTCCAGGAGCCGTCTGATTCCGGCGTTTGCATTGCTGCTGATCGATGAAACCTGGGCGTTGGCCGAACATCGCTTCAAGCAGGCGACACCCTCGCTGCGTTACTTCGTCCAGGCCGGCCTGCTGATCTATGGCGGCTGGGTAGGTGGCACGTTGCTGGGTACGCAATTGGGGAACCAGATTCCGAGGCCGGCGGATTTCGGACTGGATTTCACCTTTGTGGCGATGTTTCTGTCGCTGATGGTCCTGCTCTGGCAGCGCTCGCTGGATTTCTTCACCTGGTTGCTGTCGGGTGTGATCGCATTCTATGCGGCGAGGCTGCCGGGCATCGGCCAGGCTTCGGTGGTGATTGCGGCGATTGCCGCCAGTGCACTGGTTGCCGCGTTACCACAACCTGAACCCGAGGAGAGGCGGGCATGAGTGAGTTGGAGTTGGCGGCGATCGTTGGAATGGCGCTGGTCACATACCTGACGAGAGTCGGCGGTTTGTTGGTGACATCGCAACGCACGCATTTCAATGGTTTTACCGAACGTTTCCTGAAGAACCTGCCTGCCGCGCTGCTGGCGGCATTGATCAGCCCCAAGCTGGCCAGCGGCGACCCGTCGATCTGGTTGGCGGCGCTGGTCACCGTGGTGGTGGTCTGGGTCTCCAGGAACACATTGCTTGGCGTCGCCACGGGGACCGTGGCGTGTGCTCTGATTCGTTGGTTGATGGGATAGGGACAGAATGAAAATAGGAATTATCGATTCGCTGCACAACAGTTATGTAGACCAGCCCGATATCGAGCAACGGGTGTTGGGTGGGGACGCGAGTGTCACGCTCTACCGGGTGCGCAGCACCGATGAGTTGCCACCCGACGCACTTGAGTGCGACGGCCTGATCAGCTGGCATCTGGTCCCGCTGCAGGCTGGTTTTCTCGGTGAGCTCAAGGCTTGCCGCGGGATCGTGCGGGCGGCGGTGGGGTTCGACAATATCGACCTGGTGGCCGCTCGGCAGGCAGGTATCGCCGTGGCCAATGTGCCGGACTATGGTACCGAAGAGGTGGCCGATCATGCTCTGAGCTTGGCCCTCTCGCTGCTCAGGCGCCTGCCCCGCGGGCATGCCGTGGTCAGCTCCGGTAGTTGGGACTGGCGTGAAGTCGGGGCGTTGCCACGTCTCAACCAGTTGCATGTCGGCCTGATCGGTTGTGGACGGATCGGCATGGCAGTGGCTTTGCGCTTCAAGGCCTTTGGTTGCCGTGTGAGCTTTTATGACCCTCATCAGAGCAGCGGGGTGGAGAAGTCCCTGGGCGTCAACCGTTGTGAAACGCTTGCCCAGTTGCTCGAGTGTGCGGATCTGGTGAGCATTCATGCCCCCCTCGACGATCGGACTCGGCATCTGATCGGCAAGGAGCAATTGGCTGCCTTGCAAGGCAAGTACCTGGTCAATACGGCGCGCGGGCCGATCATCGATGGCGCTGCCCTGCGCGACGCGGTTGCCGATCGTTTGCTCGCCGGCCTGGGACTGGATGTCTATGAGGACGAGCGTCAGGCGATACCCGCCGAGTTTCTGAATCGTGATGATGTGCTGCTATCCCCGCATGTCGCGTTCTACTCCGATGCCGCTCTGCCCGAATTGCGGGCCAAGGCAGCACAGGTGTTGCGCGAAATCCTCAGCCAGGGCCAGCATCGCAACGTCGTCAACTGAGGTCGTGCGGCGCAACGGTCGGCTCTGCGACTGTTGCGCCATAACTCCACACAATCTCCACATGCTCCCCATCAGGACTCCACATGGGCGTCCCAGACTCTCTCCCATTCCAATCAGGGAGAGAGACCCATGAACCGCAGTCTGGCGATAAAATTCGGGGCGATTGCCCTATTGATGCTGTTGTTGCTGGTCCCGTTGATGATGATTGACGGGTTGATCCGCGAGCGGCAGTACCTGCGCGACGGTGTCCTGGAAGATATCGCCCGCAGCTCCAGCAACAGCCAGCTGATCAGCGGACCGGTGCTGGTGGTGCCGTATCGCCAGACGTTGCGGGAATGGAAGACCGACGCCAAGGGCAAGCGTATCCAGGAGACCAGGGAAGTCAGCGGGCGCTTGTTCATGCTGCCGGATCGCTTCGAAGTCGATGGCAAGATCCAGACCGAGCGCCGTGCGCGGGGTATCTATGAAGCACGGTTGTTTCACGCCAACAACCATATCAGCGGCACTTTCGTGCTGCCGGCGCAGTTGGGTATCGACGAGGATTTTGCCGACTACCGTTTCGACGAGCCTTACCTGGCTGTCGGCATCAGCGATATCCGTGGCATCGAGAATGCGCTGACCCTGCAGTTGGGTGACCGGCAGTTGGAGTTCACGCCGGGAACCCAGGTGAGCTGGCTGGGCGATGGTGTGCATGTGACCCTGCCGCGAGTCGATGGCCGGCAGCAGCAACGCCTGGATTTCGAGTTTGACCTGACGCTGCAGGGTACCGGCCAGTTGCAGGTGATTCCGGTCGGCAAGACCAGCAGCGTGCACCTGGCCGCCGACTGGCCGCACCCGAGCTTCATCGGCAACTATTTGCCGGCCCGGCGTGAAGTGACCGAGCAGGGTTTCACGGCCAACTGGCAGACCTCGTTCTTCTCCACCAACCTGCATGAAGCGATGAGCAGCTGCGTGGACACCAACCGTTGCGAGTCCTTCAACGATCGTAGTTTCGGCGTGAGCCTGATCGACCCGGTGGACCAGTACCTGAAGTCCGATCGTGCAATCAAGTATGCGCTGCTGTTCATTGCCCTGACGTTCGCCGGTTTCTTCCTGTTCGAAGTGCTCAAGCGCCTGGCGGTGCATCCGATCCAGTACGCCCTGGTCGGCGCGGCGTTGGCCCTGTTCTATCTGTTGCTGCTGTCGCTGTCGGAACACCTGGGGTTTGGCATGGCGTACCTGGTGTCGGCGGGGGCCTGTGTCGGCCTGATCGGCTTCTACACCTGTCATGTACTGCGCAGCCTGGGGCACGGCCTGGGTTTCGCCACGGCGCTGGCGGCGCTCTACGGCCTGCTGTATGGATTGCTGAGCGCCGAGGACTATGCCTTGCTGATGGGCTCGCTGCTGCTGTTCAGCCTGCTCGGGGTGTTCATGGTGCTGACCCGCAAGCTCGACTGGTATGGGGTCGGCCTGGCGAGGACCAGCAGCCGCCAGCCGGTCGATGCCGAGGTGGCCCATGAGTAGGTCGCTGGGGTTGCGCGAGGAACAGCAGTGGGGGAGGGAGTTGGCATGGCTGATTGGCGAGGGCGTCCTTCAGATCGTCAAGAGCTTCGCGGATGAATCCGGCTCCCACAGAGGAGCGGCGTTCACAGGTTCTGTGACCACCACTGAACCCGTGGGAGCAGGATTTATCCGCGAAGGGGCCCTTGAGCCTTACCTCGGTATCATGCCGTGGCGGGGGTGCCGTTCAGCGTCGGTTCGTTCGGCGCCGACTTGAGCGGCCGGGCCACGTTCCACACCAGCAGCGCGGCGACGATGTCGAAGATCGCCAGGACCACGAACAACGGGCTGTAGCCGACCTTGGTCACCATGATGCCCAGGACCATGGTGAACAGCGCCGCGCCGAAGTAGCCGAACATGCCGCCGACACCCGTGGCCGTGGCGACTTCATTCTTGCCGAAGGAGTCGGAGGTGATCGCGTACAGCGCACCGGACAGGGTCTGGTGGGCGAAGCCGCCGACACAGAGCAGGGCAATGGCCGTATACGGGCTTTCCACCAGGCCGATGCAGGCCGGGCCGATCATGCAGCTGCAACCGAGGAACATCACCATCTTGCGCGAGGTGAACAGGCTGACCTTGAGGTGCTTGTGGAAGAACGGGCTCAGGTAGCCGCCGAGGATGCAGCCCAGGTCAGCAGCCAGGAACGGCAGCCAGGCGAACATCGCGATCTCCTTGATGTTCATGTGCCGTTCGGTCATCAGGTACAGCGGAATCCAGGCGTTGAAGGTCTGCCAGGCCGGCTCCGAGAGAAAGCGTGCACTGGCGATGGCGAAGAAGTTGCGGCTGATGACGACCTTTTTCCAGCTACCCTTTTTCGGGGTGGCGTCCTTGAAGTGTTCTTCCTGGCCGCTGAGGATGTAGTCGCGCTCGGTGTCGCTCAGGCGCTTCTGGTCCCGTGGGTGCTTGTACAGCCACAGCCAGGCCAGGCTCCAGACGATGCCCAGGGCGCCGACGATGATGAACGCCAGTTGCCAGCCACTCTGCAGGATCGCCCAGACCACCAGGGGCGGTGCCAGCAGCGCGCCGAAGGACGAGCCGATGTTGAACCAGCCGATGGCGACGGAGCGCTCCTTGGCCGGGAACCATTCGGTGGTGGTCTTGACCGCCGCCGGCAGGCCGGCGGCCTCGGTGACGCCCAGTAGTCCGCGCACAAACGCCAGGCCCTGCCAGCCGCTGGCCAGGGCTGCCGCCGCACAGGCCAGGGACCAGGCGATGGCGAAGATCGCGAAGCCCAGCTTGGTGCCGATGGCGTCGACGATGTAGCCGGCGATCGGCTGCATCAACGCATAGCCGATCTGCCAGGCGACGACGATATGCGAGTACTGCTCGGTGGAAACGTTCATCTCGCTCATGAGCGTCGGTGCGGCCACCGACAGCGTGTTGCGAGCCAGGTAGTTGACCATCAGGCCACAGGTGACCAGGCCGATCATCCACCAGCGGATGCCTTTGATTTTCATCACTTCACCATTTTTGTTTTTGGAGTCGAGGTGGTGCGTAGCGCCCCGTGCTCGAACGGGGAACGGGTGCGTCGGGACATCAGGAGGGTGGCGAGTGGGTTGTTGGGGAGCCAGTGGCGAGCAGGGCGCACAGGCCTGCAGGAGGTGCAATGAATCCGGTCATTTGCGTGGACACTCTTTGAATTATTTTTATTGGAGCGAATATGTTTCGTTGTATGTCGTCGTATGACTAGCGCCTTTATAAGGACTGTCGAGAGGGGATGTCAATTGGAGTTTCAACAAAAAAAGCGCCTATCGCGGTTTCTGACCGATGGGCGCTTTCATTGTTGTCGTATGACTATGGAGTCAGCGGGGGCGGCGACGTAGCAGGGCCTGAATGCCGATTACCGCCGGAATGCCCAGGCCCAGCCAGCTCAGCGCATCCCACAGGCCATCGCCGAGCAGCGCGGTGAACAACCCCGCGGCGGTGAGCACGGCGATCAGCAGCGGGATGGCGAAGACCTTCCAGAAATTCGATGCCCTTGGTTTCATCGGCAGGCCTCTGCCATGGCGGCCTTGGGGTGGCGGCGGACCCACCACAGGTACAGGCCGCTGCCGAGCACGACGATGGTCAGCACATCGAGCAGGGCCCAGAGGACCTTCATCGGCAGGCCGCCGTAGTCGCCGAAGTGCAGGGGTTGCGACATGCCCATTGCATCCATGTACCAGGGCCGTTCGGCCACGGCGGTGACCTGCAGGTTGCTGGCGTCGATCAGTACCGGTGTGAGCAGGTGCGAGGTCAGCTGGCTGGCGCCCTTCATGAACACCGCGTAGTGATGTTCGCTGGAGAAACGTGTGCCCGGGAAGGCGATGAAGTCCGGCTGCATGCCGGGGGCCGCCTGCTCGGCGATCTTCAGCAGGTCGCTGGCCGGGGCGAGCCGGGTCAGCGGCGGGGCGTTGCGATAGGGCTCGACCATGGCGCCGAGGCTTTCGCTGCGCCAGGCGTCGATGATCAGGTCAGCACAGGCGCTGATCACGCCGGTGACGCCGACCACCAGGCACCAGGTCAGGGTGACGATGCCGATCAGGTTGTGCAGGTCGAGCCAGCGCAGGCGGCTGGATTTGTCCTGGCGCACGCTGGCGAACTCCAGGCGGCGCATGAACGGCAGGTACAGCACCGTGCCGGAGATCAGTGCCAGCACGAACAGTACGCCCATGAAGGCCAGCAGCAGCTTGCCGGGCAGGCCGGCGAACATGTCCACGTGCAGGCGCAGCAGGAACAGGGTCAGTCCGCCGTTCGCCGCCGGTGTTTCCAGGGCCTCGCCGGTCCGGGCGTCGAGCATGAAGGAGTGCGACGAGTTGGGTTCGGTGCCGGCAGTGGCCGCCATGATCGCGATTACCCCGTTCGGATCATCATCGTCCCAGGCCAGGTATTGCATGGCCTCGCCGGGGCGATGGGCCTGTGCGGCCTGCACCAGTTGTTCCAGATTCAACTGCGGGGTGTCGGCGGGCATCTGCCGCAGCTCGGGTTCGTTGCCCAGCAGATGGTCGATCTCATGGTGGAAGACCAGCGGCAGCCCGGTCAGTGCCAGCATCAGCAGGAACAGGGTGCAGATCAGGCTGGTCCAGGTGTGGATGAAGGCCCAGCGGCGGATGGTGTGGCTTTTCATGGCATTTTCCAAATGCAAAAGGGCCACGGCTGCCCGTGACCCTTGTTTCGACGCGATGAAGCTAGTCGGTTACCACTTGTAGTTCACGCTGGCGACCACGCTGCGTTGGTCACCGTAGTAGCAGTAGTAGCTGTCACAGGTGGACAGGTATTCCTTGTCGAACAGGTTGGTGGCCTTGACCGCCACGGTGGCACCCTTGAGGGCGTTGTCGACGCGGCCCAGGTCATAGTGGACCGACGCGTCGAACACCGTGTAGGCATCGGCCTTGCCGAGCCAGGTGTTGGCCTGGTCGCCGTAGGTATTGCCGGTGTAGCGGGCACCGGCGCCGACGCCGAAGCCGTCGAGGAAGCCGCTGTGCCAGGTGTAGTCGGTCCACAACGAGGCCTGCTGTTCGGGCATCCGTTGCAGGCGGTTGCCCTTGTAGATGCCTTTCTGCACTTCGGACTTGGACAGGGTGTAGCTGGCGATCAGCTTGAGGTTCTCGGTGACGTCGGAGGTGGCTTCCAGTTCCAGGCCCTTGACCTTCACTTCGCCGGTCTGGCTGGTGACTGGAGTGTTGCCGACCATGTCGGTGACCTGCACGTTTTTCTGGGTCAGGTCGTACACCGCAGCCGTGAGCAGCGTGTTGCTGCCCGGTGGTTGGTATTTCACGCCCAGTTCCCACTGCTTGCCTTCGGTTGGCTTGAAGGTTTCGGTAGGCGAGGCGCTGGCGTTGCTGGTCGGCTGGAACGACTCGGCATACGACAGGTAGGGCACCACGCCCGAGTCGAATACGTAGCTGATGGCGGCATTGCCGGTGAAGGCCTTGTCCCGCTGGGTGTTGGTGACGTCGTTCTTGTTGAAGTAGGTGGTACCGCTGTGGACCCAGTCCTCGCGACCGCCGAGGGTCAGGCGCCATTGATCGAGGGCCATCTGGTCCTGGATGTAGAGACCGGTCTGGTTGGTTTTCTGGTTGTAGTCGTAATAGGCGGTTGAACGTGCCGGGCGGGTGATCGCCAGTCCGTAGGTCGGGTTGTTCACGTTGATGCCGGGTGCGCTGCCGAAGATCGAGGTGTAGGTGGTATCGCTGCGCTGGTGATCCAGGCCGAGCAACAGGGTATGGGCGATTTCGCCGGTATTGAAGTTGCCCTGCAGGTTGTTGTCGATGGCGATCTGGCCGATGTTCTCGTCGGTGCTGGTGGTGCTGCGAGAGGACAGGTTGCCCTGGTTATCCACTTGCCCATAGGGATAGGAGAGGGGGGTAATGGCCTGGAAGGACAGCTCGGATTTGGTGTAGCGCAGGTTCTGGCGGAACTGCCAGGTGTCGTTGATGCGGTGTTCGAAGGCGTAGCCCAGGGAGTAGTAGGTGCGGTCGTAGTATTCCCAGTTCGGGTCGCCGAGGTTCTTGTCGCGGGAGATGTCGCCGAACGGCATCTTGATCTTGGTGCCCTGGATCGGCCGGAACTGGCTGGTCATGCCGGTATCGTCGCGGGTGAACTGCGAGAGCAGGGTCAACCGGGTGTCGGGGTCGATGTTCCAGGTCAGGCTGGGAGCGATGTTGTAGCGCTTGTCATCGATCTTTTCGATCTGGGTGCCACCATCGCGGACCACGCCGCTGAGGTTGTAGAGGAACTGGCCGTCGTCATCGATCTTGCCGGTGCTGGCGAAGTTGATCTGGCGATGATTGTCGGTGCCGTACTGCACTTCGACCTCATGGCTGGCTTCGGTGCTGGGACGACGGCTGACCATGTCGATCAGGCCACCGGGCGGTGTCTGGCCGTACACCGAGGAAGCCGGGCCACGCAGCAGGGCGACACGATCCAGGTTCCAGGTTTCCATTTTCGGGTTGGCGTACACGCCCTTGGGCAGAGGCAGGCCATCGAGGAACTGGGTCGGTTCGAAACCGCGAACCAGCAGCCAGTCGGCGCGGCTGTCGCTGCCAAAGCTGCTGGCGACGATGCCTGGCATGTAGCGCACGGCGTCGTCGAGGTTCTGTACGTTACGCTGCTTCATCTGCTCGCGGGTGGCGACGGAGATCGAGCGCGGGGCTTCGACCAGGGCGGTGTCGGTCTTGGTGCCGGCAGCAGTGCGGGTGGCAACGTAGCCCTCGACCGGGCCCCAGGCGCTTTCGCCGCTGCCCTGGCCGGTGATGTTGGTTTCCGGCAGGGCCAGCGCACCGGCGACGACAGGAACCAGGGTATAGGTGCCGGCGCTGCTCTGTACCAGTTGCAGGCCGGTGCCATTGAGTGCGGCATGCAGGGCGCCGAGGGCGTCGAACTGGCCCTGGACCGGTGCCGAGGTCTTGCCGGCGGCCAGGGCCGGGTCAAGGCTCAGGGTTACCCCGGACTGGCTGGCGATCTGGCTCAGCACCGCGCCCAGCGGACCGGCCGGCAGGTTGTAGGCGCGCACGCTGGAGGCCTGTTCGGCAGCGATCAGCATCGGGCTGAGCAGCGGCGTGCCGAGGGCGATGGCGGCGGCCAGGAGACTGGGGCGAAGCAGGGTATCGAGCGTGCGGGACATGGGCGGATTCCTGAATGGAAATGTTTCTCAATGCCTATGGGCCGGACGAGATTCGAAAAGTGATAGGGCTGATTGAAAATAATTTAGATTCACGTTGGCTCTCCGGATGAACACCGTCCTCCCGTGGGGACAGGTGTGAGGCATTCCGTGGCCGGTCAGGTGGATGATCGTTCCCGATCTTGATCGCTCCCACGCTCCGCGTGTGAGCGCAGCCCGTGACGCTCTGCGTCACAAGAGCGGACGCCGAGCGTCCTGAAAGGCATTCCCACGCAGAGCGCGGGAACGATCGGTTGGGGACGATCAGGTGCCTACATTCAGGGTTTGGGGTCGGCCTTGGCCTGTACCGTCACCCACCACTGGGTGTGCCGTTCGATCTGCACCGGCAGGGTCGGCAGCAGGGCGGTCAGCGCCAGGTCGGTGTCGTGCAGCGGGAAGCTGCCGGTGATCCGCAGGTCGGCGACCTTCGGATCGACGCCAAGGTGGCCGCGGCGATAGCGGCCGAGTTCATCGAGCATGTCCGCCAGGCGCATGTTGTCGACCACCAGCATGCCGCGGGTCCAGGCGTCGGCCCCGGGATCGAGGGTTTGCAACGGGCCGAGGCGATCGTTTCGCATCAGTACCTGCTGGCCTTCATGCAGAATCTGTTCGTCGTGTTGCAACTCGGGCCGGGCGGCCACTGCCGATTGCAGCACGCTCAGGCGGGTGCCGTTGTCCTCGCGCTTGACCAGGAAGCGTGTGCCCAGGGCGCGCATGCGCCCGTCGCCGGTTTCGACGATGAACGGACGGGCGTCGCCGTGGCCGGTCTCGATCAGGATCTCGCCGTCGCGCAGCACCACCCGGCGGGTCTTCTCATCGAAACGCACGTCCAGCGCACTGTGGGTATTGAGCTGGATGACGGTGCCATCGGCCAGGTGCAGGGTACGCTGTTCGCCGGTGGCGGTACGCTGGTCGGCCAGCCAGTAGTCGATCGGCAGGTAGTGGTTGCCCAGCAGCAGGGCCAGGCCGCAGGCCAGCATCACGCTCGCCAGGCCACTGCCGAGCTTGCGCATTCGCCGGTGCGCGCTGTCGCGGGATTTCAGCAGGGCACTGCGCGCCGGTGCGCTGGTGCCACTGAAGCGCTGGTCGAGCATGCCCAACTGGCTCCAGGCCCGGGCGTGTTCTTCGCTGGCCGCGTACCACTTCTCGAACTCGGCCTGTTCCACCGCGCTGCGGCCGCTGCCGTCCAGGCACAGTTGCCAGGCAATCGCGGCGTCGAGGACGCGGGCGGACACCGGCTTGTTATTGAACGGATTCATGTCGGTTCGCCATACAGTGCGATGTAGCACTGGCGAATGCCCTGGGCCAGGTACTGGCGCACACGGGGGACCGAGACACCGAGTTTTTCCGCGATCTCGGCGTGGCTCAGGCCCTCGAGGCGGTTATAGAGGAAGGCGGAGCGAGCCTTGCTCGAGAGCTTGCCGAGCATCCGGTCGATCGCCTTGAGATCCTCGAGGATCAGTTGCTGATCTTCCAGCGACGGTTGTTCGTGTTCCGGCAGCAGCATCAGTTCGTTGAGGTACGCCTGCTCCAGCGCAGCCCGACGGAAGTGATCGAACAGCAGCCCCTTGGCAATCGCCACCAGGAACGCCTTGGGTTCGCGCGGAGCCTTGAGCTCGTCACGACCGAGCAGGCGGACGAACGTGTCCTGGCTCAGGTCTTCGGCGCGTTGTGGACAGGCGATGTTGCGTCGCAGCCATGCCAGCAACCAACTGCGATGGTCGCGATACAGGGCGCCAACAAGCTCATTGTGCGGGCTTCGGACTGACGACACGGGGATTACCGACAGGAAGTTTAAATTAACGAGAACTATTCGCGATTGTGTCAGGGCGCCGGGAAAGGTGCAATGGCTGCTGGTCGGATTGCCATCATGCAGGCGTGGTAGTCGGTGCCGGCCTCTTCGCGGATAAATCCGGCTCCCCCCCTCTTGAGTTGCTCAAAAAGTCCGTGAGCAGCGCCGAGCTCTGTGGGAGCCGGCGGTCCGGCGCCCCGGTTTATCCGCGAAGAGGCGCCGCGTAGTTTCAGAATGAAGGCGCCTGCTGCCGTCGTTTCCATTGGCCCAGCCGCTGTTGCAGTTGCAGCGGGCTGTCCAGTTGCTGCTGGCGTGCGCGGCTGAACAGGATCAATGCCAGTTCGGCGGTGGCCAGGGCGTCGGCGCTGGCATGGTGACGTTCCTCGACCTGCAACCGGAAATGGTTGATCCAGTCATCCAGCCCGGCTTCGCGGAAGTTTGCCTGGGGACAGAGCAGGGGCGCCAGGTCGGCAACATCGAGAAACGGATGCTGCAGGCGATAGCCCAGGCTTTCCTTCAGGGCGCGGCAGAGCATGTGCTGGTCGAACGGTGCATGGAAAGCCAGCAGCGGGCTGTCACCGACGAACGCCATGAAGTCCAGCAGCGCCTCGACCGGGTCGCTGCCGGCGGCCAGCGCGCTGGGTCCCAGGCCATGGAGCAGCACGCTGGGGCTGACGGTCCGTTCGGTGCGCTGCAAGGTGCGCTCGAACGACTGGCCGAGGTCAATGGCGCCATCCTCGATGGCCACCGCGCCGATCGAGATCACCTGGTCGCGATTCAGGTTGAGCCCGGTGGTTTCCAGGTCGACCACGACCCAGCGCTGTTCGCGCAGCGGGCATTCGCGCAACGGTGCCGCGGTGGGTAACCGTTGCAGGCGTTGCAACTGCCCGGCATCGAGTTGCGGCGCGTTGGCCTTGAACCAGGAGAACAGCTTCATAGCTGGTACCGCAGGGCCAGGCTGGCTTGCAGGCGCTGGGCCTGGCGCAGCGACTCGCGCAGGATGCGCCGGTCCAGGTGGTTGAGGCTTTCCGGGTCGACCCGGTTGGAGTAGGGCAGGTTGCTGCGGGTCTGCAATTGGTGCTGCTGCATGCGAGTCTGCTGGATGAAGTGATAGGCCTCTTCATAGGCGGCGCCGTCGAGGGGGTCGATCACTTCCCGGGCGACCAGTTGCTGCAGGCGCTCCAGGGTATTGTTGGCTTCGATGCCGTTGGCCAGGGCCAGCAGGCGGGCGCCGTCGACGAAAGGGGTCAGGCCCTGGACCTTGAGGTCGAGGGTCGCCTTGTCGTTGCCCTTGCGGCTGAGGACGAACTCGCGGAAGCGCCCCACCGGCGGACGGTTGCGCAAGGCGTTCTCGGCCATCATCCGCTGGAACAGGCGGTTGTCGCCGACCTGGGCAAGAATGCCCTGGCGCAGTTGCTGGCAGGCCTGTTCCTCACCCCAGACCACCCGCAGGTCGAAGTAGATGCTCGAGCCCAACAGGTTTTCCGGCGTGGCTTCGCGGATGAAGGCGGCGAAGCGCCGGGCCCATTCCGCGCGGGACAGGCACAGCTCGGGGTTGCCGGCCATGATGTTGCCCTTGCACAGGGTGAAGCCGCACAGCGCCAGGCTCTGGTTGATCTGCTGGGCCAACGGCAGCAGCTTGCCGCGAATCTCGGCGGCATGGGCGGCATCGCGGGCCTCGAAGAGGATGCCGTTGTCCTGGTCGGTGTGCAGGGTCTGCTCGCGGCGGCCCTCGCTGCCGAAGCACAGCCAACTGAACGGCACGCCGGGGTCGCCACGCTCGGCCAGGGTCAGTTCGATCACCCGGCAAACGGTGTGGTCGTTGAGCAGGGTGATGATGTGGGTGATCTGGGTCGAGGAGGCGCCGTGGGCGAGCATGCGCTCGACCAGTTGGCCGATCTCGCCGCGGATCGTCACCAGGTTTTCCACGCGGGCGGCGGTGCGGATGGTCCGCGCCAGGTGCACCAGGTCGACCCGTTGCAGGGAAAACAGATCGCGCTCGGACACCACGCCGCACAGGCGCTGATCCTTCACCAGGCAGACATGGGCGATATGCCGCTGGGTCATCGCGATCGCCGCGTCGAAGGCGCTGTGCTCCGGCGTCAGGGCGAACGGGGCCTGGGTCATGTGCCGGTCGATGCTCTGGCTGAAGTCGCTGATGCCGTCGGCGACCACCTGGCGCAGGTCGCGCAGGGTGAAGATGCCCAGCGGCGCCTTGGCGTCATCGACCACCACGATGCTGCCGACCTGCTGTTCGTGCATCAGCGTCACCGCCTCGCGCAGCGGCGTGAACGGGCTGCAGGTCACCGGGTGGCGCATGGCCAATTCGCCGAGGCGGCTGTTGAGCGAGTACTGGGTGCCGAGGGTTTCCACAGCTTTCTGCTGCACCTGCTGGTTGACCTGGTCGAGCAGGCTGCTGACGCAGCGCAGGGCAAAATTGCGGAAGCAGTCGGACAGCGAGAACAGCTTGATGAACGCCGGCTTGTTCAGTTGCAGGCAGAAGGTGTCCTCGCCCGCCAGGTGTTCGGTGCGGGTCGCGCGCTCACCGAGCAGCGCGGCGAGGGGGAAACACTCGCCGGTGGTGATTTCGAAGACGGTCTGGGTACCGCCCTTGGCCGTGTGTGGGCGCTCGCCGACGATGCGCCCCTGCTTGACGATATAGAAATGCTCCACCGGGCCGTCGCCGGGCTTGATGATGCTCTCGCCCTGGCTGTAGAAGCGCAGTTGGCACTGCTCGACCAGATAGGCCAGGTGGGCCTGTTCCATCTGGTTGAACGGGGGGAATCGTTGCAGGAACTGCATGGTGCCGTGGATGTTTTGCAACACCGCGGTCTTCCCTGCCTGGGTGAAGGCATCTGCTTTGCTCATAACCACTACCGCTGTTGTCCGTTGTTGTTCTTGTCGCGAGCTGTCGCTGTTTTCACCCATGGTCGGACGCTTGCTGGCGGGTGCCCATTGGACGTAAGTCTAGGGTGCGCAGGAAAAATTCCTGATCATTGGCGGGACATCGCCGTGGTGGCCCCGCCGTTTTCGGAAATATCCTACAGTTAATGGGTCAGATTCTTGATGCTGAACCTCTTGGAAAACTTTCCGACGAAGTGCACATTGAGCAGCCGTATAGCGATGTCTGAGCACTGTGCCAGGGGATTGGCTGGCCAAGGGAAGCCTGAGAACCGTATGACCGACCACGATATTTTGAGCGATGCCGAGCGTGAGGCATTACTTCAGGTAATGCACGCTCCCCAGTTGCCACCGCAACGTGTGCTGATCGTCGATGACGACCAGGACGCGCGCGAGCTGTTGTCGGAGATCTTTGCCATCAACGGCATCCATTGCCTGACGGCGGCCAGCGGTAGTGCGGCCTTCGACCTGCTTCAGGACAACCGCTCCATCGGCCTGATGATCACCGACCTGCGCATGGCCGATGATGGCCTCGACCTGATCCGCAAGGTGCGCAGTTCGGAGCGCGCGGCGCTGCCGATCATCATCGTGTCCGGCAATGCCCAGGTGCGTGACGCCATCGATGCCATGCACCTGAGCGTGGTGGATTTCCTGCTCAAGCCGATCAATGCCGAGCACCTGTTGAAGCTGGCCAGGCGCGAGCTGGGCATGATCGCCTGATCCAGCGGGTACCATGAAAAAAGCCCTGGCCGTTACCGACCAGGGCTTTTTTGTTGCGCCACTGCGTGGTTACAGGCCGTTGCGGGCCTTGAACTCGCGGCGACGGCGATGCAGCACCGGCTCGGTGTAGCCGTTGGGCTGTTTGGTGCCCTCGACCACCAGTTCGACCGCCGCCTGGAAGGCGATGTTGCTGTCGAAGTCCGGGGCCAGCGGCCGGTACAGCGCGTCGCCGGCGTTCTGCCGGTCAACCACGGGGGCCATGCGCTTGAGGCTTTCCAGCACCTGGGCTTCGGTGACGATGCCGTGGCGCAGCCAGTTGGCGATGTGCTGGCTGGAGATGCGCAGGGTCGCGCGGTCTTCCATCAGCCCGACGTCGTTGATGTCCGGCACTTTCGAACAACCGACGCCCTGGTCGATCCAGCGGACCACGTAGCCGAGGATGCCCTGGGCGTTGTTGTCCAGCTCGTTGCGGATCTCTTCGGCCGACCAGTCGGTGTTGCTCGCCAGCGGGATGCTCAGGATGTCGTCCACCGACGCCCGGGCGCGCTTGGCCAGTTCGGCCTGGCGGGCGAACACGTCGACCTTGTGGTAGTGCAGCGCGTGCAGCGCGGCGGCGGTCGGCGACGGTACCCAGGCGGTGTTGGCACCGGCCAGCGGGTGGGCGATCTTCTGTTCGAGCATCGCCGCCATCAGGTCCGGCATCGCCCACATGCCCTTGCCGATCTGGGCGCGGCCCTGCAGGCCGGTGCTCAGGCCGATGTCGACGTTCCAGTTCTCGTAGGCGCCGATCCACTTCTCGGCCTTCATGGCGGCCTTGCGCACCATCGCGCCGGCTTCCATGGAGGTGTGGATCTCGTCACCGGTACGGTCGAGGAAGCCGGTGTTGATGAACACCACGCGCTCGCTGGCGGCCTTGATGCAGGCCTTGAGGTTGACCGTGGTACGGCGCTCCTCGTCCATGATGCCGACCTTGAGGGTGTTGCGTGGCAGGTTCAGGACTTCTTCGATACGTCCGAACAGCTCGTTGGTGAAGGCCACTTCCTCGGGGCCGTGCATCTTCGGCTTGACGATGTAGATCGAGCCGGTGCGGCTGTTGCGGCGCACGGTATTGCCGTTGAGGTTGTGGATCGCCGCGAGGCTGGTCACCAGGCCGTCGAGGATACCTTCGGGCACTTCGTTGCCGTGGCTGTCGAGGATCGCGTCGATGGTCATCAGGTGGCCGACGTTACGCACGAACAGCAGCGAGCGGCCATGCAGGCTCAACTCGCTGCCATCGAGAGCGGTGTAGCGGCGGTCGGCGTTCATGGTGCGGGTGAAGGTGGTGCCGCCCTTGGCCACTTCTTCCGCCAGGTCGCCCTTCATCAGGCCGAGCCAGTTGCGGTAGATCACTACCTTGTCATCGGCATCGACGGCGGCAACCGAGTCTTCGCAGTCCATGATGGTGGTCAGGGCGGCTTCCATCAGCACGTCCTTCACGCCGGCGGCATCGGTCTGGCCGATGGCGCTGGTGGCATCGATCTGGATCTCGAAGTGCAGGCCGTTGTTCTTCAGCAGGATCGCGGTCGGCTTGGCGGCATCGCCCTGGAAACCGATCAGTTGGGCATCGTTGCGCAGGCCGCTGTTGCTGCCACCCTTGAGGGCGACTACCAACTGGCCGGCGACAATGCTGTAGCCGGTGGAGTCGACGTGCGAGCCGGCTGCCAGCGGTGCGGCTTCATCGAGGAAGGCGCGGGCGAAGGCGATGACCTTGTCGCCGCGAGCCTTGTTGTAGCCCTTGCCCTTTTCCGCGCCGCCGGCTTCGCTGATGGCGTCGGTACCATACAGGGCGTCATACAGCGAACCCCAGCGGGCGTTCGAGGCGTTGAGGGCGAAACGGGCGTTCATCACCGGCACCACCAACTGCGGGCCGGCGGTGCGGGCGATCTCGTCGTCGACATTCTGGGTAGTGGCCTGGAAATCCGCCGCTTCTGGCAGCAGGTAGCCAATGTCTTGCAGGAAGGCTTTGTAAGCCACGGCATCGTGAGCCTGGCCGGCTCTCGACTGGTGCCAGGCATCGATACGGGCCTGGAAATCATCGCGTTTGGCGAGTAGGGCTTTGTTCTTCGGCGCCAGGTCATGGATGACCTTGTCGGCACCGGCCCAGAACTGGTCTGCGGTCAGACCGGTACCGGGAATGGCTTCGTTGTTCACGAAGTCGAACAGGACTCTGGCGACCCGAAGGCCACCGACTTGAACGTGTTCAGTCATTGCTTGCCTCACTCTGCTCAGCTATTCAGCTCTTCTATTTAAAGCCTTGCGTGCTTCTCTAAACACAGTACCAGAACATGCCCTCGCGGACGGCTGGGCTGGCCCCGCCAACCATGGCCGGTGGGGCTTTCCGTGATTTCACAGGCACTCGGGCGAACATCCATCCAAGGTTATGTAGTGCGTGCCGGGGCATACTACATGATGCATTGCGGTTGTGAAAATCAGACTAAATACGTCGTTCTGCGACCGATCGGTTCTGTCTGGTCACGCAGCAGACCTCAATGTTCTCAAGAAAACCATGGGTTGTTCCATATAAATATGAAAATGGTACACAATTTGTTGTGTGCGAATGCATGGATGCTTTGACCCATCCGAGGGTGTGAAGGCGGGTACCGTCGCGAAAGCGGCAAGCCGGTCATTGCCTATACTGGATCGATGAACTGCCAGAGGGCTTCCCCGTGGACCATCTCGTACTGACTGTATTCGCCCCGGACAAGGCCGGCCAGGTCGAACGGATCGCCCAATGCATCGCAGCCCACGGCGGCAACTGGCTGGAAAGTCGCCTGTCGCGCCTGGCCGGGCAGTTCGCCGGGATCTTGCGCATCGGTGTACCGGCCGAGGCCCACGATGAATTGATCGACGCCTTGCAGGCGCTCGCCCATCAGGGCATCCGCGTGCTGGTCGCCGAAAGCGGGATCGAGCAGTCCTGCACCTGGAAGCCCATCGCGATGGAATTGGTGGGCAATGACCGCCCTGGCATCGTGCGCGATATCACCCGCCTGCTCAGCGAGCAGGGCGTCAACCTGGAGCGGCTGGTGACCGACATGCGCCCGGCGCCGATGAGCAGTGAACCACTGTTTCATGCCGAGGCGATCCTGGCGGTGCCGCTGACCCTGTCCCTGGACACCTTGCAGGCCAGCCTGGAAGCCCTGGCGGATGACCTGATGGTGGAGTTGGTACTGCGCAGCGAAGGTTGACCCGGCTTATCCAAGTTAACCGGGGACGGGCCTGTGGATAAGCTGGGGAGACACCGCGCCCGGCCAGGCGGGCCGGGGCTTGCCGAGATTTGAGCAAAAAACGAGCAGTTTCAAGGGCTTGTGCACAAACGGCGTGGACCGGCTTGTGGATAACCTTGGGATGGAAGCCTGCAGCCCTTGTCGAGTGTGGCTTGCAGGCTTTTGTACGTTTTCTGATCAGCCGCGTTTGCGCAGGCTGAGCCAGATATCCACGCTGTAGACCACCAGGCCCGCCCAGATGAACATGAAGGCGGTGAGGGTGCTGGACGACAGGTGTTCGCCGAACAGCAGCACGGCTTCGAGCAGCACCAGGGTTGGCGCCAGGTACTGCAGGAAGCCCAGGGTGGTGTAGGGCAGGTGGCGGGCCGCCGCGTTGAAACTGACCAGCGGCACCAGCGTGACCGGACCTGCTGCTACCAGCCACCAGGCCTGGGGGCTGCTCCAGAATTCCAGGTGGGCGGTGCTCGCTTCCGGATGCAGCAGCAGCCAACCGAGAGCCAGGGGCACCAGCATCCAGGTTTCCACCACCAGGCCCGGGAGCGCCTGCACGGGTGCCTGCTTGCGAATCAGGCCGTAGAAACCGAAGGTCAATGCCAGCACCAGCGACACCCAGGGCAGGCTACCGACCAGCCAGACCTGCTGGGCCACGCCGATGGCCGCCAGCCCCACCGCGACCCATTGCAGCCGGCGCAGGCGCTCACCGAGCAGCAACATCCCCAGCAGCACGTTGACCAGCGGGTTGATGTAGTAGCCGAGGCTGGCCTCGAGCATGCGCCCGTTGTTCACCGACCAGACGTAGGTCAGCCAGTTGGCCGCGATCAGCGTGCCGCTCAGTGCCAGGATCGCCAGGCGGCGTGGGTTTTCGCGCAGTTCGTGCCACCAGCCCGGGTGTTTCCAGGCGGCCAGCAGCAGGCTGCCGAACAGCGCCGACCAGAGCACGCGGTGGATGATGATTTCCGTGGCCGGCACGCTGGCGATGGCCTTGAAGTAGATCGGGAACAGGCCCCAGATGATGTAGGCGGTGAGGCCGAGAATGTACCCGCGGCGCGGGTTGGCGGCTTGCATGCAGAGTCCTTGCTTGGGCTGCTTGAGAAAATTTCGATTTGATGGGGGTGAGGCTATCGCCACCCAGCAGGGCGGCATGCCGTTGGCTGGCGATAGCGCCCGAAAGGGCATCACCGAATCCTGCCACAACCGTCAGAATAATTTCAGCGGTTCTTCATTCAGCGCCGCGAGCTGTTCGCGCAACGCCAGGACCTGGTCGCCCCAGTAACGCTCGCTGCCGAACCACGGGAAGCTGCGTGGAAACGCCGGATCATCCCAGCGTCGTGCCAGCCAGGCGCTGTAGTGCAGCAGGCGCAGTGCACGCAGCGGCTCGATCAGCGCCAGCTCGCGGGGATCGAAATCGTGGAACTCGCTGTAGCCCTCGACCAGTTCCGAGAGCTGACCGAGGCATTCCTGGCGATCGCCGGCGAGCATCATCCACAGGTCCTGGACGGCCGGACCCATGCGGCAGTCGTCGAGGTCGACGATGTGGAACACCTCGTCGCGGCACATCATGTTGCCAGGATGGCAGTCACCGTGCAGGCGGATGTTCTGGTGCGGGGTTTCGCGGTAGACCTGTTCCACTCGCTTGAGCAGGTCGCGGGCCACCGATTCGTAGGCCGGTAGCAGGCTGCCGGGGATGAAGCCGCCGTCGAGCAGGGTGGCCAGGGCGTCATGGCCGAAGTTCTGCACGCCGAGCGCTTCGCGGTGGTCGAACGGACGGGCGGCGCCGACCGCGTGCAGACGGCCCAGCAACTGGCCGAGGCGATAGAGCTGGTCGAGATTGCCCGGCTCCGGGGCTCGCCCGCCACGCCGGGGGAACAGGGCGAAACGAAAGCCCTGGTGTTCGAACAGGCTTTCACCGTCGTGTTGCAGTGGGGCGACCACCGGCACTTCGCAGTCGGCCAGTTCGAAGGTGAAGCGATGTTCCTCAAGAATCGCGGCGTTGGTCCAGCGATGTGGACGGTAGAACTTGGCGATCAGCGGTTCGCTGTCTTCGATGCCGACCTGGTAGACGCGGTTTTCGTAGCTGTTGAGCGCCAGTACCCGGGCATCGCTGAGAAAGCCGAGGCTTTCCACGGCGTCGAGGACCAGGTCGGGGGTGAGGGTATCAAACGGGTGGGACATGTTGGCTCCTGCGGGCGGCAGGCGGCCGCGTCCGGCCAGCCATCTTAGCGCACGAGGAGCAGGAAAGGTGATCGAGTCCGTGGCGAGCGGGCTTGCCCGCGATGGGGTGCGGAGCGCCCCTGAAACCTGCTGGCGCGGCGTGTCAGGCTCAATGGGGTCAGCGGACTTGCGGCTGCTTTGCAGCCGAACGCAGGCAAGCCTGCTCGCCACAAAGGCCCATTGGCACAAGCGCCATGAAGACTCGCCCCCACCCTCCTGTGGCGAGCGGGCTTGCCCGCGCTGGGGCGCGGAGCGCCCCTGAAACCTGCTGGCGCGGCGTGTCAGGCTCAATGGGGTCAGCGGACTTGCGGCTGCTTTGCAGCCGAACGCAGGCAAGCCTGCTCGCCACAAAGGCCCATTGGCACAAGCGCTATGAAGACTCGCCCCCACCCTCCTGTGGCGAGCGGGCTTGCCCGCGCTGGGGCGCGGAGCGCCCCTGAAACCTGCAGACGCGGCGTGTCAGGCGCCGATGATCCCGCCGTCCTCACGCCGGATGGCCATCACCGACGACCTCGGCTTGCCATTCGGCAGGTGCTCGGGGAACGTCGAACCGCCAGTTTCACCCGGGTGCTGGATGCCGACGAACAGGGTCTTCTGGTCTGGCGAGAAACTGATCCCGGTCACCTCGCAGCCGACCGGGCCGACCATGAACCGGCGGATCTCACCGCTGGCCGGATCGGCACAGAGCATCTGGTTGTTGCCCATGCCGGCAAAGTCGCCGGCGTTGCTGTAGTCGCCGTCGGTGAGGATCCACAAGCGCCCGGCCTTGTCGAAACCCAGTCCATCCGGGCTGTTGAACATGTTCTGCGGGGTGATGTTCGACGAACCGCCCTTGGGTGTCCCGGCGTGTACGCCCGGGTTGCCGGCGACCACGAACAGGTCCCACTCGAAGGTCGTCGCGCCGTGATCGTTGCCAGCGGCATGCCAGCGCAGGATCTGGCCGTAGACGTTCTTCTCGCGCGGGTTCGGCCCGCCCACCGGCTGGCCGTCCTCGCCACGCTTGGCGTTGTTGGTCAGGGTGCAGTAGACCTGGCCATCGATCGGGCTGACGACGATCCACTCCGGGCGGTCCATGCGCGTGGCCTTGACCACGCTGGCGGCGAGGCGGGCGTGGATCAGTACCTCGGCCTGGCTGGCAAAGCCGTTGTCGGCATTGATGCCGTTCCTGCCGAAGCTCAGTTCGACCCACTCGCCCGCGCCCTTGGGCCGGTCCGGGTTGCCGTCGCCGTTGTCGAAGCGCGCCACGTACAAGGTGCCGTGATCGAGCAGGTCTCGGTTGGCCTTGGGGTTCTTGTGGTTGATCCGGTCGCGGCTGATGAATTTGTAGATGAACTCGCCACGCTCATCGTCGCCCATGTAGACCACCGCACGACCGTCACGGGTTTCGGCGACGGCGGCGTTCTCGTGCTTGAACCGGCCAAGGGCGGTGCGCTTGACCGGGGTGGACTGCGGATCGAACGGGTCGATTTCCACCACCCAGCCATGCCGGTTCAGCTCGTTCGGGTTCAGCGCCATGTCGAAGCGTGGATCGTGGGTGTGCCAGCCGATTTCCTTGCTGGCTGCCACCACGCCGTAGCGTTTCTGCGCGGCGTCGAACTTCTGCTCGGCATTGCTGCTGCCGAAGCAGTCGGTGAAGTTTTCCTCGCAGGTCAGGTAGGTGCCCCAGGGCGTCTTGCCGTTGGCGCAGTTCTGGAAGGTGCCGAGCACCTTGCGCCCCTGCTTGTCGGCGCGGGTCTGCAGCCAGGGGTGACCGGCCGCCGGGCCGCCGATGCGGATCGGCGTGTTGCCGTGGATGCGCCGGTTGTATGGCGAGCCCTGGACGAAGTGCCACTGGTCGTCCTTGCGCTGGATCTCGATCACCGACACGCCTTCGCTGGCCTGCGCCTTGTGCACGTCTTCCGGCGACTGCGGCTGGCCACCGTGGGCATAGAGGTAGCGGTAGTTGGTGTATTCGTTGTTGATCGCCATCAGCGCGCGGTTTTCGTCGCCGGGGAAGGGGAACAGGCTCATGCCGTCGTTGTTGTCGCCGAACTGGACCTCCTGGGCCTTGGCGGTACCGTTGCCGCTCGGGTCGAAGGCCGGGCCGTTCTTCTCCAGCGGCTGGCCCCAACTGATCAGGACCGAACTGGTGTAGCCGTTGGGCAGGCTCAGGCTGTCGCTGGTGGCGGCGGCGATGCTGTCGAAACCGAGCAGCTTGCCAGGCGTTGTGCCGACGCTGGCCGCCATCACGCTGCGGGTCAGCAGGTTGCCACCGAGGAACAGCGCCGCGCCGCACAGGGCGCCGGCACTGATGAAACCACGGCGGCTGAGGCCGACCATCTGCTCGAGGTCGGTGGATTGGTTCTCTTCTAATAGACTCATCATCAGGCTCCCTGCGGTTAGGCAGCCACCTTAATCAGCCCGGATGACGGAATTGTTGCAGTAAAAAGTCGAGATGTTTCGCCCGCTCATTGCTGCCTAAAGGATGACGCTCATCGTGGTAGGAGCGCGGCTTGCCCGCGAAAGCGTCAAAGCGGAGTGCCCAGCAGGACAAAGGACGGCGCGAACTGCACCCGCACCGCGCTACCGCCTGCCAGGCCGAGGGCCGCGAGCTTTTCCACCGCCGCCAGGGCGCAAAGCGTCTGCCCGTTCGGCAAGGCAACTCTGACTTCCGAAGGGCCGTTTTCGTCTTCCAGGATTTCCTCGACGAGACCGTCCAAACAATTGTGTCCAGGTGTTGCTGCGACGTCGGGTGCGAGCAGTTCCAGCCAGCCGGCCTTGATCAGGGCGACAACCTGGGTGCCGATTTCCAGCTCCAGCCGGAGCGTGCTGTCGTGGGTGATCTGCGCCTGCAGGGGTAGGCCGCCGGCCAGTTCCAGGTGCACCCGGTCATTGCGGCCGTGGCTGTCGACGGCGACGACGGTGCCGTGCAACTGGTTGCGGGCACTGGTGCGCAGCATCAGGCGTCCGAGCAGGTCGAGGTCGCTGGCGTCCTCGGCGGCTTCCAGTACCTGCGCCTGGATCGCCTGCAGGCGTTGATAGAGACGCAACACCCGCTCGCCCTCGGCCGACAGTTTCGCGCCGCCGCCGCCCTTGCCACCGACACTGCGCTCCACCAGTGGTTTCTGCGCCAGGTTGTTCAACTCGTCGATGGCATCCCAGGCGGCCTTGTAGCTCAGGCCCGCGCTTTTTGCCGCGCGGGTGATCGAGCCCTGTTCGGCGATGTGTTGCAGCAGGGCGATGCGCTGCGGGCGGCGGGCGATGTATTGGGTCAGCAGGACGGGCAGGGACATGGGTGGGCTTCGGGCGGTGGCATTGTCTTCGAAAAGTGCCCGCTGGCGCGCCAGGCGTCAAGCCGGGTCGCCAGGCTTGGGTGTGCGCGCCAGGCAATAGACATCGACGCGCCGGGCGCCGGCCTTGAGCAGCAGGCGCGCCAGGCTTTCAGCGGTGGCCCCGGTGGTCAGGACGTCGTCGACCAGTGCCAGGTGCAACCCCCCGACCGACGCCCCGGGGGCCAGGGCGAAGGCGTCGAGCAGGTTGCGCCGGCGTGCCCTGGCGTCCAGCTCCTGCTGGGCAACGGTGTCCTGGATGCGCAACAGGCGGTGCTCGTCTGCCGGGATCTCCAGGCTTTTGCCGAGCCAGGTCATCAGCATCGCGGCCTGGTTGTAGCCGCGCTGGCGCTGGCGTTTCACGGCCATGGGCACCGCCAGCAGCAGGTCCGGTCGAGGCAGTCCGTGCTCGTAGCGTTCGCACAGGGCCAGTGCCAGCAATTCGCCCAGCAGGCGACCCAGCGGCCACTGGCCCTGGTGCTTGAAGCGGGTGATCAGGGTGTCCACCGGGAAGTGGTAGGTCCAGGGCGCGATGACCTGGTCGAAGCTGGGCGGTTGCTTCAGGCATTGGCCGCAGTTCAGGCCGGCCATCGGCAGGGGCAGGGCGCAGGTCTGGCAATGCTCCAGCAGCCAGGGTAACTCGCTTTCGCAAGGGGAGCAGAGGGGGTAGGGATTGTCACTGGGTTCGTCGCAAAGCAAACAGATCTGGTTGTTCTTTAGCCAGTTGTAAACCTTGAGCTTGCAATGTGGTTGACAGTCCATGTCGCTTCCTTAAATATGCCGGCATCCGTGTCGTGGTCGTGGCTGTCGCCCCGGCCGCTTGCCCAGCATAAAACAAGGAACTCCAGCGATGAGTGCCAGCACTACCGCCACTTTGCGTCACGATTGGTCCCTGGCCGAGGTCAAGGCACTGTTCCAGCAGCCGTTCAACGACCTGCTGTTTCAGGCCCAGACCGTGCACCGCGCGCACTTCGATGCCAATCGCGTGCAAGTGTCGACCCTGCTGTCGATCAAGACCGGCGCCTGCCCGGAGGACTGCAAGTACTGCCCGCAGTCCGGTCACTACAACACCGGGCTGGAAAAGGAAAAATTGCTGGAAGTGCAGAAGGTCCTCGAGGAGGCTGCACGGGCCAAGGCCATCGGCTCGACCCGCTTCTGCATGGGCGCGGCGTGGAAGCACCCGTCGGCCAAGGACATGCCGTACGTGTTGCAGATGGTCAAGGGCGTCAAGGCCATGGGCCTGGAGACCTGCATGACCCTGGGTCGCCTCGACCAGGAACAGACCGCGGCCCTGGCCGAGGCTGGCCTGGACTACTACAACCACAACCTCGACACCTCGCCGGAGTTCTACGGCAGCATCATCACCACCCGCACCTACAGTGAGCGTCTGCAGACCCTGGCCTATGTGCGCGATGCCGGGATGAAGATCTGCTCGGGCGGCATCCTCGGCATGGGCGAATCCCTCGATGACCGCGCCGGCCTGCTGATCCAGCTGGCCAACCTGCCGGAGCACCCGGAGTCGGTGCCGATCAACATGCTGGTCAAGGTCGCCGGCACACCGCTGGAGAATGCCGAGGATGTCGATCCGTTCGACTTCATCCGCATGCTCGCGGTGGCGCGGATCCTCATGCCCAAGTCCCACGTACGCCTGTCGGCGGGCCGCGAGGCGATGAACGAGCAGATGCAGGCCCTGGCGTTCTTCGCCGGTGCCAACTCGATCTTCTACGGCGAAAAACTGCTGACCACCGCCAACCCGCAGGCCGACAAGGACATGCAGCTGTTCGCTCGCCTGGGTATCCAGCCGGAAGCCCGCGAGGAGCATGCCGACGAAGTGCACCAGGCGGCTATCGAGCAGGCGCTGGTGGAGCAGAAGAGCAGCGAGCAGTTCTATAACGCCGCGGTCTGACTGACACCGCTTTTCCAACCGAACACTGCCCGCGCCCAAGCCAACGGATGCTGTAGTAGCCGGACTTGTCGGGACGCTGAACCGCCGCGAATGCGTTCGCAAGATCGCGAAAAGCCTCGCTGTCAACCGAGCGTCGGCCGGCCGCTCCTACAGGAAGGGGCGGTGTTCTTCAGATTGCACTGCGAGGCGCCCATGTCCTTCGATCTGTCCGCACGCCTGGCTGCCCGTCGTGCCGAAAACCTCTACCGTCACAGGCCGCTGCTTGAAAGCCCCCAGGGGCCGGAAGTGGTGGTCGATGGCCAGCCGTTGCTGGCCTTTTGCAACAACGATTACCTGGGCCTGGCCAACCACCCACAGGTGATCGAGGCCTGGCGGGCGGGCGCCGCACGCTGGGGCGTGGGCGGCGGCGCGTCGCACCTGGTGATTGGCCACAGCGGCCCGCACCATGCGCTGGAAGAAGCCTTGGCCGACCTCACCGGACGGCCCCGGGTGTTGTTGTTCAGTACCGGCTACATGGCCAACCTCGGCGCGGTCACGGCACTGGTCGGGCAGGGTGACACCGTACTGGAGGATCGCCTCAACCACGCCTCGCTGCTCGACGCCGGGCTGCTTTCGGGCGCGCGCTTCAATCGCTACCTGCACAACGACCTGGCCAGCCTCGCCAAGCGCCTGGAGAAAGCCACCGGCAATACGCTGGTGGTCACCGACGGAGTGTTCAGCATGGACGGCGATATCGCCGACCTGCCGGCCCTGGCTCGGGAAACCCGTGCCCGTGGCGCCTGGCTGATGGTCGATGACGCCCACGGTTTTGGCCCGTTGGGGGCCAACGGCGGCGGTATCGTCGAGCACTTCGGCCTATGCCCGGAAGACGTGCCGGTGCTGGTCGGTACCCTCGGCAAAGCCTTCGGCACGGCCGGCGCATTCGTCGCTGGCAGCGAAGAGCTGATCGAGAGCCTGGTGCAGTTCGCCCGGCCCTACATCTACACCACCAGCCAGCCGCCGGCGTTGGCCTGCGCCACGCTGAAAAGCCTGGAGCTGCTGCGCACCGAGCATTGGCGCCGGGAACACCTGAACGCATTGATCCGCCAGTTCCGTGCGGGTGCCGAGCAGATCGGCCTGGAGCTGATGGACAGCTTTACGCCGATCCAGCCGATCCTGATCGGTGATGCCGGGCGGGCGCTGCGCTTCTCGCAACTGCTGCGCGAGCGCGGGCTGATGGTCACGGCGATTCGACCGCCCACCGTACCGGCTGGCAGTGCACGCTTGCGGGTCACACTGACCGCTGCCCACAGCGAAGCGCAGGTACGGCTATTGTTAGAAGCGTTGGCCGAGTGTTCCAGATTGCTGGGGCCCCATGAGCCGTTGGAGCCACACCATGCGTGATCGCCTGATTCTGTTGCCCGGGTGGGGGCTTGGCATTTCGCCGCTGGAGCCTTTGGCCGCTGCCTTGCGCGGGTTGGACGAGCACCTGCGGGTGGAAATCGAACCGCTGCCGGAGCTTGCCAGCGGCGAGCTGGCGCAGTGGATCGAGGAACTGGATGCCACGCTGCCGGAAAACACCTGGCTGGGTGGCTGGTCGCTGGGCGGCATGTTGGCTACGGAGCTGGCGGCCCGCCGCGGCGATCGTTGCTGCGGCCTGCTGACGTTGGCGAGCAACCCACGCTTCGTGGCCGGGCAGGGCTGGTCCAGCGGCATGGCCGACGACACCTTCGCACAGTTCCTGAGCGGTTGCCGCGAGCAGCCCCAGGCCACGCTCAAGCGCTTCAGCCTGTTGTGTGCCCAGGGCTCGGCGGACCCGCGTGGGCAATCGCGCAGCCTGCTCGGTGGTGCACCGCACAGCCGTCCCGAGGTGCTGCTCGGCGGTCTTGAAGTGCTGGCGCAATTGGACACCCGTGAGGCCCTGCAAACCTATGGCGGCCCGCAGTTGCACCTGTTCGCCGGGCTCGACGGCCTGGTGCCGGCCGAAGCGGCGGGTGAGCTGCTGGCGCTGCTGCCGGATGTCGAAGTCGGCCTGATCGAACAGGCCGGCCACGCTTTTCTCCTCGAAGACCCGCACGGCGTAGCCGGGGCAATCCAGGCTTTTCTACATGAGTGTGCCGATGACTGATCTTTCCCTCCCGCCATTGCCGGGCAGCCTGCCCGACAAGCGCCAGGTCGCGGCCTCGTTTTCCCGTGCAGCCGCCAGCTACGACAGTGTTGCCCAATTGCAGCGGGACGTCGGTGACGAACTCCTGCGGCGCCTGCCGGCGCAGAGCCAGCCTTCGCGTTGGCTCGATGTCGGCTGTGGTACCGGGTATTTCACCCGCGCCCTGGGCGCCCGCTTCGGTGAGGATCAGGGCCTGGCCCTGGATATCGCCCAGGGCATGCTCGAGCACGCCCGGCCCCTGGGGGGCGCACGTCACTTCATCGCCGGTGATGCCGAGCGCCTGCCATTGCAGGCGCAGTGCTGCGACCTGGTGTTTTCCAGCCTGGCCGTGCAATGGTGCGCCGATTTTGCCGCGGTGCTGGGTGAGGCCCATCGGGTGCTGCGGCCGGGTGGTGTGATGGCGTTCGCCAGCCTGTGTGTCGGCACCCTGCATGAGCTGCGCGAAAGCTGGCGGGCGGTGGATGGCATGGTGCACGTCAATCGCTTCCGCGAGTTCGCCGATTACCAGCGTCTGTGCGCAGCCAGCGGACTGCGGGTGCTGAACCTGGAAAGCCGGCCACAGGTGCTGTACTACCCGGACGTGCGCAGCCTGACCCACGAACTCAAGGCACTGGGTGCGCATAACCTCAACCCCGGACGTCCGGGCGGGCTGACGGGCCGCGCGCGGGTGCTGGGGCTGATCGACGCCTACGAACGATTCCGCCAGGCGCAGGGTCTACCGGCGACCTATCAAGTGGTCTATGCCGTTCTGGAGAAACCGCTATGAGTGCAGCCTATTTCATCGCCGGGACCGACACCGACGTCGGCAAGACCACCATCGCCGCGGGCCTGTTGCATGCGGCCCGGACCGCCGGGTTGAGCACCGCGGCAGGCAAGCCGGTGGCTTCCGGCTGCGAGGTGACGCCCAAGGGGCTGCGTAACGCCGATGCGCTGGCGTTGCTGGCCGAGTGTTCGCTGCCGCTGTCCTACGCGCAGGTCAATCCGGTGGCGCTCGAACCGGCCATCGCTCCGCACCTGGCGGCGCGCGAGGCGGGTATCGCCTTGACGGTGCAGTCGCTGCTGGAGCCGATGCGCGAGATCCTGGCATTGCAGGCGGATTTCACCCTGATCGAAGGGGCGGGCGGCTGGCGGGTGCCGTTGGCGGACCAGGCCAACCTGTCGGACCTGGCCCGGGGCCTGGGGTTGCCGGTGATCCTGGTGGTGGGTGTGCGCCTGGGCTGTATCAGCCATGCCTTGCTGACCGCCGAGGCGATTGCCCGTGATGGCCTGCAACTGGCCGGTTGGGTGGCCAACATCATCGAGCCGAAGACCTCTCGTCTGGAAGAGAACCTCGCGACGCTGGCCGAACGCCTGCCGGCGCCGTGCCTGGGGCGGGTGCCGAAGCTCAAGACGGCCTCCGCACAAGCCGTGGCAGAGCACTTGCAGCTGGATCTGCTGGATTGATGGACAGGGCAGGGCGCTAGTTTTTGCCTATTGCCAGGCATTGTGCCATTAGTGTTTTTGACGGGCATTCTTGCCCGGGTTCTGCTTCAATGCAGCCTGTAACCGTTTTTCACAGTCGAGTTCGCCCATGGAAATCTCAGGTAGCACCGCTTTTTATGCCGGTCTGAGCACTATTCAGTCCGGGCAGAACCGTGTAGACCAGGCCGCCGGCCAGATCGCCAATACCACTGTCGAGCGTTCGCTGAAGAGCCAGTCTTCCGACTCCCAGGTCGAGCGCCTGCTGTCGCTGGACCGTAGCCAGCAGGACCTGTCGAGCAGTCTGGTCGACCTGTCCCAGGGCAAGCTCCAGGTCGAACTGGGCGCCAAGGTCGAGAAGGCGGCAGACAAGGCGCTGGGCACGCTGATCGACACCTACGCCTGATCCCTCTTTCGTCGTTATCCTGACGGGCGCGAAGGCGCCCGTTTTGCCCTGCGCGAGTCTCGTGCCCGGCACCTCCCCCTTTTCCCGCAACTGGCGTCAATGACGCTCGGCGCTGATACGCGCGCATTCGATAGATCATCTTTTCCCTGGACTATTCTTTCCTTGGCGCCAGCCGCTGCCTTCAGGGTTGCAGGTCATTTCCTGTGCGTATTGTGGGCTGCGTATGACCAATGGCTCATGAACGACGCTTGACAAGGCTTGGGCGCAAACGTATGTTTCAAACAACTGTTTGACCGGCGTGGCAAATCGACGCGGTCGCTTATTTCCAGGTTTCATCAGCAGAGGTTTATCGCTATGCCTGACTACAAGGCCCCCTTGCGTGATATTCGCTTCGTTCGTGACGAACTGCTTGGCTACGAAGCGCACTATCAGAGCCTGCCGGCTTGCCAGGACGCTACTCCGGACATGGTCAACGCCATCCTTGAAGAAGGCGCCAAGTTCTGCGAACAGGTACTGGCTCCGCTGAACCGTGTTGGTGATACCGAAGGCTGCACCTGGAGCGAGTCGGGCGTGAAGACCCCGAGCGGCTTCAAGGAAGCCTACAAGCAGTTCGTCGAAGGCGGCTGGCCGAGCCTGGCCCATGACGTCGAGCACGGCGGTCAGGGCCTGCCGGAGTCGCTGGGCCTGGCGGTGAGCGAGATGGTCGGCGAGGCGAACTGGTCGTGGGGCATGTACCCGGGCCTGTCCCACGGTGCGATGAACACCATTTCCGAGCACGGTACCCCCGAGCAGCAGGAGGCCTACCTGACCAAGCTGGTCTCCGGCGAGTGGACCGGCACCATGTGCCTGACCGAACCGCACTGCGGCACCGACCTGGGCATGCTGCGCACCAAGGCCGAGCCTCAGGCTGACGGTTCCTACAAGGTCAGCGGGACCAAGATCTTCATCTCGGCCGGTGAACACGACATGGCCGACAACATCGTCCATATCGTCCTGGCGCGCCTGCCGGATGCACCGGCCGGCACCAAGGGCATTTCGCTGTTCATCGTGCCCAAGTTCCTGCCCAACGCCGATGGTTCGGTTGGCCAGCGCAACGCCGTTTCCTGTGGCTCGATCGAACACAAGATGGGCATCCACGGCAACGCCACCTGCGTGATGAACTTCGACGGCGCCACCGGCTTCCTGATCGGCCCGCCGAACAAGGGCCTGAACTGCATGTTCACCTTCATGAACACCGCTCGCCTGGGTACCGCGCTGCAAGGCCTGGCCCACGCCGAGATCGGTTTCCAGGGTGGCCTGAAGTACGCTCGCGAGCGTCTGCAGATGCGCTCCCTGACGGGCCCGAAAGCGCCGGACAAGGCCGCTGACCCGATCATCGTGCACCCTGACGTGCGTCGCATGCTGCTGACCATGAAGGCCTTCGCCGAGGGCAACCGGGCGATGGTGTACTTCACCGCCAAGCAGGTGGACATCGTCAAGTACGGCCAGGACGAGGAAGAGAAGAAGAAGGCTGACGCACTGCTGGCGTTCATGACGCCAATCGCCAAGGCCTTCATGACCGAGGTCGGCTTCGAGGCCGCCAACCATGGCGTTCAGATCTACGGCGGCCACGGTTTCATCGCCGAGTGGGGCATGGAGCAGAACGTTCGCGACAGCCGCATCTCGATGCTGTACGAAGGCACCACCGGTATCCAGGCCCTCGACCTGCTGGGTCGCAAGGTGCTGATGACCCAGGGCGAGGCACTGAAGGGCTTCACCAAGATCGTCCACAAGTTCTGCCAGGCCAACGAAGGCAACGCGGCGGTCAGCGAGTTCGTTGCACCACTGGCCGCGTTGAACAAGGAGTGGGGCGAGCTGACCATGAAAGTGGGCATGGCGGCGATGAAGGACCGCGAGGAAGTCGGCGCCGCTTCGGTGGACTACCTGATGTACTCCGGCTACGCCTGCCTGGCCTACTTCTGGGCCGACATGGCGCGCCTGGCCGCCGAGAAGCTGGCTGCGGGTACCACCGACGAGGCGTTCTACACCGCCAAGCTGCAGACCGCACGCTTCTACTTCCAGCGTATCCTGCCGCGTACCCGGACCCTCGTGGCGACCATGCTGTCGGGTGCCAACAACCTGATGGACATGCAGGAAGAGAACTTCAGCCTGGGCTACTGAGTCCTGCCGGAGTGACCTCGAAAAGCCGCTTCTCCTTCGGGGGAAGCGGCTTTTTCATGGGCGTTTTTCGTATTGCCGATTTATTGGCGTCAATCGTGAAAATTCCTGACTAAAACGCTAAGAAGAAGCCGAGCCCTGCCGTTAAAGAGAGTGCATTCGTGATCTCTGTCACATTCTTTGTGCTTTACTCGCGCAAATAAAGGCACAATGCCATCTATTGAATCTGCCGGTCGGAGCTTTACCCTTGCCGCGTTCTACTGCTGTACATGCCAGTCACTTTCTACCCTCCGTCATGCTGTTGCTTGCGGGGCTCGCGGCAGCCTACGTCAAGGACCTCAACGTCTTCTTCACCTCACTGTTCAACGTCCTGCCGACCCTGGTGCTGTTGCTGGGCGGTTCCTACTGCGCGGTCTACCGGCGCCAGCGTGAACTGTTCCTGATGATCACGGTGTACATCGCCTACTTCCTGCTTTCGACCCAGGCCGACTTCTACCGTGACCATGGCAAGGTCCGCCAGGATGCCGCAGTGGTTTTCCATCTGGTCTGCCTGTTGTTGCCGCTGTTGTTCGGCGTGTTCGCCGCCTGGCAGGAGCGCACGCACCTGTTCCAGGACATGGTCGCGCGCTTTGCCGTGCTGCTGGCGGTGGGCAGTGTGGCGCTGGGCCTGGAGCAGAGCTACCCGGAGGCCCTGCTCGACTGGCTGGCGGAAATCCGCTGGCCGGCCCTGCATGGGGCGTGGATGAGCCTGATCCAGTTGTCCTATCCGGTGTTTCTCGCCGCTTTCATGCTGCTGACGGTGCAGTACTGGCGCAACCCGCGGCCGCTGCATGCGGCGCAGCTGATCGGCCTGCTGGGGCTGTTCTGGATGCTGCCGATGACCTTCATCCTGCCGTTCACCCTGAACATCATGTGCAGCCAGGTGATGCTGATGATCGCCGCGGCGGTGGCTCACGAGGCCTACCAGATGGCGTTCCGCGACGAGCTGACCGGGCTGCCCGGGCGTCGCGCGCTCAACGAACGGATGCAGCGCCTGGGCCGCAACTATGTGCTGGCGATGACCGACGTCGACCATTTCAAGAAATTCAACGACACCCACGGTCACGACGTTGGCGACCAGGTACTGCGGCTGGTCGCAAGCAAGCTGGCGAAAGTCAGTGGCGGTGGCCGGGCCTACCGCTACGGCGGCGAGGAGTTCGCCGTGGTGTTCGCCGGCAAGAGCCTGGAGGAGTGCATGCCGCACCTGGAGGTGATCCGCGAGGTTATCGCCAACTACAACATCCACCTGCGCAACCCGGAAAGCCGTCCACAGGATGACCAGCAAGGTCGCCAGCGGCGTTCGGGCAGTGCGGCGACGAGCGTTTCGGTGACGATCAGTATCGGTGTCGCCGAGCGCCAGGCGGACCAGCGTACCCCGGACGAGGTGCTCAAGTCCGCCGACCAGGCGCTGTATGCCGCCAAGGGCGCCGGGCGCAACTGCGTGATGGCCGCCGGGCAGACCGCCAGGCGTGGCGCGGTGCGCACCAACGAGGCTGCCGGCTGAGTGATGGTGGAGCATTCAGCGGCTGGACTGTGATTGCCCGGTGGCGGGCGCCGACAGTAGGTTGAGTCATCTGCTGCCGGAGAAACGACCATGCCTGACTACAAAGCCCCGCTACGCGACATGCGCTTTCTGCTCGACCATGTTTTCGATTTCCACACCCATTACCAGCACCTGGGGGCCAGCGATGCCAGCCCGGACATGGTCGCGGCGATCCTGGAGGAAGGCGCGAAGTTCTGTGAACAGGTGCTGGCCCCGCTGAACCGCTCCGGCGATGAGGAAGGCTGCCATTTCGACAAGGGCGTGGTGACCACCCCCAAGGGCTTCAAGCAGGCCTTTGCCCAGTATGTCGAGGCCGGCTGGCATGGGCTGGCGGCCGATCCAGAGTATGGCGGGCAGGGCCTGCCGCAATCGCTGGGGCTGGTGATCAGCGAAATGATCGGCTCGAGCAACACCTCCTGGGGCATGTACCCCGGCCTGACCCATGGCGCCATGTCGGCGATCCACGCCCACGGTACCGAGCAACAGAAACAGACCTACCTGAGCAAGCTGACCGCAGGTGAGTGGACGGGCACCATGTGCCTGACCGAAGCCCACTGCGGTACCGACCTGGGGCTGATCAAGACCCGTGCCGTGCCCCAGGCCGATGGCAGCCATGCGCTGACCGGCAGCAAGATTTTCATCTCTGCCGGTGAACACGACATGAGCCGCAACATCATCCACCTGGTGCTGGCCAAGCTGCCGGATGCACCGGCGGGCACCAAGGGCATTTCGCTCTTCATCGTGCCCAAGTTCCTGCCCGATGCGGCCGGCGAAGCGGGAGAGCGCAACGGCGTGAACTGTGGTGCCATCGAGCACAAGATGGGTATCAAGGCCTCGGCCACCTGCGTGCTGAACTTCGATGGCGCCACAGGCTTCCTGATCGGCGAGGCGAACAAGGGCCTGAACTGCATGTTCACCATGATGAACCATGCCCGCCTGGGTACCGGGATGCAGGGCCTGTGCCTGGGCGAAACCAGCTTCCAGGGGGCGGTCCGCTACGCCAGCGAACGTCTGCAGATGCGTTCCCTGACCGGGCCCAAGGCACCGGACAAGGCTGCCGACCCGATCATCGTGCACCCGGACGTACGCCGCATGCTGCTGACCATGAAGGCGTTCAACGAGGGCAACCGGGCCCTGACCTACTTCACCGCGCAGTGGCTCGACATTGCCCATCGCGCCGCCCAGCCCGAGCAGCGCCAGGAGGCCGAGGACCTGCTGGCGTTCCTGACGCCGATCTGCAAGGCCTTCATGACCGAGACCGGTCTTGAGGTCACCAACCACGGCATGCAGGTGTTTGGCGGCCACGGTTTCATCCGCGAGTGGGGTATGGAGCAACTGGTACGTGATTGCCGCATCGCACCGATCTACGAGGGCACCAATGGCATCCAGGCACTGGATCTGCTGGGGCGCAAGGTGCTCGGCAGCCAGGGCAAGCTGCTGCGCGGCTTCACGCGGATCGTGCACAAGTTCTGCGAAGCCAACGCCGGGCATCCGCAACTGGCGGCCCAGGTGACACGACTCGATCAGTTGAACCGGGAGTGGGGCGACCTGACGCTGCTGGTCGGCAAGGCGGCCATGCAGAACCCGGATGAAGTCGGGGCGGCGGCGGTCGATTACCTGATGTACAGCGGCTATATCGTCCTGGCCTATCTGTGGCTGCGCATGGCACTGGTGGCGCAGGCACAGCTGGACGATGGCCGCGGCGACGCGGATTATTGCCGCGGCAAGCTGGCGACGTGCGAGTTCTACTTCAAGCGTTTGCTGCCGCGTACGACCGCTCATCGGGCGGCGGTGGAGGCGGGGAGCGAGAGTCTGATGCGTCTGCCGGCCGAGGTGTTTGCCCTTTAGGCTATGAGGGGGCTTTGGGGCCTCTTCGCTTGCCCGCGAAGAGGCCGGCACATTCTCCGCAACAATC
Organism: Pseudomonas vanderleydeniana; assembly: GCF_014268755.2. Taxonomy (NCBI): domain Bacteria; kingdom Pseudomonadati; phylum Pseudomonadota; class Gammaproteobacteria; order Pseudomonadales; family Pseudomonadaceae; genus Pseudomonas; species Pseudomonas vanderleydeniana. The sequence goes on along the minus strand of NZ_CP077093.1, from coordinate 6,628,115 downwards.
CCTGCAGGTATGTGACTAAAAATAACAAAAACGTCACGTGATGACCCTATGTGTCTGAAAAGTTGTTGTTGTACACTCAGGCCTTCGGAAATCGGCCCAGCGCGGGCCCTATCGTTCTAGATCTTGCGAGGTTTGCCATGGCTGACTACAAAGCGCCCCTGCGCGATATGCGCTTCGTCCTCAATGAAGTCTTCGAGGTCGCCAATCTCTGGGCGCAACTGCCTGCCCTGGCCGAGACCGTGGATGCGGAAACCGTCGAGGCGATCCTCGAGGAAGCCGGCAAGGTCACCGCCAAGAGCATCGCTCCCCTGAGCCGCGCTGGCGACGAGGAAGGCTGCCGCTGGGACAACGGCGCGGTCTACACGCCGACGGGCTTCCCGCAGGCCTACCAGACCTATGCCGAAGGCGGCTGGGTTGGCGTCGGCGGTGACCCGGCCTTTGGTGGCATGGGCATGCCCAAGGCCGTGTCGGCCCAGGTCGAGGAGATGATCAACTCCTCCAGCCTCGCCTTCGGCCTGTACCCGATGCTGACCTCCGGTGCCTGCGTTTCGATCAACACCCACGCCAGCGAAGAACTCAAGGCCACCTACCTGCCGAACATGTATGCCGGTACCTGGGCCGGCTCCATGTGCCTGACCGAACCCCATGCCGGTACCGACCTGGGGATCATCCGCACCAAGGCCGAGCCCCAGGCGGACGGCTCCTACAAGATCAGCGGTACCAAGATCTTCATCACCGGTGGCGAGCACGACCTGACCGAGAACATCATTCACCTGGTACTGGCGAAGCTGCCTGATGCGCCGGCCGGCCCGAAAGGCATCTCGCTGTTTCTGGTGCCCAAGTTCCTCGTCAATGCCGATGGCAGCCTGGGCGCGCGCAACCCGGCGACCTGCGGCTCGATCGAGCACAAGATGGGGATCCAGGCCTCGGCGACCTGCGTGATGAACTTCGACGAGGCCATCGGTTACCTGGTCGGTGAGCCGAACAAGGGCCTGGCGGCGATGTTCACCATGATGAACTACGAACGCCTGGGCGTCGGTATCCAGGGCCTGGCTTCCGGCGAGCGCTCCTACCAGAACGCCATCGAGTACGCCCGTGACCGCCTGCAGAGCCGTTCGCCAACCGGGCCGAAGGCCAAGGACAAGGCGGCCGACCCGATCATCGTCCACCCGGATGTGCGTCGCATGCTGCTGACCATGAAGGCGGCGAACGAAGGTGGCCGTGCGTTCTCCACCTATGTGGCGATGCAGCTGGACACCGCCAAGTTCAGCGAGGACGCGGCGACCCGCAAGCGTGCCGACGAGCTGGTCGCACTGTTGACGCCGGTGGCCAAGGCGTTCCTGAGCGACCTGGGCCTGGAAGCCACGGTGCATGGCCAGCAGGTTTTCGGCGGGCATGGCTACGTGCGTGAGTGGGGCCAGGAGCAACTGGTGCGCGACGTGCGTATCACCCAGATCTACGAAGGCACCAACGGCATCCAGGCGCTGGACCTGGTGGGCCGCAAGATCGTCGGCAGCGGCGGTGCCTACTACCGCCTGTTCGCCGAGGAAGTGCGTCACTTCATCGATACCGCGAGTGCCGACCTGAGCGAGTTCACCAAACCGCTGGCGGCAGCCCTGGACAACCTCGACGACCTGACCGACTGGGTGCTGGACCGCTCCCGGACCAACCCGGACGAGATCGGCGCGGCATCGGTCGAATACCTGCACACCTTCGGTTACACCGCCTATGCCTACATGTGGGCGCTGATGGCCAGGGCTGCGCTGGGCAAGGAGAAGGAAGACGCGTTCTACGCCAGCAAGCTGGGCACGGCGCGCTTCTATTTCGCCCGCCTGCTGCCACGGATCCACTCGTTGACGGCATCGGTGAGGGCTGGCAGCGAATCGTTGTTCCTGCTCGATGCCGAGCAGTTCTGAGGCGGAATTGGCATGTAAGCATTTGCTTACATAACGCGCTGCTGTTTGCCCATATCGCCCTATTGGATCCAGCAGTAATCTACACATGAAGGACGTCGAGCAGGAAGCTCAAAGCAAAACACGGACACGTAGGATTCCGCCAGGATGGTGGAGCGAAATGGATGTCAGGGAAACAGTCTGCAAAGCCCCGCTTCGGCGGGGTTTTCTTTTGTCCGCGAAAAAGTTTTCTCAGCCCAGGCCGTCGAGCCCGGCCGTCCCCGGCAGGTGCGTCACCTGGCTGTTCATCACGTCGTCCAGCAGCACCCGCAGCAGTTCCAGCGAAGCCTGCTGGCGCTGCACATCGCGACACACCAGGCCGACCCGCAGCGACACCCGAGGTTCGGTCAACGGCTTCCACAGCAGGTCATGATCGTCATGCTCATCCCGTGAGCGACCCGGCAGCACGGTGGCCAGGCGGGTGTGAGGCAGACTGTCGAGAATTCCCGCCATGTTGTTCAGCTCGGCCTGGACCTGTGGGCGCCGCCCCAGGTTGGCCAGTTGCGCCTGCCAGATCTGGCGGATCTGGAACTCTTCGCCGAGCAGTAGCATCGGCAGCTCCGCCGCTTGGCCGACCGAGACTTTCTTGAATTCGCGCAGCGGATGTTCGGCGGGGATCACCAGTTGCAGTTCGTCTTCGTACAGCGGCAGGCCGTGCAGCCCTGGCTGGCGTGGCGGCAGATAACTGATGCCGATATCCAGCGAGCCATTGAGCAGGCGCCGCTCGATCTCCAGACCCGTCAATTCGTAGATCTGCACCACCAGGTGGGGATGGGCCTTGCGTACCCGTTCGAGCATCTGTGGCACCAGGCTGGTGTGCACCGTCTGCAGCACGCCGATGGCGAGGGTCCGCAGCGCCTGGCCCTGGAAGTTGCGCAACGCTTCGCGGGCCCGTTGCATGCCGTCGAGCAGCGGCAGGGCATGGTTGTACAGTGTATGGGCGGCCAGGGTCGGCAACAGGCGCTTGCTGCTGCGTTCGAACAGGCTGACATCGAGGTTGTGTTCCAGGTGGCGTATCTGTTGCGACAGGGCCGGCTGGGAGATCGACAGCCGTTCGGCGGCGCGGCCGACATGCCCTTCTTCATACACCGCGACGAAATAACGCAGTTGCTTGAAATCCATAAGCAGTACTTATCGAAAATGCTCGAAAAACGAAATGGCCGTGAACGCCCGGGAGGCCTAGTCTAACCCCAAATCAAAGGGCTTACAGGGCCAGAGCGTGCGATGAATACCGTTTGCGTGGATGGTGTTTACATAGGCAAGGCAAAAAATCTCGGACAGGGTCTGATCAGCGATACGGATAAACACCGGGTTGCCAGCCGGCTCTGGTTATGGCCACAGGGGCTGGGCAGCGACGAGCAGGGCGATCCGCGTTTCCACAGCGGACCGGAGCGGGCATTGCATCACTACCCGGCCGAGCATTACGACTACTGGCGCAAACGGCATCCACAGCTCGACTGGGCCGCGCCGGCCTTTGGCGAGAATCTGTCGACCCGTGGGCTGACCGAGGAACATGTCTGCCTGGGCGACCTGTTCCGCTGGGGCGGTGCGTTGCTGCAGGTCAGCCAGCCCCGTTCGCCCTGCTACCGCCTCAGCCACCGCTGGGGCCTGGCCGAACTGCCACGGCAGGCCCAGGACACGGGACGCTGCGGCTGGTTCTATCGGGTACTCAAGCCCGGTTTCGTCAGCGACGACCAACCTTTCGAGCTGCTGCAGCGCAGTTATCCCGGGCTCAGCGTGGCCTGGGCCCTGCACGCGTTCTACACCGAACCGCTGGAGCATGCCGGGCTGAAGAAACTGGTGGATTGCCCGGCGCTGTCCTCGCGCTGGCGCGACATCGCCATCCGCCGCCTGCGCACCGGCAAGGTCGAGGACTGGTCGGCCAGGTTGCTCGGGCTGCCATTGGAAGGTCTGCGCGCATGAATCTGTTCAAGCTGCGCCGGCCACAGCCGAGCCTCGATGACCTCACCGCCGATTTCCAGCCGCGTTCACGGCATGAGCATGCACCCAGCGAGTACCTGATGCCCGCCGCCGAGCGCCCCAGCCCGGTGTTCGTCCGCGGCCAGGGTTCCTGGCTGTGGGACAGCGAGGAGCGCGCTTACCTGGATTTCAGCCAGGGTGGCGGCAGCAACAGCCTCGGTCATAGCCCGGGCGTGCTGGCCCATGCCCTGGCGGACCAGGCCCACGGTCTGATCAATGTCGGCGCGGGTTTTCATAACCCGGCGCAATCGAAACTGGCCGACCGTCTGTGTCGTGCCACTGACAGCGACCAGGTGCATTTTCTCAACAGTGGTTCGGAAGCCTGCGAGGCGGCGATCAAGCTGGCGCGCAAGTGGGGCCAGCTGCATCGTGGCGGTGCCTACCGGATCATCAGCGCGAACAATGCCTGCCATGGTCGCAGCTTCGGGGCGATGTCGGCATCTGGCCAGGACTGCTTCGGCAATCGTTTCGAGCCGCAACTGCCCGGCTTCAGCCAGGTCCCGTTCAACGACCTGGAAGCCCTGTACGCCGCAGTGGACGCCAAGACCGTGGCGATCATGCTCGAACCGATCCAACGGGCAGCGGGCGTGACCCCGGCGACCCGCGACTACCTCCAGGGCGTCGAGCGGTTGTGCCGGGAACTGGGCATCCTGCTGATCTTCGATGAGGTGCAGACCGGCATCGGGCGCTGTGGCAGCCTGCTGGCCGAGCAACTGTATGGCGTACGCGCCGATATCATCGTCCTCGGCAAGGGCCTGGGCGGTGGCGCGCCGCTGTCGGCGCTGCTGGCCCGGGGCACGGCCTGTTGTTTCGAACACGGTGAGATCGGTGGCAGCCATCATGGCAATGCGTTGATGAGTGCTGCCGGCCTGGCGGTGCTCGATACCGTGCTCAAGCACGATTTCCTCGACGAAGTGGCCGAGCGCGGGCTGCATCTGCAACAGGGCCTCGACCGGCTGGCGCGACGTTATGAACATGGCGAACTGCGGGGGGCCGGACTGCTCTGGGGCCTGACCTTGAGCGACGCCTCGGCGGATGCGGTGGTCAAGGCCGCATTGCAGGAAGGCCTGCTGCTCGATGCCCCGACTGCCGACAGCCTGCGCTTTTCTCCGGCCCTGACGGTCAGCCAGGGCACCATCGACGAGATGCTCCTGCGCCTGGGCCGAGCTTTCTCCCGCGTACGTACCGCCCAGGTGCAATGCCGCAAGGGTATTGCCGTCTGACTCGACTCGTCGCCTTTTCCTGAGCCTTATTCCGAACCGTCTCGCGGTATAACGCGTCGCCCTGTGCCTGACTCTTTTGGCACGGGGTGTTTTTTTATGGGCGGTATCCCGGTGCGCTCTTCCTGGGCGGGGCGCGACGCTGCCTTTGGGCGGAAAAAGTGCTCGAGGATTTGAATTTATATACCACCGGGTGGTATGTTTTTGGAGAAGGATTTCCATGCGATACAGGGTTTTCAAGACCAGGGGGTTCGCCGTCAGCGCCAGGAAGGCACGGATCGACGACGCCGAACTGGTGCTGGCAATCGGAGCGGTGATCAGGGGGCAGGCTGACAATCTGGGTGGTGGGGTGTGGAAGAAACGCCTGAACGAAAATCGCCACCGCTCCATCGTGCTGGCCCGGGGCGGGTGCTACTGGGTCTTCCAGTTCCTGTTCGCCAAGAGTGACCAAGGAAATATCAGCCAGCAGGAGCTCAGTGCCTTCAAGGCGCTGGCCAAAGCCTATGAGAACCTGAGCAGCCGGCAGATTCGGCAACTGCTGGAAATGAAAAAGTTTGTGGAGATAGCTTATGAACAAGCGGTATGAGTCCGAGGCATTGCAGTCGGTTCACGAATCGGCCAGCGCATTGCGCGCTATCGGAGCGATCAGCAAGGCGACCATGCGCGAGTTCGACGAGTCGTGCCTTGCACCGGTGCCGGACGAAATCGCCCCCGAGCAGATCAAGTCGTTGCGCGAGCGCAATCATGTCAGCCAACCGGTGTTCGCCCGTTACCTGAACACCAGCGTGTCGACGGTCAAGCAGTGGGAAGCTGGCGACAAACAGCCCAGCGGCATGGCGCTCAAGCTGTTGAGCATCGTGCAGAAGCACGGGTTGCAGATACTCGCCTGACCCGCAGGGCCAGAGGGGCTGGCATGTCGCTCAGCCCTTGGCGATGAGGCGCGAGTTGCGCTCGTTGCGAAATACCAGCTGCTCGATGTTAGGGCCGTCCTGGCTGGCTTCCTCGCGGGCTCGCAGGATCACGTCGTGGTGGTGCGACTTGGCACAGACCGGGTCGGCGTTGCTGGCGTCACCGGTGAGCATGAAGGCCTGGCAGCGGCAGCCGCCGAAGTCCTTTTCCTTCTCGTCACAGGAGCGGCACGGTTCGGGCATCCAGTCATAGCCGCGAAAGCGGTTGAAGCCGAACGAGTCGTACCAGATGTGTTGCAGGCTGTGGTCGCGCACATTGGGAAACTGCACCGGTAGCTGTCGTGCGCCGTGGCAAGGCAGAGCGGTGCCGTCCGGCGTGACCGTGAGGAACACGCTGCCCCAGCCGTTCATGCAGGCCTTCGGGCGCTCCTCGTAGTAGTCCGGGGTGACGAAGATCAGCTTGCACGGGTTGCCCTCGGCTTGCAGTCGGGCGCGGTACTCGTTGGTGATGCGTTCAGCACGTTGCAACTGTTCGCGGGTCGGCAGCAGGCCCTGGCGATTGAGTTGCGCCCAACCGTAGAACTGGCAGGTGGCGAGTTCGACGAAGTCCGCCTCCAGGGCCAGGCACAGCTCGATGATCCGGTCGATCCGGTCGATGTTGTGTCGGTGGGTGACGAAGTTCAGCACCATCGGATAACCGTGGGCCTTCACTGCCCGAGCCATTTCCAGCTTCTGCGCGAAAGCCTTCCTGGAGCCGGCCAGCAGGTTGTTCACCTGTTCGTCGCTGGCCTGGAAGCTGATCTGGATATGATCCAGGCCAGCCTGCTTGAAGTCGCTGATCTTCTGCTCGGTCAGGCCGATGCCGGAGGTGATCAGGTTGGTGTAGAAGCCCAGCCGGCGTGCCTCGGCGATCAGCTCGACGAGGTCCTGGCGCACCAGAGGCTCGCCACCGGAAAAACCCAGTTGGGCAGCGCCCATTTCCCGCGCCTCGCGCAGTACCTTGAACCACTGCGCGGTACTCAACTCCTGGCCCTGCCCGGCGAAGTCCAGCGGGTTCGAGCAGTACGGGCATTGCAGCGGGCAGCGGTAGGTCAGCTCGGCGAGCAGCCACAGCGGCAGGCCGACTTCCGGCTTGGCCGGCAGGCCGGATTCAGGCCAGTTCGATCCAGTGCTCTGCACGGGCGACCTCCATGAACTGCTCGATGTCCTCGCCGAGCTCGGCTACGTCGGGGAACTGTTGCTGCAGCTCGGCGATGATGGCTGCCACGTCGCGCTGGCCATCGATCAGGCCGCCAATCAGGGCGGCGCTCTCGTTGAGCTTGATCATGCCTTCCGGGTACAGCAGCACATGGCCCTTTTGCGCCGGTTCGTACTGGAAGCGGTAGCCGGCGCGCCATTTCGGGGTCAACTGGCGATCGAAGCTCATAGGGCGATTCCTCGGTGCCAGACCCGCTGGTCGGTCACGCTGTGATAGGGCGGTCGGTTCAGTTCGTAGGCCATGCTCATGGCGTCGAGCATGCTCCAGAGAATGTCAAGCTTGAACTGGAGAATCTCCAGCATGCGCTGCTGCCCCTCGTAGGTAGTGTAGTGCTGCAGGGTGATCTCCAGCCCGTGTTCGACATCGCGCCGCGCCTGGCCGAGGCGGGTGCGGAAGTACTCGTAGCCGGCGGGATCGATCCAGGGGTAGTGCTGCGGCCAGCTGTCCAGGCGCGACTGGTGGATCTGCGGCGCGAACAGTTCGGTCAGCGAGCTGCTGGCCGCCTCCTGCCAACTGGCCCGGCGGGCGAAGTTGACGTAGGCGTCCACGGCGAAGCGTACGCCGGGCAGCACCAGTTCCTGGGAGCGCAGTTGATCGGGGTCGAGGCCGACCGCCTGGCCCAGGCGCAGCCAGGCTTCGATGCCACCGTCTTCACCTGGGGCGCCATCGTGGTCGAGCAGGCGCTGGATCCACTCGCGGCGGATCTCCCTGTCCGGACAATTGGCCAGGATCGCCGCGTCCTTCAGGGGGATGTTGACCTGATAGTAGAAACGGTTGGCGACCCAGCCCTGGATCTGTTCGCGGGTAGCGCGGCCCTCATACATCGCCACGTGGTAGGGATGATGGATGTGGTAGTAGGCGCCCTTGGCACGCAGCGCCTGTTCGAATTCGGCGCGGGACAGTGGGGTATCGCTCATGGGGTTGTGCTCCTACAGCTCGATGCTCATGCCGTCGTATGCAACTTCGACGTTGCGTCGCTGCAGTTCGGCGCGTTGTGGCGAGTCTTCGTCGAGGATCGGGTTGGTGTTGTTGATGTGAATCAGCACCTTGCGCTGTGTTGGCAGGCGCTCCAGCACTTCGAGCATGCCGCCGGGGCCGCTCTGTGCCAGGTGGCCCATTTCCCGGCCGGTGCGGGTGCCAACGCCACGACGCTGCATCTCGTCGTCGTCCCACAGGGTGCCGTCCACCAGCAGGCAGTCGCTTTCGGCCATGATCTGCAACAGCGGCTCGTCAACCTTGCCCAGGCCCGGGGCATAGAACAGCTTGCCGCCGGTGCGCAGGTCCTCGACGATCAGGCCGATGTTGTCGCCCGGGTGCGGGTCGAAGCGATGCGGCGAGTAGGGCGGGGCGGCGCTGCGCAGTGGCAGCGGGGTGAAACGCAGGTGGGGGCAGGCGGCGATGGCGAAGCTGCCCTCGAGCTCGATGCGTTGCCAGTCGAGGCCGCCATTCCAGTGGGTCAGCATCTTGAACAGCGGGAAGCCGGTGCTCAGGTCCTCCTTGACCATGTCGGTGCACCAGACCTGGTGCGGACAGCCTTCGCGCAGGCTGAGCAGGCCGGTGGTGTGGTCGATCTGGCTGTCCATCAGGATGATCGCGCCGATGCCGGTATCGCGCAGGGCCCGACCCGGCTGCATGGGCGCGAAGCTCTGGAGCTGGGCGCGGATGTCCGGCGAGGCGTTGCACAGTACCCAGTTCACGCCGTCGTCGGAGAGGGCGATGGAGGACTGGGTGCGTGCCGTGGCCCGCAGGCTGCCGGCACGAAATCCTGCGCAATTGGCGCAGTTGCAGTTCCACTGGGGAAAACCGCCACCGGCAGCGGAACCTAGAATCTGGACGTACATGGTCCTGTCACTCACTCAAGGACTGAAAACGAAAACGCCCCGGCGAGGCCGAGGCGTTGCACTGCAGGTCGACCGATCAACGATTGGCGAAGTACATGGTCACTTCGAAGCCGATACGCAGGTCGGTATAGGCGGGTTTGGTCCAGGCCATGAATGACTCCTTCGGTTGGGTGGATGGGTGTCTATACATATAGTCCACCTCCGGCGGGAGATGTTCAAATGCTTAGCAAGCTAATATTACTGAATATTACCGGTTAAGTAGACCGCTTTCTTGGATAAAGCTCATTGCAGCCCGGGTAATGATCCCGTCCTGGCCTGCGAGCCCGCGTCCGGCGCGGCGCCGTTGGCCAGGCACAGCCAGCCGCCTGCGGCCTCGGCGAGTTGCCGGGCGGCCACCTGCAGTTGTTCGCGCTGCAGGCAGCGAAGATTCGAGGCGAGCTGCTCAAGATAATCCGACGAGTGGTTGGCCAAATGTGCCTGCCAGAGCAGCTCGGCGGCCTGTGCCAGTGGCAGGTCCGCCAGGTTGAACTGGGCAGCCAGGGATTCTCGCTGGGCCAGCCAGGCGTCGTCGTCCAGGCTGGCGATCCGCTCGGGGAGTTGCACCAGGAAACTTTCGAAATGCCCCAACAACTGTGCGAGTGATGTTCCGGGCGATTGCACGCCGAGCAACAGGCCGGTTCGGCCTTGGATCTGTCGGACGCTGCTGAAGACCGCGTAGCCCAGTTGCAACTCGACCCGCAGGCGCTGGTAGAACGGGGCCTGCACCAGTTGGCCGAGCGCCCGCCAGCAGGCGTCGTCGACCAGGCTGTCGCTGGGCGCCGGACAGAACAGCAGCAGGGCCTGCTCGGCCGTGTCGCAGGGCACGGTTTGCCAGCGCCTTTCGCCAGAGGCCACGGGTGGCTGCGGTACTTCCCGGGCCGGACTGCCGGGGGTACGGCTCAGGGCATTGTTGAGTGCGGTCTGGATGGCTGTCGGGAACCCGAGGGCCAGGCCCTGCCATTTGGCTTCGGACCAGAGCCTGCGCAGTCGCTCGGCATCCCAGGCCTGGGGGGGCACGTGGGTGGCTGCTGGCTGTTCGGACAACGCCCTGAGCAGTTCCCGGATAGGGATCAGTGCCTTGGGTGGCTCGGGTGGAGCCTGCCAGATCGCCTCACTCGGGGTCGTCAGGCTGCGCAGGGCCTGTTCGAGAATCGCCGGGATCGGTTCGTGCCAGCCAATAAGCTGGAGTTGCCAGGCACTGGCCTGGACGGTGAAGGACAGTTCCACACCGGCTTGCCGCGCCTGGGCGCGCAGGGTGTGCAGTCCCTGATTCAGCCGCGCTTGCAGGGCATGCGTGCCAGGCAAGTCATCCAGTTGCCAACGCAGGTAGAGTGCCGCCTCGCCGCTGTCGTTCGCCGGCAGCTCGACAGGGGTGATGGCGGACGAGTCCCGCCGCTTGTGCAGGCGGTCCTGGGCAAAGGTGCGCAGGCCACGATGGGCGCTGGTCTGGCCGCGGATCAGTCCCGGGTGCTCGGCTGGCGCGGTGGAGCGCAGGAAGGGATTGGCCGGCGGTAGCCGCCAGGACACCGCCGGGTTATCCACAGGCGCGCTGTCGAAAGGGCCCAGCAGGACCTTGAGCGCTGAAAGGGCGGCGTCCGAGAGTTCTGGCGAAGCATCGCCGGCATCCTGTCGGGCCCGCTCCAGTGCCGTGCTGCTGCGGGCCTTGCGGTTCTGCAGCAGGCGGTATTCCCGACGCAGCCCGGGCCAGTCGGCGTGGCTGGCGAAGAAACCCAGCCAATCGGCCAGCAGGGCCTCGATCTCGGCGCCCTGGTCGACGCCCTGTGGCGCCAGTTCGAATGCCAGTCGCACAAGGGCCTGTCCGGCGAACTGATAGAGAACCGTGACGTTCAGCGAATTTATCCACAGGCGCCCATGCAGCTCGGCCGCGAGTCCGCCGGGCTGGCTGTCGTTGAGCCAGGTGCAGAGGAAATCCAAGGCCTGCCGGGCGCCCTCGGGCAGTTCTTCCCAGGCCAGCAGCAGGTCGAGGTGCTGAGCGCCGGCCTGTTGATAACTTCGCTTGCCATGCTCGAACAGGGCCACAGGTGCTTTCTGTTCGATCGCCTGGCCTGGGCGCAGGTCGGCACCCAGGGATTGCGCCAGGGCCTGCAACTGCTCCAGCGGCTGCGGGCCGACCAGGCTCAGGGTCATTTGTCCGGACTGATAGAAGCCCTGGTAGAAAGCCTGCAATGCCTGCTGGAAAGCCGGGTCTTCGACCTGCAGGCTGGCGCGATTGCCAGCATGCACGCCGCGCAGGGGGTGGTGTTCGGACAATCCGGCGTAGAGCTGGAATTGCCGTTGCGCCACGGTGTCCCGCGACCAGGCGATGAACTCCGCTTCCAGCACCTCGCGTTCGCGCCATTGTTCGTCTGGCGCCAGGCGTGCCCGGGCGAGCATGTCGACCAGGCGCTCGAGCCCACCGGCAAAGGCCTGGGGCGGCAGTTCGAAGAAGAATTCGGTGCTGCGTTCACGGGTTTGCGCATTCACCTGGCCGCCGTGGCGCTGGACGTAGGCCATCAGCCCGTCGGCGGCGGGGAAGCGCTCGGTGCCGAGAAACAGCAGGTGTTCGAGGAAGTGCGCCAGCCCTGGCCAGGCTGTGGGAGCATCGTGGCTGCCCGCCGCCACTCGCAGGACCGCTGCGCACCGCTTCAACTGTGGCGCATGGCGTAGCGAGACCCGCAGGCCGTTGGCCAGGGTGATGCATTGGAGGGCTTGGGCGTTGGGGGCTGGCATGGACACTTCCGTTTCAGAGAAGCGTCCATGCTAGCGGATAACGCCAGGTCAGTCCCGGCTGAGGTTGCCGTAGAGCGCGGGGCGACGATCCAGCAGGTAGCGGTTGCTCGCGCGTGATTGCTGCATCGCCGCGCGGTCGAGCGTGCCGATGATCAGTGCCTCGTCCAGCCCGGCGCGGGCGATGCGGCTGCCATCCGGCGCGGCGATGCTGCTCTGGCCGCAGTAGTGGATGTCACCTTCGTGGCCGCAGTAGTTGGCATAGGCCACGTAGCACTGGTTCTCGAATGCGCGGGCGCGAATGGTCACGTCGGCGACGAAGTCGAACGGTACCATGTTGGCGGTGGGCACCAGGATCAGCTCGGCCCCGGCCAGGGCCAGGCGCCGGGTGTTTTCCGGGAACTCGACGTCGTAGCAGATCAGCAGGCCGACTTTCCAGCCGCCGAGTTCGACCACCGGGAACTCGTCCGGCCCGGCGCTGAACATCGAGTGATCGAGATCGCCGAACAGATGGGTCTTGCGGTAGTTGCAGCGGCTGTTGCCCTGGGCATCGATCAACTGCACGGCGTTGTAGAGGTTGCCGTCCTCGGCACGCTCCGGATAACCGTAGACGATGGCGATATTCGCCGCCCTGGCCAGCGCGGCAATGTGTTGCGCCGCCGCGCCGTCGCGGGGTTGCGCGAGCGCGGCAACCGCCTCGACGCCGATGTTGTAGCCGGTCAGGAACATTTCCGGCAGCACCAGCACATCGGCGCCATGGGCCTCGGCCAGCAGTTGCTGCAACCGCTGCAGGTTGCCCGCCACGTCCAGCGGCAGGGGCGGGCATTGGTAAAGCGCTACGCGCATGGGTTCGACTCCGTTCAGTCGGCCAGGGCGATCGGGCCGATGTCGGCGAACACGTCGCCTGGACCTGGGTTCTCGGCATGGGTACGGCCGCCGAAGTGGTTCATGATGCCCCACACCGCGTTGAGCGAGGTCTGGACTGCGCCCTCGACCCAGGCCGGCGTCCAGGACACGTCGTCGCCGGCAATGAAGATGCCGCGTTGTTCAGCCGGCATGTCGGCCTGCATGAAGTGCGCGTACATCCGCTGGTTGTAGCGGTAGTGGCCGGGCAATGCGCCCTTGAATGCACCGAGGAAGTGCGGGTCGGCTTCCCAGGACACGGTGATCGGGTCGCCGATGATGCGCGCGGCGATGTCCACTTTCGGGTAGATCTTCTTCAGGGCGTCCAGGGCCAGCTTGACCCGCTTGTCGATCGGCTGCGGCAGCATCTTCAGCGCGTCGCTCATCCACGAGTAGGACAGGCAGATCACGCCCGGCTTGTCGTCGCCGTTGTCGAACAGGTACGTGCCGCGGGTCAGGCGATCGGTCAGGGTCATGCTCATCAGGTCGCGGCCGGTTTCCGGGTCCTTGTCCTTCCAGAATGGCCGGTCGACCATGACGAAAGTCTTCGACGACTGCATGTAGCGCGTACGGTCCAGGGCCATCCACATCTTCTGCGAGAACAGCGATTCCTCGCACTCGATCTGGGTGGTCAGCAGCCAGCTCTGGCAGGTGGTGAGCACGGCGGCGTAGTGGCGGGTGTCGCCCCAGTTGTCGGTGACGGCGAAACGACCGTCGGCGGCGCGGGCGATGCGTTTCACCCCGGTACGCGGTGCGCCGTGGTGCAGGGAGCTGAGGCTGGTACCGGCTGGCCAGTGGGCGCAACGCTCCGGCACATGGCGCCAGATGCCCAGCGGTACCTGCTCGACACCACCGACCACCAGGTGCTGGTGATCGTCGCAGTTGGTCATGACCACGCGGAAGATTTCCAGCATCGAGTTGGGGAAGTCCGAGTCCCAGCCGCCGGTACCGAAGCCGACCTGGCCGAACACCTCCCGGTGGTGGAAGGACAGCTTGGCGAAGGCCTTCGAGGTGGCGACGAAGTCGTAGAAGGTGCGGTCGTCCCACAGCGGTACCAGGGTGTTCCACAGTTCTTTCAGGCGTGGCACATCGCGGTCGCGGATGGCCTGCTGGATATCACCGAAGCGCGCACCGTCCTCCAGGGCATCGGCCCAGGCGTCGGCGACTTCCTGGAACAGCGCCGGCAGGTCGGCGAGTTTTTCCGCGTAGTGGGTCTGCCCTTCGAGATCGATCACCGTGCTGCCGGAGGCCGGGGTCAGCGGGTTGGGGAAGGGTTTGGTTTCCAGGCCGAGCTTGTCGACATAGTGATAGAAGGCGGTGGACGACACCGGAAAGCGCATCCCGCCGAGTTCGGCGATGATGCCCTTGGCGCCTTCGAACTCCTGGGAGCGCAGGCGACCGCCCATCTTCGAGGCTTCGTACACCACGGGCTTGAGGCCCAGTTTCATCAGCTCGTAGGCGGCCACCAGGCCAGCGATACCGGCACCGACGATGGCGACTTCGGCGCCATGATTTTCCGCGGGAATCGTCCCCAGTCCTGCAGGATGCTCGATCCAGTCATCGAAGGCGAAAGGAAAGTCCGGGCCGAAAATGGTGACCGGTTTTTTACCATCGACAGGGTGGCGATTCTTCTTGTTCATGGCGGACCTTGCTGGCGACTCCTGCCGGAAGTGGTATCCGGTGGAAGTGTAGTTAGGAAAAGACTGGCGCCATTGTAGGTAGCGGGGAGAACGTAAATAAGACGCAAATTGTCGTCGTTTTGCTGATTAATGATGCTTTATGACGAGTCTGTTCGGCATTTTGTAGTGAAAGGGCTGGCCTCTTCGCGGCGGTCCGACGCATCGGTAAATCCGGCTCCCACAGGATAGGCGGTTGGCGCGGGGAGCCGTGGGAGCCGGATTTATCCGCGAAGAGACCCTGAGGGGTACAAAGTCCTTGGTCCTCGATTAAATCGGCTGCCCCCGATCCACCTTGCTGCTGAGAATGATCGAGGTGGTCGTTTTCTCCACCCCTTCGACACTACCAATCTGGTCGAGCAACTGATCCAGTTGCTCCGGCGAATCACTGCGCAGCCATGCCACGTAGTCGAACTCGCCACTCACTGCACAGAGCTGCTGGATCTGTGCCATGGCACTGAGCCTGCGCACCACATCCTTGCCCGAGCGCGGTTGTACCGTGATCCCGACATAGGCCTGCAACCCGCCATCGACCACTCGCTGACCAAGGCGCACGCCATAGCCCGTGATCACCTTGGCCTTTTCCAGGCGCGCCAGCCTCGAGGTCACGGTCGTGCGGGCAATGCCCAACTGCCGGGCGAGCATGGCTACGCTTTCGCGAGCGTTGATCTGCAAGGCGGCGATCAATTGGCGATCGATTTCGTCGAGGGGGATGCGGCTGTCAGGCAAGGTACTACTCCGTCGGTGAGGTCTACTCACATTGTTGGTTCACTTGATCCGTAGCCAGCAGGCCGGGGATTTGGTAACGCGTACTGCGACCTCCCCCTGGAAGGCGGACCAGGCAGCGCTTTTCCAGCAAATCGGCCAGATGGCGAGTCGCTGTAGCCTTGCTGACCTTCGCGACCTCCTGATATTGCGCGGCGTTGATCCCGTTCGCGAAGCCTTTATCGCCACCATCGAGCAAGCGATTCAGCACCTTCAATTGTTCGGTCGAGAGTTGATGCTGACGATGCTGTTGCCAATACCTGGCCTTGATCAGTACCCGATCGATCCGCTGCTGAGCCTGTTCCAGGCTACGCAACAAGGTTTGTAGAAACCATTGCAACCAGGCGGTGATATCCATCAAACCTTTCTGAGTGCTTTCGAGTATCTGGTAATAGCCCTTGCGGTCCTCAAGGATGCTGGCGGACATCGCATAAAAACGGATGGCTTGCTGCTCAGACTGCGCCAGGGCCAGGTCAGTGAGGCTGCGGGTCAAACGACCGTTGCCATCGTCGAACGGATGCAGCGTTACGAACCAGAAGTGGGTGATGGCGGCACGTAGCAGTGGATGCAGTGTGTTGTCCGTTTGGCTGCTATTGAACCAGTGGATGAAGGTTGCCAACTCTTGATCGAGCCTGTTGCGCGGTGGAGCCTCGAAATGTACGACTGGCCGATCGAGACGCCCGGAAACAACCTGCATAGGCTCGTTCCCCCGGATCCTGCCCACATTGATCCGTGGTGCCAGATTGCCTTCGTTGCCAGGGAAAAGCAGCGTGTGCCAGTGCAGTAGGCGCTCCAGGCTCAGGGGGTGTTCGTGGTGCTGGGTTGCGTCCAGAAGTAACTCGGCCAGGCCTTCACTGCGGGGGCTGACTTGGTGATCTGCCGCCAGTCCCAGGCGCCTTGCGAGCGAGGAACGGACCGAGCCGGCATTCAACTGCTCGCCCTCGATAGCCGAGGAGGTGATGATGTTTTGCAAAAGGGCATCCAGTTCGTTCTGGGCACTGCTGTCACCGTCGATGGCGCTAGCCATGCCGAGCAGACGTCCCTGGGCCTCAGCACATGCCTGCAGGCGGGTAGCCAGAACGTCGGCCTTCCAGGTGAAGTTGGGCCAGTCGGGCTGCTGCCAGATCCAGTAGGGAAGCTCGGTCATGGGGGCCTCGGCGGATGCGTGAGCCGAATAAAAGGGCTATTCGGCTCATTTGGTGAGCCGATTGTGCGAGGTATTCGGCTCAGCGTCCAGTTTTGCGCGGGTAGCCTGTTTCTATTGATGCGCCCACGCAGACGGATCAATGATGGCTGTCTTGAGACTGGAAGGCCCATCGAAAACGCAAAGGCCAGAAACGCAAAAGCCGCGCAACGCGCGGCTTTCAAGGATGGTGGGCCCACACGGACTCGAACCGTGGACCAAAGGATTATGAGTCCTCTGCTCTAACCGACTGAGCTATAGGCCCTCAGTTGGCCGCGAATTATAACGACGGTTTCTCTCCTGTGCTATCCGAAAACTCCGAAAGCATCACGCGAAGAAAGGTCGCGGCGAATTCTTCGGCTTCCAGCGGCAGGCTGACGATGTAGCCCTGGATCTGTTCGCAACCCTCGGCGGCGAGAAACTCCTGCTGTGCCAGGTTTTCCACACCCTCGGCGATCACCGTGAATTGCATGCTGCGGCCCAGGGCGATGATGGCGCGGACGATGGCGGCATCGTGGGGGTCGTCCGGCAGGCCGCGGACGAATGACTGGTCGATCTTGAGGTAGTCCAGCGGCAGGCGCTTGAGGTAGCTCAGCGAGGAGTAACCGGTGCCGAAGTCGTCGATGGCCAGCTGCACCCCCAGGCGCTTGAGCTGGTGCAGGACGTCCAGGGCCTCTTCGGTCTGGCTCATGATGAAGTTCTCGGTGATCTCCAGTTGCAGGCAGCCAGGGCGCAGGTGGTGGTCCTTGAGCAGTTGCTCGATGCGTGCCAGCAAGTTCGGCTGGCGCAGCTGGGCGCCGGCAAGGTTGACCGACAGTGGGCCGAATTCGCCGTAGCGATCGGCCCAGCGCTGCATCTGGCGGCAGGCCCGTTCCAGTACCCAGTCACCGATCTGCAGGATCATGCCGTTGTCTTCCGCCAGCGGGATGAAATGCTCCGGTGGGACGTCGCCGTAGGTTGGATGGTGCCAGCGGATCAGCGCCTCGGCGCCGACCAGCGCGCCGTCGTCGAGGCTGATCTTGGGTTGGTAATAGAGGAACAGTTCCTGGCGCTCGATGGCACGGCGCAGTTCGTGCTCCAGGGCAACCCGTTCGCTGGCCTGGGCCGTGAGGTCGCGGGTGTAGCTTTCGACACGGTTGCGGCCCTTGGCCTTGGAGCGGTACATCGCCGCATCGGCGTTCTTGATCAGGGTGGCGACGTCATCGCCATCGCGGGGGTAGAGACTGGTGCCGATGCTGGCGCTGATGAAAAACTCGTGTTCGCCGGCCTGGAATGGCGCGCTGAAGCAATCCAGCAGCTTGTTGGCCAGGTACTCCGCGTCGCTGGGTTGGTGCAGGCCGGGCAGCAGGATGATGAATTCGTCACCGCCCAGGCGCGCCACGGTGTCGATGTCCCGCAGCTGTTCCTTCAGGCGCTGGGCGATGCCCTTGAGCAGGAGGTCGCCGACCGGGTGGCCGAGGCTGTCGTTGATGTGCTTGAAGCGATCGAGGTCGAGGAACAGCACCGCGCCCTGGCCGCCATGTTCCAGCTGGCTGTTCAGGGCCGCCTGCAGGCGATTTTCGAACAGGGTGCGGTTGGGCAGCCCGGTCAGCGGGTCGTGGTGGGCCTGGTAGTCGAGCCGGGCCTGGGCGTGCTTGAGGCTGGAGATGTCGGCGAATACCGCGACAAAATGGGTGATGGTCTTGTCGCGGTTGCGCACGGCGCTGATGGTCAGCCAACTGGGGTAGAGCTCGCCGTTCTTGCGGCGGTTGTAGATTTCGCCCTGCCAGTGGCCCTCGGCGCTCAGGCGGTGCCACATCGCGGCGTAGAAGGCACTGTCGTGCTGACCCGAAGCTAGCAGGCGCGGGGTATTGCCCAGGGCCTCGGTTTCGCTATAGCCGGTGATTTCGCTGAAGGCCCGGTTGACCGCGCTGATGTGCTGATGGATATCGGTGATCAGTACACCTTCGGCGGTGCTTTCGAAGACCGTGGCGGCCTGTTGCAGCTTTTCCTGCATCAGGTGGCGTTCGGTGATGTCCCGGGCGATGGTCAGCATGCACTCCTCATCGGCGATGGGCAGCGGCCGGCTGGACACTTCACAGAGGCGGATCTGCCCGTCGCTGCGGCGGATATGGCAGGCGAAGTCACGGACGAAACCATCGCGCTGCAGCAGTTCGAGCATGTGCTTGCGTTCGTTGAGGTCGACCCACAGGCCCAGGTCCATGGCGGAGTGGTCCAGCGAACTGGCGCTGTTGTAGCCGGTCAGGCGGGTGAAGCCTTCGTTGATCTCCAGCAGCATGCCGTCGCGCTGGCGGCTCAATAGCATGCCGTCCGGCGACGCGTGGAAGGCCTTGGCGAATTTTTCCTCGGATATCTGCAGCTGCTGCTGGGTTTCCTTGAGCTGGCTGATGTCGCGGACCACGACCACCAGCGCCGGGGTGGTATCGAGTTCGAAGACCTCGGCGGAAATCAGCCCGGTAAACAGCTCGCCGTTGCTGCGGCGAAAGGTCATTTCCAGGTTGCGGATGCTGCCGCCCTGCAGACGTTGCAGCAGCCCGGGGCCAACGCCCTCGATACCCCAGATGTTCAGCTCGGTGGCGGTTCGTCCGATGACCTGGCTGGCGCCAAGGCCGATCTGCTCCTCGAAGGCCTCGTTGACCTCCAGCAGGCAGCCGTCGGACAGGCGGGCGATCACCAGGATGTCGGGGCATTGCTGGAATACCGAGGCGAACTTCTGTTCCGACAGGCGCAACGCTTCTTCGGTGTGCTTGGTTTCGCTGATGTCGATCATCAGTCCGCGGATGAGCAGGTTGTCACCCTCTCCGATCAGGCTGACGATATCGCGCACCCACAGGGTCCGACCGTCGGCGGTGATCACCCGGTAGTCGAGGCTGTGGTCGAGGCCGGCCAGGACCTTGTGGTCGAAAAAGGCATGGGCGCGGGTCAGGTCGGCGGGGTGGGTGATACTGCGCCAGAAGCCCGGCACCAGCCAGTGGGCCAGGGGATAGCCGAGCAGGGCCTCGGCATGGGGGGAGACGTAGGTGTAGGTGTAGTCACCCATCCGCGCTTCCCAGGCTATCGCCGACAGGCTCTCCACCAGGCCGCGGTAGTGGTACTCGCTGCTGCGCAGTTCCTGTTCGAGGGCTACCCGGCGGGAGATTTCCGAGCTCAGGCGCCGGTTGATGCGGATCACCACGGCCAGCACGGTGACCAGCAGCAGGATGCCTGGCAGGCCATAGGTCAGGATATCGTTCCAGTACGAGACGCCGGTCGCTACGTTGCCAACCCAATGTTTCTGGAGGGCGTCGATCTCGGCGGGGCTCATGTCGGCCAGGACCTTGTCGAGGATGCCTACCAGGATCTTCTCGTCCTGCGGTACGCCCATCGCCAGTTGGTAGCGATAAGGCGTTTCGCCACTGACGTACAGGCCGTCGAGCTTGAGCTGGCGCAGGCTCCAGACGCTGGAGGCGAGATCGCCGACCACTGCATCGACCTCGTCGGTGGCCAGAGCCTCAAGCGTCGAGCTGACGTTGGGCAGCGCGACCAGGTTCAGGTCCGGGTGGTGGGTACGTAGCAGTTCGTGGGGGGCGTAGTTCTCGACCACGGCGATCTTCAGGCCGTACAACTCCTTCATGTTGCGTGGCTTGGCTCCACCGGCATGGGCGAGGATGACGATCGGAAAGTCCAGGTAGGGGCGGGTGAAGGCCAGGTAGGCCTGGCGTTCGGGGGTGGACATGACGCTGGGCAGCAGGTCGAGCCGGTTGTCGCGGGCCTGCTGCAACACGGCCGTCCAGCTCATCGGCTGGCCCAGGGTGATGCCGACACCTAGGCGTTTCGCCACCAGCGCCATGTAGTCGGCGGACAGTCCCTGGTAGAGCCCGTTTTCGTCGCGGAACTCGAACGGCGGCCAAGAGGTGTCGACGCCCAGGTGCAGGTCCGGGTGGGCCGCGAGCCAGCCACGTTCTTCATCGGTGAGATTTAACGCGCCAGCCGTTGCGGTCCAGGCGAGCAGCGACAGCAGTAGCAGGGCTGGCAGTCTGGGCATAACGGTCTCGTTATGGCACGGTGATTGAAACGAGTGTAGACGGGCTGTGGGGGAGGGGAGGCTTTTGTGTCGCCCTGAAAAGCAAAACCCCCGGCGGGCCGGGGGTTTTGTTGATCACTCGTCGAGGAAGGAGCGCAGGTGCTCGCTTCGCGTCGGGTGACGCAGCTTGCGCAGCGCCTTGGCTTCGATCTGACGAATCCGCTCACGGGTCACGTCGAACTGCTTACCGACTTCCTCGAGGGTGTGGTCGGTATTCATGTCGATGCCGAAACGCATCCGCAGGACCTTGGCTTCACGGGCGGTGAGGCCGGACAGGACTTCGCGGGTGGCTTCCTTGAGGCTCTCGACGGTAGCGACATCGATTGGCGACTGCATGGTCGAGTCTTCGATGAAGTCACCCAGATGAGAGTCTTCGTCATCACCGATCGGGGTTTCCATGGAGATCGGTTCCTTGGCGATCTTCAATACCTTGCGGATCTTGTCCTCAGGCATTTCCATGCGTTCGCCCAGCTCTTCCGGGGTCGGTTCGCGACCCATTTCCTGCAGCATCTGCCGGGAAATGCGGTTGAGCTTGTTGATCGTCTCGATCATGTGCACCGGAATACGGATGGTGCGGGCCTGGTCGGCGATCGAGCGGGTGATCGCCTGGCGAATCCACCAGGTGGCATAGGTCGAGAACTTGTAGCCGCGACGGTATTCGAACTTGTCCACCGCCTTCATCAGGCCGATGTTGCCTTCCTGGATCAGGTCGAGGAACTGCAGGCCACGGTTGGTGTACTTCTTGGCGATGGAGATCACCAGACGCAGGTTGGCTTCAACCATCTCTTTCTTCGCGCGGCGGGCCTTGGCCTCGCCGATCGACATGCGACGGTTGATTTCCTTGATCTCGGCGATCGTCAGGCCGGTTTCGGCCTCGAGTGCGGTCAGCTTCTGCTGGCAACGGATGATGTCCGGCTGCAGGCGGCCGATGGCTTCGGCGTACTTCGCCTTGCCCTTGGCCAGGGCGTCGCTCCAGCTTTCGTCGATTTCGTTGCCAGGGAACTGGCGCAGGAAGTCGGCACGCGGCATGCGGGCATCACGCACGCACAGCTGCATGATGGCGCGTTCCTGCTGGCGCAGGCGATCCAGGGCGCTGCGAACACGCTCGACCAGGGTTTCGAATTGCTTCGGCACCAGTTTGATCGGCATGAACAGGTCGGCCAGGATCAACAGCTCGGCAATGGCCGCCTCGTTGTGGCGACCGTGCTTCTTCAGTGCCTTGCGGGTGACTTCCAGCTGGTCGGCGACGGCACCGAAACGCTGGGCTGCAACGACCGGATCCGGACCGCTTTCGGCCTCTTCCTCGTCGTCACCGCCTTCGGATTCTTCGTCTTCGTCGTCGCTGTCATCGTCCTTGCCGGACTTGGCGTCGACCGGTGGCGGAACTTCGGCGGCTGGCGGCGCGGTGCCGTCGTCCGGATCGATGTAGCCGCTGAGGACGTCGGACAGGCGGCCACCTTCGCTGGTGACGCGATTGTATTCGTCGAGGATGTAGTCAACCGTGCCAGGGAAGTGCGCGATCGCGCTCATCACTTCACGGATGCCCTCTTCGATACGCTTGGCGATTTCGATTTCGCCTTCACGTGTGAGCAGCTCTACCGTGCCCATTTCGCGCATGTACATGCGCACCGGGTCGGTAGTGCGACCGATGTCGGTTTCCACAGCCGCGAGCGCTGCTGCTGCTTCTTCGGCAGCGGCTTCGTCGGTATCGGCTTCGGCCAACAAAAGGGCATCCGCATCCGGAGCACTCTCGAATACGTTGATCCCCATGTCGTTGATCATGCGGATGATGTCTTCCACCTGTTCCGGATCTGAAATATCCTCCGGCAGGTGGTCGTTGACCTCCGCGTAAGTCAGGTAACCCTGCTCACGACCACGGCTGATCAACTCTTTGAGGCGAGACTGCTGTTGCGCTTTTCCGGACATAACACCCTATCCACTGAAGGTCTTGGCGGGCAAAAAACAAGCCGAGGATTATACCTGAGCTATGACCTCACGCGCCAGTTGAGGTCGGGTTTGATGCAGGAACATCGCGTTTGAGCAATTCGAGCAGCAGGGTTTTCTCCTCTGCGCTCAAGTCGCTCTGTCGCGATTTCCTGAGAAGTTGTTCCAGCTTTCGCTCGCGCTGGCGGGCTGACAAGCTAGTTATGGTGTCGAAAAACTGTTGTTCAAGGTTGTCTCCGTCGATGAGCCACTCCTTTTCCGCCAGGCGGGTCAGCAGCCGGCCCTGTTCGGTGCCGTGCCAACGTGAAAGCATCTGAATGGAGCTTAGCCCAGGATTCTTCTGCACGGCCTCGAGCAGGGCCACCAGCAACTGGGTCGTGCTGTTGTCTTCGTCGGCGAAGTGACCAGCGGTCTCGACCTTGCCGGCCAGTTGCGGGTGGTGGATGAGCGTGCGCACCGCCGCCTGGATGGGAGGCTCGACGGGCGCCGGGATCCTTGGGGCATGAGGCTGGTCGCGATCGCCGCGCTTGCCGTTCTTGTCCCAGGGCTTCTTTTCCCATTTCTTGCCGCCACCGCCGGACTTCTTCGGTGTCCACTCCTGCTGCTGGGGCAGGTAGGCCTCCTGCGGCTGGTGGTAATCCGAGTAGTCCGAGTGGTCTGAATAGTCCGGTGTGTAGCCGTAGTCGATGCCCTGGTCGTAGGCGCCCGGCATCTCTGTCGGTGCGCTCTGGGCCAGTTGGTTGACCGTCTCGTTGCTCAGGCCGGTGATTTCCGTCAGCCGCTGGCGCATCAGGATGCGCAGGTTGGCGCCCGGCACCTTGTCGATCAGCGGTGCGGCGAGGGTGGCCATGTGGGCCTTGCCCTCCAGCGAGCGCGGGTCG
Source organism: Pseudomonas vanderleydeniana (assembly GCF_014268755.2). Classification (NCBI taxonomy): domain Bacteria; kingdom Pseudomonadati; phylum Pseudomonadota; class Gammaproteobacteria; order Pseudomonadales; family Pseudomonadaceae; genus Pseudomonas; species Pseudomonas vanderleydeniana. Next base: position 6,604,775 of record NZ_CP077093.1, on the reverse strand, counting down.
GCCTCTTCCGTCAGTTGCTGGAAGAAGTAGTCGGCCAGGGGCTGTGCGTGCTGGTTGATCCGGGCGCGGAAGGCGTCGGTGCCCTCGGCGCGGATCAGGGTATCGGGGTCCTCGCCTTCCGGCAGGAACAGAAAACGTGCGCGCCGGCCATCCTGCAGGCTGCCCAGGGTGGCTTCCAGTGCGCGCCAGGCGGCGTTGCGGCCGGCCTGGTCGCCGTCGAAGCAGAACAGCACGCTGGGCACGACCCGGAACAGGCGTTTCATGTGCTCTTCGCTGGTCGCGGTGCCCAGGGTCGCCACGGCGTTGCGCAGGCCCTGCTGGGCCAGGGCGATCACGTCCATGTAGCCCTCGACGACGATGATCTCGTCGAGATTGCGGTTGTTCTTGCGCGCTTCGAACAGGCCGTAGAGTTCCTGGCCCTTGTGGAAAACCGGGGTTTCCGGCGAGTTCAGGTACTTGGGCTTGTCGTCACCGAGCACCCGGCCGCCGAAGGCGATGATGCGGCCGCGGGTGTCGCGGATCGGGAACATCACGCGATCGCGGAAGCGGTCGTAGCGCTTGCCGGTCTCGGCGTTCTCGATCAGCAGGCCGGCGTCGATCATGGCCTTCTGCTGCAGCGTGTCGCTGGACAGGTGCTTGAACAGGTTGTCCCAGCCGGGTGGGGCGAAGCCCAGACCGAAGTCGCGGGCAATCTCACCCGTCAGGCCTCGGCCCTTGAGGTAGTCGACGGCGGCCTTGCGCGCGGGGTGGCTCTTGAGCGCCTGGCGGTAGAAGTCGGCAGCCGCGGTCAGCAGCGGGTAGAGCGGCGAGTCGGTCGGCTGGCGCGGCTTGCGCCCGCGGCCGTTGTCTCTCTCCTCGCGAGGGACCTCCATGCCGGCGGCTTTCGCCAGGTCCTCGACAGCCTGGGGGAAGTCCAGGTTGTCGTGGTCCATGATGAAGCCGAGGGCATTGCCGCCGGCGCCGCAGCCGAAGCAGTAGTAGAACTGCTTGTCCGGGCTGACGCTGAAGGACGGGGTCTTTTCCTTGTGGAACGGGCAGCAGGCGGTGTAGTTCTTGCCGGCTTTCTTCAGTTGCACGCGCGAGCTGACCACGTCGACGATGTCGGTACGGTTCAGAAGGTCGTCAATGAAGCTCTGGGGTATCAGCCCGGCCATGGCGTTCTCGCTGTCACTGCGCTGCTGGTATATCCCGAAAGGGCTTGTCGACGTGGGGCATGCGGGCCTGTTGGCTGCGCGACCGCTCGTCGTCTGCTCGAACATCATCGGGAAATGTATCTGTCGAAACCGGCTGGCCTTGAGTCGAACGGCGCGTCGAATTTCGATGGGTACACTGTCGCTGTCGGGCCCGCTGGAGGTCAAGGTGACCACGGAATTGCCCGCAAGCTGGAAAGGGTGTGCTCGTCGGTAGCCTTGGTAGGCTCGTCAGTAAAGACGTGCACCGCTGGCTATAAGCCAGTTCTGACGTGGTGAAGCGGGTTCGTCTGGGCCATATGGATGGCTTCGACGATGAAGCATCAAGCGATATCCGCAAATGCCATTAGCCCGGCTGAGGGCCGGGCTTGGCAGAAGCTTGCAGCGAACGTCTGTGTATTAGTACAGACGAACGGCGCGGCGCTGTTCGCGCTGAACTTTCTTGGCGTGACGCTTAACAGCAGCTGCTGCTTTACGCTTACGCTCGGAAGTTGGCTTCTCGTAAAATTCGCGGCTACGAACTTCAGCCAGAACACCGGCTTTTTCGCAGGAGCGCTTGAAACGACGCAGAGCTACGTCGAAGGGTTCGTTCTCTTTAACTTTGACGGCTGGCATCCAGAGCTACCTTCATTCATTACCGGGGGAGATGTCCTCAGGCAAAGCGCACTGGAGATCATCGGTTTTTAAGGGTTGCGGATGTTAACCCCTCGGGACGCGGAATGCAAAGCCTCTGATCGAAAACCGCTGGTCGGGCCGGGGAGTGACGACTATCATGCGCGCCTTCGAATTCAGCCTCAGGGCGCAAACCCATGCTAGTACTGGGATTAGAAACCTCCTGCGACGAGACCGGCGTCGCGCTGTACGACAGTGAACGCGGACTCCTGGCCGATGCGCTGTTCAGCCAGATCGATCTGCACCGCGCCTATGGTGGCGTGGTGCCGGAGCTGGCTTCGCGCGACCACGTCAAACGCATGCTGCCGTTGATCCGCCAGGTGTTGGCCGAGGCCGATTGTGCACCGACGGAGATCGATGCGATCGCCTATACCGCCGGTCCGGGCCTGGTCGGTGCCTTGCTGGTCGGGGCCTCGTGCGCCCAGGCACTGGCGTTCGCCTGGGATATTCCTGCACTGGGCGTGCACCATATGGAGGGTCATCTGCTGGCGCCGATGCTCGAGGAGCAGCCACCGGAGTTTCCATTCGTGGCGCTGCTGGTCTCGGGTGGCCACACGCAGTTGGTCAAGGTCGACGGGATCGGCCAGTACAGCGTGTTGGGCGAAAGCCTGGACGATGCCGCCGGCGAAGCCTTCGACAAGACCGCGAAGCTGATCGGCCTGAATTATCCCGGTGGTCCGGAAATCGCACGGTTGGCCGAGCAGGGCGTGCCCGGACGCTTCGTGTTCCCGCGGCCGATGTGCGACCGACCGGGCCTGGAGTTCAGCTTCAGCGGCCTGAAGACCTTTGCCCTCAATACCTGGCAGCAGTGCGTCAGCGCTGGAGACGACGGTGAGCAAACCCGTTGCGACATCTCGCTGGCCTTCCAGCAGGCGGTGGTGGAGACTCTGACCTTCAAATGCAAGCGGGCCCTGAAGCAGACCGGTATGAAGCGCCTGGTGATCGCCGGTGGCGTCAGTGCGAACAAGGCCTTGCGCGAGTCCCTGGAGAAAATGCTCGGTGACCTGAAGGGCGAGGTGTTCTACGCGCGCCCCAGGTTCTGCACCGACAATGGCGCGATGATTGCCTTCGCCGGTTGCCAGCGCCTGCAGGCCGGGCAGCATGAGAGCCTGGCGATCAGCGTGCAGGCGCGTTGGCCGATGGAGCAGTTGCCGCCACTCTGAGTGGCGTCAGCCAACGGCTTGAACGGGTTTTGCGGGCAGCATTCAGAAATGCCGTTCGCGGCCGGCGAAAAGGTCGCGTAGATTGCCACGGTGGCGCCACACGATCAGTCCGGTCAGTACGCTCATCGGCAGCAGCGCCGCCGGCTCCTGCCAGGCCAGCAGTGGCAGGGTCAGCGGCGTGGCGATCAGCGCGGCCAGCGAACTGGTGCGGGTGAGGTAGAAGGTCAGGATCCAGGTGGCGATGGCCAGCAGCGCGGCCGGTGGGTAAAGCCCCAGCAGCATGCCGGCCGCCGTCGCCACGCCCTTGCCGCCGCGAAAGCGGAAGTACAGGGGAAACAGGTGGCCGAGGACGGCACAGACGCCGATCCAGGCCTGTTGTTGCAGTGTCAGGTCGGCGAGCCCGGCGATCAGTACCGGCAGCAGGCCCTTTAGCAGGTCGCCGAGCAGGGTCAGGATCGCCAGTTTCTTGCCGGCCAGGCGCAGCATGTTGGTGGCGCCGGCATTGCCCGAGCCACTCATTCGCGGATCGGGGGTACCGGTCAGGCGGCTGAGCAAGATGGCGAAGGACAGAGAGCCGAGCAGGTAGGCGAGGATCGCCAGTAACCAAAACATGCTAACCATTCCGGGCGAGGACGCCCTGATTCTAACGGCGCATTGCGCCCTTGTCGTGCTGCGGAGAAGAGTGCTTGGACAGAGTGTTTATCGAAGGCCTGGAAGTCGACACGGTGATCGGGGCCTACGACTGGGAGCGCGGCATCAAGCAATGCCTGCGTCTTGACCTCAGTTTCGCCTGGGACAACCGCCCAGCCGCGGCAGGGGATGACCTGACCCTGGCGCTCGACTACGCCAGCGTGTCGGCGCGCATCCAGGCTTTTGCCGAGCAGTCGCAGTTCCAGTTAGTGGAAACCTTCGCCGAGCGCCTGGCCGAAGTGCTCATGAGTGAATTCCAGATTCCCTGGCTGCACCTCAAGTTGACCAAGCCGGGGGCGGTTGCGGCTGCCCGGGGCGTGGGCGTGGAGATCGAGCGCGGATGTCGCTAACTCAGGTTTATCTCGGGCTCGGCAGCAATATCGAGCGCGAAACCCATTTGTGTGCGGGTCTCGATGCCCTGGCCGGGTTCCTGACGGATATCCGCTGCTCGGCGGTGTTCGAGAGCCAGCCGGTGGGGATCAAGAGCGGGCCGTTCTTCAACCTGGTGGTGTCGGCACTGACCGACCTGCCGTTGATGGAGCTGGATCGTCGATTGAAGTTCATCGAGGCCGACAACGGTCGCTATGCGCCGGACCGCAAGGGTTTGCCGCTGGATATCGACGTCCTGCTGTATGGCGAGCAGGTGGGTAATTTCGACGGGTTGATCCTGCCCCGCGCGGAAATCCTGAAAAATGCGTTCGTCTTGTGGCCATTGTCCTTGATCGCGCCGCAAAAGCTGCATCCTGAAGCCGGGAAGAGTTTTGCGACACTGTGGAGTGAGGCACTGATTGACCAGGCGTTGTCTCCTGTTGCATTCGAGTGGCGTGGACAGCAACTGACCCCTTCGCAATTGCTGACACCCGCTGCTTGAGTCGGCACGCCGCGCACCCCTTGTGGAAGCCGGCTTGCTGGCGATCCGCCGCAGGCGGCCATTCAATGAGATAGCGGTGCCTGATGCACCGCTATCGCCAGCAAGCCGACTCCCAGATGTCCTTCGGGGGCTTTCAGGCAGTGTGTTTTACCTTGTAGGCCTTGAGGGCATTCAGGCGCTCGCGCTTGAGCGCCTCGCCGAGTTGTGGTCCCTTGAGGCCCTTTTCCAGCAGCGGCTGAACCGCGACGGCCTTGGCGGCCAGCGCTGCGCCGCGCAGGAAGGCGGCCTGTGGATAATCCCGCTGTTCCAGTCCCTGGCGCCCGCGGGCATCCATCTCGCAGGCGGCGATGAACTCCTCGAAACGTTGCGGACGACGATAGACATCGAAACTCTGCAGCAACTCCAGCAGGGTCGAAGCCTTCAACTCCAGTGCACGATGGGCGTGAGTGTGGTACTCGCAGACCAGCAAGGCCAGTTCCTGACAGTCGCGGGGCACCTTGTAGCGCTCGTTGACGTCCTTGATCGGTGTCAGTCCCCTGGCCTCATGGGCGATATGCCTCGGCCACTCTTGCTCGGGGGTGAGTCCCTTGCCCAGGTCGTGCAGCAGGCAGGCCCAGCGCACGGTCAGTGGCTGCTGATGACGCGCGGCCTGCTCCAGTACGCTCAGGGTATGCAGACCCGTGTCGATTTCCGGATGATGCGCGGCGGGCTGCGGCACGCCGAACAAGGCGTCGAGTTCGGGAAACAGGACTGCCAGGGCGCCACAGTCGCGCAGTACCTGGATGAATACCTGGGGTTGCTCTTCCATCAGGGCGCGGGAGATTTCCTTCCAGCTGCGCTCAGGTGTCAGCGCTTCCAGCTCGCCCGATTCTGCCAGCTCGCGCATCAGTGCGAGCGTCTGTGGCGCGACGGTGAAGCCGAGGCCGGCATAGCGCGCGGCGAAGCGGGCCACACGCAGTACGCGTAGGGGATCTTCGGCGAACGCCGGGGAAACATGGCGTAGGAGGCGGTTTTCGAGATCCTGCTGGCCGTGGTAGGGGTCGGTCAGTCGGCCATGATCGTCCTCGGCCATGGCGTTGATCGTCAGGTCGCGACGGATCAGGTCCTCTTCGAGGGTGACTTCGGGGCTGGCGTGGAAGGTGAAACCGCCATAACCGCGCCCGCTCTTGCGTTCGGTGCGAGCCAGGGCGTATTCCTCGCCACTTCTGGGGTGGAGAAACACCGGGAAGTCGGCTCCGACCGGGCGAAAGCCCTGGGCGAGCATTTCCTCGCTGGTGGCACCGACCACGACCCAGTCGACATCGGTGACAGGCCGGCCCAGCAGGCGGTCACGCACCGCGCCGCCAACTTTATAGATCTGCATGAAAAACCTCCGTTAGCCGGACAGGATAACCTGTGTTGCCCGCCAACGGAGGTGTCTGCAACTTAGAGGTGAATGACGGCCAGGTCCAGTCGACCGTATTCGTTTTCACCATGCTCGCCCTTGGGCGGTACGTGATGGGTCTTCATGATCTGGTCGCCCTGCAGGGTTTCCAGGTGGATGTCGAAGCCCCACAGGCGGTGCAGATGCTTGAGTACCTCCTCGGTCGAGTCGCCCAGGGGTTTGCGGTTGTGTTGCTGGTGGCGCAGGGTGAGCGAACGATCGCCGCGGCGGTCGATGCTCCAGATCTGCACGTTGGGTTCGCGGTTGCCCAGGTTGTATTGTGCGGCCAGGGTCTCGCGGATGGTTCGGTAGCCGCTTTCGTCATGGATGGCGGGTACCAGCAGGTCGTCGCGCTGATCATCGTCGAGGATGCTGAACAGCTTCAGGTCGCGAATGACCTTGGGCGACAGGTACTGCAGGATGAAACTCTCGTCCTTGAAGCTGCTCATGGCGAACTTGATGCTCGACAACCAGTCGCTGCCGGCCAGCTCGGGGAACCAGCGACGATCTTCCTCGGTCGGCTCCTCGCACATCCTGCGGATGTCCCGGTACATCGCGAAGCCCAGCGCATAGGGGTTGATGCCACTGTAGTAGGGGCTGTCGAAGCCGGGTTGGAACACGACGCTGGTGTGGGAAGTGAGGAACTCCATCATGAAACCGTCTGTGACCAGGCCTTCGTCGTAGAGGTCGTTCATCAGGGTGTAGTGCCAGAACGTGGCCCAGCCCTCGTTCATCACCTGGGTCTGGCGTTGCGGGTAGAAGTATTGAGCGATCTTGCGCACGATCCGCACGATTTCCCGCTGCCAGGGCTCCAGCAGCGGTGCGTGTTTCTCGATGAAATAGAGAATGTTCTCCTGCGGCTCGGACGGGAAGCGGGCGTTGTCCTTCTCGCTGAATTTATCCGTGCCCTTGGGAATGGTTCGCCACAGGTCGTTGATCTGCTTCTGCAAGTGTTCTTCGCGGTCTTTCTGCCGGCGCCGTTCCTCTTCCGCGGAGATCGGGTAGGGTCGTTTGTAGCGATCGACGCCGTAGTTCATCAGGGCGTGGCAGGAGTCGAGCAGGTCCTCCACCGCGTCGATGCCATGACGCTCCTCGCACTGGGTGATGTACTGCTTGGCGAACACCAGGTAGTCGATGATCGAACTGGCGTCGGTCCAGGTGCGGAACAGATAGTTGCCCTTGAAGAAGCTGTTGTGGCCGTAGCAGGCGTGCGCCACTACCAGTGCCTGCATGCAGATGGTGTTTTCCTCCATCAGGTAGGCGATGCAGGGGTCCGAGTTGATTACGATCTCGTAGGCCAGCCCCATCTGGCCACGGCTGTAGGATTTTTCCGTGCTAAGGAAGTGCTTGCCATAGGACCAGTGGTGGTAGCCCAGGGGCATGCCCACCGAGGCATAGGCGTCCATCATCTGCTCGGCCGTAATCACCTCGATCTGGTTGGGGTAGGTGTCCAGCGCATAGCGCTCGGCAATACGACTGATTTCGCGGTCGTAGGCCTGGATCAGCTCGAAGGTCCATTCCGAGCCAGTGGAAAGGGGTTGGCGCTTGGCCTGTTTCTGCTCTCTGGCGGTCATGTCACTAACCTGCGCTGGAAGAGTTCACGGAAGACCGGATAGATATCGGCGGCCGATACCAGCTGCTGCTGGGCAAACGTATCGCTGAACGCCTCGCTGATGCGTTCGTACTCGTACCACAGGGCCTGGTGTTCGCGCGGGGTGATCTCTACATAAGTGTAGTACTGCACGAACGGCATGATCTGGTTGATCAGGATGTCGCGACAGATCGGAGAGTCGTCGTTCCAGTTGTCGCCGTCGGAAGCCTGGGCGGCATAGATGTTCCATTCGTTGGTCGGGTAGCGTTCGGCCATGATCTCCTGCATCAGCTTCAGGGCGCTGGAGACGATGGTGCCGCCGGTTTCCCGTGAGTAGAAGAATTCCTCCTCGTCGACTTCCCGGGCGCTGGTGTGATGGCGGATGAACACCACTTCGATCTTGTCGTAGTTACGCTTGAGGAACAGGTACAGCAGGATGAAGAAGCGCTTGGCGATGTCCTTGGTCGCCTGGGTCATCGAGCCGGATACGTCCATCAGGCAGAACATCACGGCCTTGGAGCTGGGGTTGGGTTGCTTGACCAGCAGGTTGTACTTGAGGTCGAAGGTATCGAGAAACGGCACCCGGTGAATACGGGCGCTGAGTCTTTCGATTTCTGCCTCGATCTCCTGGATATCGCCGAAGTTGTCCGGCTCTTCGCGCTTGAGCCGCTCCAGTTCGGCCTTGGCCTCCTTGAGTTTCGCCCGGCTGCTGCCGGACAGGGCAATACGGCGGGCATGGGCCGAGCGCAGGGTGCGGATGATGTTGATGCGCGAGGGGTTGCCCTCGTTGCTGATCCCGGCGCGGACGGTCTTGTAGGTGTCTGTGCCGGTCAGGTTGCGCTTGACCAGGTTGGGCAGTTCCAGGTCCTCGAACATGAACTCGAGGAACTCCTCCTGGGTGATCTGGAAGACGAATTCATCCATGCCTTCCCCGGAGTTGCCGGCCTTGCCGGGACCGCGCCCACCGCCACCGCCCTGGGGGCGGGGGATGTGTTCGCCAGTGGTGAATTCCTTGTTGCCGGGGTGGACCACGGTCTGCTTGCCACCACGCCCGTGGTGCAGCACCGGTTCGTCGATGTCGCGACCGGGAATGCTGATCTGCTCGCCGTGTTCCATGTCGGTGATGGAGCGGCGGCTCACGGCCTCCTCGACCGCCTTCTTGATATGGTCACGGTAACGCCGCAGGAAGCGCTGGCGGTTCACCGTGCTCTTGTTCTTGCCATTGAGGCGTCGGTCGATCACATAGCTCATGGGGGAGCCCTCCGGGCAGCTTCACGTTACAGGCTTCCAGCACCGGGCTGGAAACTCGGGGACAAGCGGTTGGCTGCCGCAGCCGCCGGCACGCTGGATGACGTGTCGACGACCTTGCAGCCTGGCGCTTGCAGCTGCCGTTACTGCGACTTGCGAACCCGCAGGTACCACTCGGAGAGCAGGCGTACCTGTTTGTCGGTGTAGCCGCGTTCGACCATGCGGGTGACGAAGTCGTTGTGCTTCTGTTGATCCTCCTTGCTGGCCTTGGCGTTGAAGCTGATGACCGGCAACAGATCCTCGGTGTTGGAGAACATTTTCTTCTCGATCACCACCCGCAGCTTCTCGTAGCTGAGCCAGGTCGGATTCTTGCCGTTGTTGTTGGCGCGGGCGCGCAGCACGAAGTTGACGATCTCGTTGCGGAAATCCTTCGGATTGCTGATGCCGGCCGGTTTCTCGATTTTTTCCAGTTCCTCGTTGAGGGCAACGCGGTTGAGGATTTCGCCGGTTTCCGGGTCGCGGTATTCCTGGTCCTGGATCCAGAAGTCGGCGTACAGCACGTAGCGATCGAAGATGTTCTGGCCGTACTCGCTGTAGGACTCCAGGTACGCGGTCTGGATTTCCTTGCCGATGAATTCGATGTAGCGCGGTGCCAGGTACTCCTTGAGGTAACGCAGGTAGCGTTCGCGGGTCTCGGCCTGGAACTGTTCCTGCTCGATCTGCTGTTCCAGCACGTACAGCAGGTGTACCGGGTTGGCGGCGATCTCGTGGGGGTCGAAGTTGAAGACCTTCGACAGGATCTTGAACGCGAAGCGGGTCGACAGGCCGTTCATGCCTTCGTCGACGCCCGCCGCGTCGCGGTATTCCTGGATCGACTTGGCCTTGGGATCGGTGTCCTTGAGGTTTTCCCCGTCATAGACGCGCATTTTCGAATAGATGTTCGAGTTTTCCGGCTCTTTCAGACGCGAGAGCACGGTGAACTGGGCGAGCATGCGCAGGGTGTCGGGCGCGCAGTGGGCCTTGGACAGCGAGCTGTTGTGCAGCAGCTTGTCGTAGATCTTCACCTCGTCGCTGACCCGCAGGCAGTACGGAACCTTGACGATGTAGATCCGGTCGATGAAGGCCTCGTTGTTCTTGTTGTTGCGGAAGGTGTGCCATTCCGATTCGTTGGAGTGGGCCAGCAGCACGCCGGTGAACGGAATCGCGCCCAGGCCCTCGGTGCTGTTGTAGTTGCCTTCCTGGGTGGCGGTCAGCAGTGGGTGCAGCACCTTGATCGGTGCCTTGAACATCTCGACGAATTCCATCAGGCCCTGGTTGGCCCGGCACAGGGCACCCGAGTAGCTGTAGGCGTCGGCGTCGTTCTGCGGGAACTCCTCCAGCTTGCGGATATCGACCTTGCCGACCAGCGCCGAGATGTCCTGGTTGTTCTCGTCACCGGGCTCGGTCTTGGCCACGGCGATCTGGTTGAGGATCGAAGGGTAGAGCTTGACCACGCGGAACTGGCTGATGTCGCCGCCGAACTCGGCCAGGCGCTTGGTCGCCCAGGGCGACATGATGGTGTTCAGGTAGCGCCGGGGGATGCCGAAGTCCTCCTCGAGGATCGCACCGTCCTCGGTGGCGTTGAACAGGCCCAGCGGCGATTCGAAGACCGGCGAGCCCTTGATGGCGTAGAAGGGGACCTTCTCGATCAGCTGTTTCAGTTTTTCCGCCAGGGAGGACTTGCCGCCCCCCACCGGGCCGAGCAGATAGAGGATCTGTTTCTTCTCTTCCAGGCCCTGGGCGGCATGGCGGAAATACGAAACGATCTGGTCGATGCATTCCTCCATGCCATGGAAGTCTTCAAAGGCCGGATAACGACGGATCACCTTGTTGGAGAAAATACGCGACAGCCGTGAGTTGGTGGACGTATCCAGCAGTTCTGGCTCGCCGATTGCCAGTAGCATCCTTTCGGCTGCCGAGGCGTAGGCGCTGCGATCCTTCTTGCACAGCTCAAGATACTCCTGCAGCGTGAGTTCTTCCTGCCGTGTGGATTCGAAGCGTTGTTGGAAATGGCTGAATATGCTCATGACGTCACCTCGCTCGATACTTGGAGCCGGTGTCGGATCAGTCAGTCAAGTGCTGGCATGCAACGCTGGAACCGTTGCCGTTTACCCCCCAGAACACCTTCAAGGCAGCGATGGCCCTGAAAATTACTACCGATGACCCGTACGCCGGTGTACCGGCTCTCCCCTGATTTGGATGGCCTCGGGCTTAAGGATAGTTCGGAATCGGGGAGGTCAAGGCGGGATGCGCAATTAGTTGCGCTTTACCGTTCGTCAGGAAATGCTCTAGCCCGCGGTTCATGCGGGCTGGAGCGGAAGAAAAAAATTATTCGGAAATATCCTGAGCGATTTCCGCAGGATAGGTCGTACGCCAGAGTTCGAAGCCACCGTCCAGGCTATAGACCTCGGAGAAGCCCTGGCCGGCCAGATAGGCTGCCGCACTCTGGCTGGAGTTGCCGTGGTAGCAGCACACCACCAGTGGCTTATCCAGGTCGGCCTGGGTGATGAAATCGTGCAGCGAGTGGTTGTCCAGGTGCTTCGACCCGGTGATGTGGTTCAGGGCAAACGCCTGGGGATCACGGATGTCGACGACTACGGCGCCCTGCTCGCGCAGGGCCTGGGCTTGTTCGGGGGGGATGCGTTTGAATTCGCTCATGATGGGCTCCGGTCTGGGGCGTGTAGGTCGTTTGGGTCAGCGATAGAGCCAGGCGCGGAATCGCTCGGCCAGGGTCGGCGGTGGTGCGACGCCACCCTGGCTGTCGCATTTGCAGCCCAGGCGCTCGCCGGTGTCGATGTTCATCAGGGTCATGGCGCCGCCCCAGACACAACCGGTGTCGAGGGCGAAGATGTCCGGCTCGTCGCACTCGCCTTCGAGGGCGGCCCAGTGGCCGAAGATGATCTTCAGGCCATGGGTACGGCGCTCCTTGAAGCTGAACCAGGGCGCGTAGCCGGCTGGAGCGGTATCGGCGCCTTCCTTGCCCTTGAGGTCGAGCTTGCCTTCGGCGGTGCAGAAGCGCATGCGGGTGAAATAGTTGGTGATCACCCGAAGGCGTGCAACACCCTCCAGGTCGCCATCCCACTTGTTCGGTTCGTTGCCGTACATGCCGGCCAGGAATGCCGGGTACTGCTGGTCGTCGCGCAGTGCCGCCTCGACTTCCGCGGCGAGCTTGAGGGCCTTCTTCAGCGACCACTGCGGCGGAATACCGGCATGGACCAGCGCCACGTTACGCTCCGCGTCGTGATGCAGCAGCTTCTGCTGGCGCAGCCAGCCGAGCAGTTCCGGCGCGTCGGGGGCGGCGAGGATCTCGCGCAGGGTGTCGCTTTTCTTCAGGCGCTCGGCGTTCTGCGCGGCGGCCAGCAGGTGCAGGTCATGGTTGCCGAGCACGCAGACCAGCGAATCGCGCAGGCGGTAGAGGTAGCGCAGGGTTTCCAGGGACTGCGGGCCGCGATTGACCAGGTCGCCGACGAGCCACAGGCGGTCGCTGGCGGGGTCGAAGCGAACCCGCTCGAGCAGGCACTTGAGTGGTTCCAGGCAGCCTTGCAGGTCGCCGACGGCGTATACCGCCATCAGTGCAGGGCTCCGGGGACGGCCAGGCGGAACGGCGCGATAATGGCGTCGAAGTGCTGGCCATCCTCGGCCAGCATCTGGTAGCTGCCATGCATGTTGCCGACCTTGGTGGTCATGACCGTGCCGCTGCTGTAGGTGTGGCTGGCTCCGGCCTCGATCAGGGGTTGCTGGCCGACCACGCCGGCGCCGCGGACTTCCTCCACATGGCCATCACCGTCGGTGATCACCCAATGGCGGGAAAGCAATCGGGCAGGCAACTGGCCGTTGTTCTGCACGGTAATGGTGTAGGCGAAGGCGAAGCGGTTCTGTTCGGGCTGGGATTGTTCAGCAAGGAACCGGGTGACGACGCTGACGTCGACCTGATAGCGGGGATCGGACATGCGAGAGGCCTTGGAAACAAAAGCGAAAGACGCGACTGATGGCTCTCAGTCTAGGTCAAGTGCCGGGTAGTAGGCCAGATATGCTACCTGGCGTCGTACCCGGGCACGGTGGGATCGGCTGTCAGTCGACGACTGGTTGTTTGTCCGCCTGTTCGCTGAGCTTGTCGGCCAGGCGGACGAAGGCGGCCAGGTCCAGCTGCTCCGGACGCAAGCTGCCATCGACGCCGGCGGCTTCGATCTCGGCGCTGCTGAGCAGGGCCTTGAGCGTGTTGCGCAGGGTCTTGCGGCGCTGGTTGAAGGCTTCGCGAACGATGCGTTCGAGCAGGCGGTGGTCCTTGGCCGGGTGCGGCAGCACTTCGTGGGGCACCAGGCGGACGATCGCCGAATCGACCTTGGGCGGTGGGTTGAAGGCGCCGGGGCCGACGTTGAACAGGTGTTCCACGCGGCAGTGATACTGAACCATGATCGACAGGCGCCCCCAGTCACCGCCACCAGGGCCGGCAGCCAGGCGCTCGACGACTTCCTTTTGCAGCATGAAGTGCATGTCGCGGATCAGGTTGGCATTTTCCAGCAGGTGGAAAATCAGCGGGGTGGAAATGTTGTAAGGCAGGTTGCCGACCACCCGCAGGCTGTTCGGCGCGGCGTTCAGGGTGGTGAAGTCGAACTTCAGTGCGTCGCCCTGATGCAGTCGGAAGTTTGGCTTGCCGGCGAACTGCTGGTTGAGGATCGGGACCAGGTCCTTGTCCAGTTCCACCACGTCCAGCTGGGCACCGCTGCCCAGCAGGCCTTCGGTCAGGGCGCCCTGGCCCGGGCCGATTTCCAGCATGCGGTCTTCGGCCTTGGCACGGATGGCCCGCAGGATGCGATCGATCACGCCGGCATCGTGCAGGAAGTTCTGGCCGAAGCGCTTGCGCGCCCGGTGTTGGTATTGCTCGCTCATAAACGGGTCTCGGCCATCTGGTAGGCGGTTTCCAGGGCGACTTGCAGGCTGCCGGTATCGATCTTGCCGCTGCCGGCCAGATCCAGGGCGGTGCCGTGGTCGACTGACGTGCGAATGATCGGCAGGCCAAGGGTCACATTGACTGCCGCACCGAAGCCTTTGTATTTCAGCACGGGCAGGCCCTGGTCGTGGTACATCGCCAGCACCGCGTCGCAGTGCTCCAGATATTTGGGGGTAAACAGAGTGTCGGCGGGCAGCGGACCGCGCAAGTCCATGCCCTCGCTGCGCAGACGCTCCAGGGTCGGTTCGATGACGTCGATCTCTTCGTGGCCCAGATGACCACCTTCACCGGCGTGGGGATTGAGCCCGCACACCAGGATTCGCGGCTGGGCTATTCCGAATTTTTCCTTGAGATCGGTATGCAGAATGCGTGTGACGCGCTCCAGGCGCTCCGGGGTGATCGCGTCGGCCACCTGGCGCAGCGGCAGGTGCGTGGTGACCAGTGCCACTCGCAGTCCGCGGGTGGCCAGCATCATCACGACCTGGCGGGTATGGGTCAGGTCGGCGAGGAATTCCGTATGTCCGGAAAATGCGATGCCGGAGTCGTTGATCACACCCTTGTGGACAGGGGCGGTGATCATGCCGGCGAAAGTACCGTCGAGGCAGCCTTCGCCGGCGCGAGTCAGGGTCTCCAGGACGAAGGCCGCGTTGGCCTGGTCCAGCTGTCCGGGGACGACAGATGCCGCCAGGGGTGTGTCCCAGACATAGAGGCTGCCGGCGGGGGCCGGCTGTTCGGGCCAATTGCCCGGTCCCACCGGCAACAGGTTGACGGCCACTGCCAGTCGCGTGGCTCGCTCGGAGAGCAGATCACGACTGGTAATGGCAATCAGGGGGTGGGGCTGGGGCTGCGAGGCCAGCAGCAGGCACAGGTCTGGACCTATGCCTGCCGGCTCGCCGGGGGTCAGCGCAAAACGCTTGGGGTTCACTTGGCTGCCTGGTCTGCGCCAGGGAGCTTGATTTCAACGTAGGCTTCGTCGCGGATCTGGCGCAGCCAGGTCTGCAGTTCCTCGTCGTACTTGCGGTTACGCAGTACGGTCATGGCCTGCTGTTCGCGAGCCTGGTTGGTGCTGTCGGTGGCACGACGGCCAAGGACTTCCAGCACGTGCCAGCCATATTGGGTCTTGAACGGCTTGGACAGCACGCCTTGCGGAGTTTTCGCCATCACTTCCTGGAATTCTGGAACCAGCACCTTCGGGTCGATCCAGTTCAGGTCGCCGCCGTTGAGGGCTGACCCCGGGTCTTCCGAGAAGCTCTTGGCCAGGGTGGCGAAGTCTTCGCCATTCTGGATGCGCTCGTAGAGTTTCTGGGCCAGCGCCTGGGTTTCGGCTTCGCTGCGAATGGCGTTCGGCTTGATCAGGATATGACGAACATGCACTTCGTCACGCATCTGGGTCTCGCCACCACGCTTGTCCAGCACCTTCAGGATGATGAAACCACCGGGGGCGCGAGCCGGTTCGGTGATGCCGCCTACTGGCGTGCTGCTCAGCATCTGGTCGAACGGCGGTGGCAGTTGTGCCGGCTTGCGCCAGCCCATGTCGCCGCCTTCGAGGGCGTTGTCGCTGCCGGACTTGGCAATCGCCAGTTGGGCGAAGTCGGCGCCTTGCTTCAGTTGCCGGTAGATGTCCTGGGCCTGGGCCGCGGCAGCCTGAATGGCCTGCGAGCTGGCGCTGTCCGGGGTGGCGATCAGGATGTTGGCCAGGTGCAGTTCTTCGGAGAGCTGCATCTTGCCCAGGTCAGAGGCGAGGAAGTTCTTCACTTCCTGCTCGGAGACCTGCACGCGTTCGGCGACCCGGCGCTGACGTACGCGGCTGATGATCATTTCGCGACGTACCTGGTCGCGGGCGTCCTCGTAGGAAAGGCCGTCGTGGGCCAGGGCGGCCTTGAACTGGTCGATCGACATATTGTTGCGCTGGGCGATGCTGCCGATGGCCTGGTTCAGTTCCTCATCGGAAATACGGATGCCGGAACGTTCGCCGATCTGCAGTTGCAGGTTCTCGACGATCAGGCGGTCGAGGACCTGTTGGTCCAGGACGCTGGTCGGTGGCACGCCGCCGCCACGCTTGGCGATGCTTTGCTGGACTTCGTGGACGCGCTGGTCCAGTTGGCTCTGCATGATCACGTCGTTGTCGACGATCGCCACGACGTTGTCCAGGGGTTGTACCGCGGCGTGAACCGCGGCACTCAGGGCCAGTGCGCCCAGCATCAGCGGGCGCAGACAATCAGAAAGCTTGATCTTCACGTTCACGATAACCTTGGATGCCTTTGTCGAGGAAGGTTTCTACTTTCTGGCCGAGAACGCCGCCCAGACCTTTCAGGACAATTTGGAGGAAGATGCCGCGGTCGCCTTTCTCGTTTTGCGGGGCGTCTTGACTGAATTCGTCATACTTGACCCAGTAACGGTTGATCAGGCGCAGTTTCCAGCAGCAGTTGTCGTACTCGAAACCACCAAAGGCTTCCAGCGTGCGGTTGCGGTTGTAGTCGTACTGCCAGCGGCTGATGACGTTCCACTGCGGCACGATCGGCCAGATGACCGAGAAGTCGTGCTGCTGGATCTTGTAGTAGTCCTTCACGTAGCCAGGGGTGCCCGGAGTGCCATAGTCGCCGCCGAACTGCCATTGACCGGTATTCTGGTTGTAGATGACCTGATCGTTGCGATAGCGATAGCCGGCGTTGACGACCTTGTTCGGGTTGTCTTCAGGCTGGTAGTGGAACATCGCACTACCCGAACGTGGGCTGTGGCTGTCCGGGTCCCAGTTGTAGTCGGCTGTCGCGCGCCAGTCATGGTTGAACCGGTAGGCGTATTCCAGTGCATATGGCGAGACGTTGGCCTTGGCGTCGGCACGGGTGCGATAGTCGACACCAGGCAACTGGACGGTACGGTCCTTGAAGTACATGGCCTGGCCGACGCTGATGCGCTGGCGTTCGAAGCCGTTGTCTTCGATCCAGCGACTGGTCAAGCCGAGGGACAGCTTGTTTTCGTCGCCGACACGGTCCGAACCGGAGAAACGGTTCTCGCGGAACAGCGAGGCGTAGTTGAAGCTGTATTCGCCTGTATCAAAGACTGGAATGTCCTCCTGATTCTTCTCTGGAACATAGAGATAGAACAGGCGCGGTTCCAAGGTCTGGCGATAGTTGGTGCCGAACATGCTGGTGTTGCGGTCGAAGTACAGGCCGCTGTCGATGCTGGCGATCGGTACGCCACGGCTTTGCGAGCTGTTGTAGGTTCCACCCACGTAGTTCGTGCCGTTGGCGGCTGCAGCAAACTGTGCATTCACAATATCGGCTTTGCCCGTGCTGCCCAGGTCCAAGTCATACTTGGTGTACTGGTACTTGAGCGACGGTTTCAGGAAACCGTAGGTCCAGTCTAGCGGCAGGCTGACGCCTGGCTTGAGGTTCAGGCGATCACCGTTGGCACGTGCCAGGCCGGTGACGTTGGTGTCCAGGCGCGGAGTACCAACAGCGTTCCCGTTGGCATCGAACGGTCCACCATCCTTGTCGAAGTAGTTACCGGTTTGCAGACTGCGCTCGAAACGCACCGCTTCGGTCTCGTAGGTGAAGTCGAGACCTTCGGGGTGGTAGGGCAGCGTGCCGTTGAAGGTGATCTGCGGCAACTTGTTGTAAGGCGTGATGTTCGACACGCTGGCCAACTCGTACGCCTGTACGTTCAGTTTTGCCGTGTAGCTGTCGCCACGATAGCTGACGGCCGCTTGTTGGTTGACGTAGCTGCTGCTGTCCTTGACGCCGATCTGGTCGCTGGTCAGGTCCTGGAAGTAGTACGGGTCGCTGATCTTGGTGTAGTCGACCTCGGTCAGGACGCGCGAGTCCAGGCCACCCTTGTGCTGCCAGTTGAGCATGTAGCGGGTTTTCTCGGAGTCGGTCTGCTTCGAACGATCATTGCTGTCGTCGTTCAGGTAGGCGCCGCCGAACTGGCCTTCGCTGGACTTGGTCAGGTAGCGGAATTCGCCTTCCATCAGCAGGCCACGCTTGGTCATGTAGCGTGGGTACAACGTGGCGTCGTAGTTCGGTGCCAGGTTGAAGTAGTACGGCGTGACCAGCGTGAAGCCGTTGTCGCCACCCGAACTGAAGCTTGGCGGCAGGAAACCGGACTGGCGCCGGTTGTCGATCGGGAAGTAGATGTACGGCGTGTACAGGACCGGAATGTCCTTGACCCGCAGTGTCACGTTGGTCGCGGTACCGAAGCCGGTCGCCGGGTTCAGGGTGATGTTGTTACCCTTGAGCTGCCAGGCGTTGCTGTTCGGTTCGCAGGTGGTGTACGTACCGTCCTTGAGGCGGATGATCGCGTTCTCGGCGCGCTTGGCGTAGAGCGCGCTACCGCGAATGCGCGACTTGTGCAGGACGTACTCGGCGTTGTCGACCTTGGCTTCGCCAGTGTCCAGCTGGACATCGGCGTGGTCGCCGACCAGCAGTGCGCCGTTGTCGCGAACGCGGACATTGCCGTTCAGTTCGCCACGGTTCTCCGCCTGGTACAGGTTCGCCTCGTCGGCCTCGACCTGCATGCTGCCCTGGCGCATGACCACGTCACCGGCCAGGCTGGCGAGCTGCTGATCCTGCTCGTAGCGCGAAGCCTTGGCACCGATGAAGGTCGGTTCATCACTTTTATTCGTCTTGTCATTCATGCCAGGACGAATCGGTTCGATATAGGCACCAGAGCAGTAAGGACCGGTCTCGGCCAATTGGGCAGGCGTCAGCTTCTCGCGGGGAACCCAGTCGAGGTGGCTGTAATCGGCGCTGCGGGATTTCAGACCACGGCCCTTGGCTTCGGTGACCAGCTTGGGCGCCGCGGCGCTGTCGCTGCCGGAGCCGCTGTCCGCCGTGGCCTGGGAGGGGCCACCAACCGAGCCGGCGTCGTGCACGGGGCGTGGTGGCAACTGGGCTGTGGTCGCTTTCGGCGCACAATTCCAGGCGCCCGAAGCCGAGGCCGAACAGTCATACTGTTCAGCAGCAACGACGAACGAAGTGGCCAGAGGTTGCAGGGCCAGCAAACTGCCGGTGACCAGCAACGGAAACTTTCTACGAAACGCGGGGGATTTCAATGCCATCTTATTAGTCCGGGCTTCCTGCGTGCCATCTGCCCGCGGTAAGGGCCGCACGCCTATCGATGGTCTGAAAGTTGGGTAGGAACAGACCATTTCTGGTCTGTCCCCCCCTAAAAACCGTACGTGCGCCTTTCAGCGCATACGGCTCAAGTCTTTACTAAACCCCCGAAGTGGGAGTCGGTTTGTTCACTGTTAAACCACGTGCGTGAAGCTGCAGGTGGCAAATGGGATGCAATAGTACCCGGTTGTTTAGAGAGTCACCACCGCCTTGTGAGCGATAGATGATGTGGTGATCATGCCACCCCGTCTCCCTAGTTATGGGGTTCTTGCACAGAGAACACAGCCCTTTTTGCGATTGGAACAGACGTGCTACCTGCTTGCGATATTTCATCTTCCCGAGCATTCGGGACATTCGCAGCTTCTCGCCCATCTCCTCCATCGCAGGGTCGAACGGGTTGTAGTCCCCGCTGATTTTCCTGTGCCTCTCGATCGGCGTAGCCTCAAGGGTGTATAGCCTGATCTCCTCTTTGCCTCCTGCCTCGTTGAGCAATGTGGTACGGAACACCCAGTTTCGGTCCTCGGTAGGCTGGAAGTATTTCCTCCGGATCCACTCCAGACCTTTGTTTGGGTGGCGCCGTTTTGCCCATCGCCATAGCGCCTGGAATATCTGGTAGTCCATGCGGCTGTACGCCTTCTTGGCTACCACGGGCTGATGGTAAAACGCCCAGCCTCGCAGTATCGGGTTCAACTGGCGGATCAGATCCTCCTGTGTCGCCGCTTTGTTGGCGCTGATGACCTCCTTCACCTTGCTGTAGAACGCCTTTGCGTTCTTCTTGCTTGGTGTGATCAGCAGCTTTCCGCTGTATTGCCGGAAATTCCATCCCAGGAAGTCGAAGCCATCATCTATGTGGGTAATACGCGTTTTCTCGGGTGATAGCTGTAGCCCTCGGACTGCCAGGAACTGCTCTACCCAAGATCTGACTTCCTCCAGTATCTCTTTCGAGTCACCGGTGATGACGAAGTCATCTGCATATCGCACTACATTGACCTTCAGCTTCTTGGCTCTCGTCACGCCCAGGTGTTGCTTGAGCTGTGTCTCCAGTCCATCCAGCGCCATGTTTGCCAAGGTCGGCGAGATAATCCCGCCTTGTGGTGTGCCAGCATCAGTTGCCTGAAGCTGACCTTTATGGACCACTCCGGCTTTCAGCCATTTGCGCAGGATCACCTTGTCCGTAGGTACATTGGTGATCAGCCACTCATGGTTGATGTGGTCGAAACAGCCTTGTATGTCCGCTTCTAGTACCCAGCGAGCTGATAGCCGCTTGGACAGACAGACGAACAACTGTCCCATTGCGTCCGCCGTGGAACGTTCGATCCTAAAGCCGTAGCTATTAGGATCGCCGGTGGTCTCTGCAATGGGGGCCAAGGCCAGTAGGTGTAAAGCCTGCATCGCCCTGTCCCTCATGGTTGGAATGCCCAGTGGGCGTTCCTTTCCGTTCGACTTAGGAATAAAGACCCTCCGTAACGGCTGGGGCTTGTATCCATGGCGTTTCAACCCTATAGCCGCATTCCATTTAGCTTCGGGTGTATCCCAGAGCACGCGGTCGACTCCCGCCGTGCGCTTGCCCTGATTCTCAGTGACTCTCCTAACAGCCAGGTATCTGGCTGAGTATGAGCGGGTCAGCATCCGTTGCAGGGCTTTCACCTTGCGCCAGTTGCCTTCCCGACAAGCCTTCGCAATCCGTATCTGCATCGTCCGAACGTTCCGTTGAGTACGCCACCAGTCGATGTCGTGCCACTCGTGCGGAGCGCCAGAAGGCGCAGACATTGCCGTTTGGCTATGTTCCAACATGCTGCCTTCCTCTCAGGTACCCCTGGTCGAAAGACGTTCCTACTCCCTGAGGGGAGGGACGTCCCCGTCAGGGTAAGGTTGTTGAAGAGATTCAGATTTTCTGAATCTTCAGTTTCGTTGAGACAGACTCACTCAGTGTTCATGCGACGAAAGACCACGCAGAAGTTTGCCCGGTTTCCCGTGGGGTGATGTTTCAACCCCTATCCGAACCATTACAGCCCGGCGTTCGCTTTTTCTACGATCCCATACCCGCACAGCCAACAGATCCCCTTGCGGTTCACCTGCCCTAGGGCAGCTATACGGGCTTACCACGTTCCCTGCCTGTCACACGACTGGTTTAGGGCCTGCCTTTTCACCGGAGGCGTTGTAGCGACGTATTCCTACATCCCACAGGAATAACTAGCCTCATACCTTTTGGTTAATGCCTGACAGCAGCTTAGGCACGTCTATCCTTACGGCGTTTATCAGCAGTTCACCTATGTTGCCCATGCCAGCCAGCCTAGCGCCTCAACCCGGTGCTGCTCCGAGCATCCATGTTTTGCCTCGCGGCAAGAACATGCCCTAAGGGGCTACATTGTTGGAAGAGCTTCACACCCCACCGTTACCAGTGACGCATGTCTTCCTAGGCTATCGTTGGTCGCACAACGAGTCCGCTACCGTTCATTCAGAGCGGTTGGACAATGACAGACAGAACTTTCGCTCGTGTCTCCGGTTGAAGATGAGTCAGGGACTGGCGTATACAGCCTGCTCTTTGATTTGTTACCTCCTGTTGCTATTACAGGAGATAACCCCAGCGGGGATTATCTCCCGCGTGGGTTGAGTCCATGAAGGACTGAGGATCAGCATGCGCTTAAGAGCCGGTATGCCGGTCTTTGGTCGTGTTGCAAAGCGCTTTCCGACCTAGGGGTTGCCATTCCGCCGCTGCGGTAAGTCCTTGAAGGCAATAGACTTCTAAAGTGGCTTTGGTTCAAGGGATTAGGCTCCCGAGCAATCGACTTCTTGCGAAGTCCTTCAAGATGGCTCTACACCTCGAAGTAAGGGAGACACGTCGCACGTGTCGCACAAGATGCTGGATAATAAAGCATGACCCGCTTGACGGCTAGCGCCGTCGGAGACCCTTGTAATGCCTGACCAAGATCTACGCTTGCAACACCTGAAAGTTTGGCTGGATGAGCAACTGGCATCCCTGTTCCTGGCCAGGAGCTGGGGCGCCGTACCGGCCGCCACCTTGACCGCGGCCAGCAGCGACGCGAGTTTCCGCCGGTATTTCCGCTGGCAGGGCGAGGGCCGCAGCTTCATCGTGATGGATGCTCCACCACCCCGGGAAAACTGCAAACCCTTCGTGGAAATTGCCCATTTGCTGGCGAAATCCGGTATCAACGTACCGGAAATTTATGCTCAGGATCTGGAAAACGGCTTTCTTTTGCTCAACGACCTGGGCAACCGGACCTACCTGGACGTGATCGACGGCGAAAACGCCGATGCGCTGTTCGCCGATGCCATCGCTGCGTTGCTGGCCTTCCAGCAGTTGCCTATGGATGCCGAGCTGCCCAGCTATGACGTCGCCCTGCTGCGTCGTGAGTTGGAATTGTTCCCGGAGTGGTACGTGGGACACGAGCTGGGCACCCGTTTCAGCCCGCGGCAACTGGAGTTGTGGCAACGCATCAGCACGCAGTTGATCGACAGCGCGCTGGCGCAGCCCAAGGTGCTGGTGCACCGCGACTACATGCCGCGCAACCTGATGCTGAGCGAACCGAACCCGGGCGTGCTGGATTTCCAGGATGCGGTCTACGGTCCGGTGACCTATGACATCACCTGTCTGTTCAAGGACGCCTTCCTCAGCTGGCCCGAGGCCCGGATCGCCGATTGGCTGCTGGGCTACTGGGAGCGTGCTCGCCAGCAAGGTATCCCGGTCCAGGCGGATTTCGAGGAGTTCCACCGGGCCAGCGACCTGATGGGCGTGCAGCGTCACCTGAAGGTGATCGGCATCTTTGCCCGTATCTGTCATCGCGATGGCAAGCCGCGCTACCTGGCGGATGTGCCGCGGTTCTTCAGCTATATAGACGCGGTGCTGGCGCGCCGGCCGGAGCTGGCCGAGCTGGGTGAATTGCTCGCAAGCCTGCGCCAGCCTGCCGAGGCCGCGCTATGAAGGCGATGATCCTGGCGGCGGGAAAGGGCGAGCGCATGCGTCCGTTGACCCTGCATACGCCCAAGCCGCTGATCCGTGCCAAGGGTGTCCCGTTGATCGATTACCACCTGCGCGCGTTGGCAGCCGCCGGTTTCAGGGAGATCGTCATCAATCATGCCTGGCTCGGGCAGCAGATCGAGGATTACCTCGGCGATGGTTCACGTCTTGGCCTGAGCATCGTCTACTCGCCGGAAGGTGAGCCGCTGGAGACTGGCGGTGGGATTTTCCGTGCCCTGCCGTTGCTGGGTGACGAGCCTTTCCTGGTGGTCAATGGCGATATCTGGACCGATTACGACTTTTCCGCGCTGCGGCGTCCACTGGATGGCCTGGCCCATCTGGTGATGGTCGACAATCCGCCCCATCACCCCGCAGGCGGAGACTTCGTGCTGCGCGAAGGCCGATTGTTCGATGACCAGCCGGATGCACCCAAACTGACCTTCAGCGGTATCTCGGTACTGCATCCGCAGTTGTTCGCCGGCTGTCACGCCGGTGCCTTCAAGTTGGCGCCCCTGCTGCGCCAGGCGATGGCCCGGGGGTTGGTGACTGGCGAACGCCTGGAAGGGCATTGGGTGGATGTCGGCACCGTGGAGCGCCTGGCGCAGGTCGAGCAACTGCTGGAAGAGAGACACTGATATGTTGTGGCCAGGGACTCTGATTGGAGCCGGGGCGGGCTTTGCCATTGCCAGCATCCCGGGGGCCATGTTGGGCGCATTGCTGGGGCAGGCGCTGGACCGGCGCCTGCAGTTGCACAGCTGGGCACACTTGCGTGAGCGCCTGGGGGGCAAGCCGGCGCTGCGCAATGACGAGCTGTTGTTCGTGTTGCTCGGCCGCCTGGCCAAGAGCGATGGGCGCGTGGTCGACGGGCACATCCAGCAGGCGCGTCAGGAAATGCGTCAACTGGACATGGGCGAAGCGGCCCAGCGTCGAGCGATTGCCGCCTTCAATCGTGGCAAGTCGGGGGAGGACAGCCTGCGTGGCTACCTGCGTCATCTCAAGGCCCAGCCCCATGCGGCCGAAGGGGTGTTGCGGGCCTGCTGGCGAATGGTCTGGGCCGATGGCCGGACCGGACGGGAGGAGCGCGAGCTGATTCTGCTCTGGGGCAAGTGGCTGGGCTGGACGACGCAGCAGGTCCTGGCCCTGGCGGGCGACTATGAGCCAAGCCGCAAGCCATTGATGAGTAGCGCTGGCAGCTATCAGGAGGCCCTGCGGGTCCTCGGGGTGACCGCTACCAGTGAACCGTCCCAGATCAAGCGGGCCTACCGACGCCTGTTGAGTCGCCATCATCCGGACAAGGTGGCGGGGAGCGGTGCCACGCCGGCCCAGGTGCAGGACGCGACCGAGAAGACTCGCGAGTTGCACCAGGCCTACGCGCTGGTCCGTGAACGGCGGGATTTTCGCTGAGCTGAAAAGGCTTCGGGGATAGGGGCTGGCCACGAGGCTTCCGGCAGCCCCGTGGCGTCTTCCAAGTGGGTTGGCGCCCCTGCGCAGATGTTACTGGCTGTCCTGGTCCTGAGGGTTCAGGTAGCCGCGGACCCGGCGAGCAAGCTGCTCCTGGCCCGGGTTGCCCGGCATCGCTTTCAGCCCGACCTGAGTGTAGTTGGAGGTCTTTTGCCGTTTGCTGGCTTGCAGGCGCAACAGGGCGGCTTTGCGATCCAGCGTCTTGTCCTGATAGAAGAAGTCGGCCGTGGCCAGTTTCAGCTCGGGCGTCAACTGTGCCAGGTCGGTCTTGGCGCTGACCGGCGTTTGCGCGGCCACCAGCACCAGCTTCTGCACTTGTGGCGAGGCTTTCTCGACCAGATAGCGGGTTGCCCAGTAGGCGCCGGTGCCATGGCCGAGTAGCACGATACTGCGCGCATTCTGTTGTTGTGCGTAGGCAATCGCGGCGTCGAGGCGGGCGAAAATCCGCTCGGCGTCGCCCTTGAGCGGGTCCTCGGCGGTGGCGGCCGGGGCCTGGTCGGGAGTGTCGGTTTCCGCGCTGGCCGCCTGTTCGATCGGCTTGCTGGTGGTGCTGGCGTCCTTGCTGTTGCTCGATGTCGCCGGTTCCGCCGGTTTGGGGGCGTCAGCCACCCGTGGCTGGGAGGCGTCGCTTTGCAGGTCCGGGAGTGTCAGACTCAGGCTGCTCCAGCGGGCATCCGGCAATTTGTTGCGCAGCGGGGCAATAGCTTGAGGCCAGTCAGCGGTTTCGCCGGCGCCAGGGATTATGATCACTGCGCCATTGGGGGTTGGCGTGTTGGCCGGTTTCCACAAGGCCAGGAACGTGTCGCCGGCCGCCTGCAGCTGTTGTTGCTCCTGTTGCGGCAACTGCCGCTCCAGGGCGGTGGCGTCTTCCTGGCTGCGTTCGGGGAGAGACTGGCGTTCGGCCGGTTTTTCGGCTGCGGCTTCTTTCGCCGGTGCAGGTGCCGGGTCTGCCGCCAGGACCGGTGTGGCGAGCGGTAGGATCATCGACAGGCACAGCGCAGGCAGTGCCGAGCGGTAGACAAGGGGCATCGGATTTTCCAGGCCAGAGGTAATCCTGGCAGCCTAATGGGTTGGTCAGTATTTGTCAGTGTGGATGAGTCGAATCATGCGTTTTTGCTGTCTTTGGGTTATCGGCTGGCTGTGTCTTCCCTTGATGGCCTGGGCTGCGCCGGTGCCTGGCCTGCCACTCTCCAGCGAGCAGCATCGCTGGCTCGACGAACACCGCGAGCTGCGGGTCGGCCTGGTGCTGCAGGCGCCTTATGCGCAATACGACCGACGCCTGCAGCGTTTGTCCGGGGCCAATGTCGAGCTGATGCAGTGGCTGGCCAAGGCGATGAACGTCGAGTTGACCTGGCGTAATTTCCCCGACCAGGCGCAACTGGAGAAGGCGCTGGAGGAGGATGAGGTCGACATGGCACCAGGGTTGACCCAGACGCCGGCGGGCCTGCGCCTGTGGTTGTTCTCCGACCCGTACATGCGGGTGCCGCAACTGGTGGTCGGCGAGCGTAATGGTGCGGGCGCGGTCGAGCTGGAAAAACTCGACAGCCAGACCCGGGTCGCCGTGCGCATGCCCAGCGCCATCGCCGATTACCTGCGCAGCACCTACAGCAACCTCAACCTGCAGGGCGTGCCGGCTGAGCGTCAGGCCTTGCAACTATTGTTGAGCCAGCAGGCCCGCTATGCGGTGGTCGATGAGGCACAGCTCAGTCGCCTGTCCGGCGAGGAGGAGTTTGCCGGCCTGGCGGTGGTCGGTGATATCGGCTTGCCGCAACTGTTGCGGGTGGCGAGTCGACGCGACTGGCCGGAGCTGGCCGGGATCGTCGAGAAGGCGTTGCATGCGATTCCCGCCCGGGACCTCGACCAACTTCATCTGCGCTGGCTGCAGCCCAAGTATCCGCGCCTGTCGGCGTCACCGGGCTTCTGGCAGAACCTGTGCCTGCTGCTGGTCGTGATGTTCCTGGCCGGCCTGGCGATCGTGTTCTGGTTGCGCCGCCAGCAGCGCAGCCTGGAACAGGCCCTGCTCGCCGCCCGCGAGGACCTGGCGCGGCGCGAAGCCAGCGAGGAGGCGTTGCGCCTGACCCAGTTTTCCATTGACCAGAGCACTGTGGGTATTCTCTGGGTCAACTGGGACAGCCACGTGCGTTATGCCAACCGGGCGGCCGAGGAGATGCTCGGCTATCCACCGGGTGCGTTGTTCGATCGGCCATTGATCGACTTCGAACCGAACCTGCACATGGACCGCTGGCTGAACCTGTGGAAGCGCGCGCGGGCCAGCGACGAGGCGCCGCAGAGCTTCGAGACCCAATGCCGGCGAGCCGATGGCAGCATCCTGCCGGCCGACGTGTCCCTCAGCTTCCTGCGCTTTCGCGATGGCGAGTACCTGGTGGTCTATCTCAACGATGTCACCGAGCGACGCCGGGCCCTGGCCGCGCTCCAGGAGAGCGAGGCCCGGCTCAAGGGGATCGCGGCCAACGTTCCGGGCCTGGTGTTCCGCCTGGAACGGGTGCCGCAGACCGGCGAACTGTATTTCCCGTATATCAGCGAGGGCAGCGAGAGCCTGGTTGGTCATGCGCCCGCGACCCTGCGGCGGCAGGAGATCGGCCTGCGCAGCGTGGTCCATCCGGATGATCGCGCCGACTATCACCGCGTCCAGGACCTGGCGATCGATTCCGACAGCGACTGGGCATGGCAGGGGCGGATCATGACCCGCGACGGCCGGCAGCGCTGGGCCGAGATCAAGGCCATCACCCGCCGCCTGGCCGATGGCACGATGGTCTGGGACGGTATCGTCTGGGACATTACCGAAAGCAAGCGTATCGAGCTGGAGCTGGCCAGCTCGCGGGAGCAGCTGCGCGAGCTGTCGGCGCACCTGGAAAGCGTCCGCGAAGAGGAAAAGGCCCGTATCGCCCGGGAAGTCCATGATGAGCTGGGACAGATGCTGACGGTGCTCAAGCTGGAGACCTCCATGTGCGAGTTGGCCTATGCGCAGCTCGACCCAGGGCTGAACGAGCGCCTGAACAGCATGAAAAAGCTGATCGCGCAGCTGTTCCAGTTGGTGCGCGATGTCGCGACCGCCTTGCGTCCACCGATTCTCGATGCCGGCATCGCTTCGGCCATCGAGTGGCAGGCCCGGCGTTTCGAGGCCCGTACGCAGATCCCGTGCCTGGTGCAGGTTCCGGAAAACCTGCCGGCGCTCAGCGATGCCAAGGCCACCGGGCTGTTTCGGATTCTTCAGGAGGCGCTGACCAATGTCATGCGCCATGCCCAGGCGCATACTGTGGAACTGACGCTGGCGATCGACGGGCAGGACCTGTGCCTGACCATCAGCGATGATGGCGTGGGTTTCGCCGCGTCCAGCGGCCGGCCGACCTCGTTCGGCCTGGTCGGCATGCGTGAGCGGGTGCTGATGCTGGGCGGCAGCCTGTCGCTGGAAAGCAGCGTTGGCGAGGGCACGACCCTGAGTGTTCGTGTACCGTTGGACCCGCCGCAGGCCATGTGAGCCTTTTGACCGAGCAGGAGTAGAACGTGATCCGCGTACTGGTAGCCGAAGACCACACCATCGTCCGCGAGGGCATCAAGCAATTGATCGGCCTGGCCAAGGACCTGCAGGTGGCGGGGGAGGCGAGCAATGGCGAGCAACTGATGGAGGCCTTGCGGCACACGCCCTGCGAGGTGGTCCTGCTGGATATCTCGATGCCCGGCGTCAACGGCCTGGAGGCCATTCCGCGGATCCGCGCGTTGAGCGACCCGCCGGCCATTCTCGTGCTGTCGATGCACGACGAGGCGCAGATGGCCGCTCGGGCCCTCAAGATCGGCGCTGCCGGTTATGCGACCAAGGACAGCGATCCATCCCTGCTGCTGACCGCCATTCGCAAGGTGGCGGCGGGCGGGCGCTACATCGACCCGGAGCTGGCCGACCGGATGGTCTTCGAGGTCGGCCTGACCGACTCGCGGCCACTGCACGCGCTGCTCTCGGAACGCGAATTCTCGGTATTCGAGCGCCTGGCCCAGGGGGCCAACGTGAACGATATCGCCCAGCAACTGGCGCTGAGCAGCAAGACCATCAGCACCCACAAGGCCAGGCTGATGCAGAAGCTCAACATCACCTCCCTGGCCGAGCTGGTGAAGTACGCCATGGAGCACAAGTTGCTCTGACGCGGGCCCGCCGGAAAAGCGCCGGCATATCCATTAGCGACAGCGGCAGGCGGTTGGCTGACGCTGTTATGCGGGCGGTCATGGCAAAGTGCTTCTCGGCTTATCCAATTGCGTCATCCTTGTAGGGCGATCCCTACAACAACTCTTCCAGACTGCTGAGGACAATCTCTCACACCCCCCGATTTGCGCTGTGTGCAGCCTTCACTAGGCTTAGTCCACGGCAGTCAAAACAAAAAGGTGTGGGTATGAGCGAGGTTGATTCAAGCGCTGGGGCCAAGGACATCCTGGTCAGCTTTCGTGGTGTGCAGAAGAGCTACGATGGCGAGAACCTGATCGTCAAGGACCTCAACCTGGACATTCGCAAGGGCGAATTCCTTACCTTGCTCGGGCCTTCCGGTTCCGGCAAGACCACCAGCCTGATGATGCTGGCCGGGTTCGAAACGCCGACCGCTGGCGAGATCCAGCTGGCTGGACGCTCCATCAACAACGTGCCGCCGCACAAGCGCGATATCGGCATGGTGTTCCAGAACTATGCGCTGTTCCCGCACATGACCGTGGCCGAGAACCTGGCGTTCCCGCTGAGCGTGCGCGGCTTGAGCAAGACCGACATCAGCGAGCGGGTCAAGCGTGTGCTGGGCATGGTCCAGCTCGACAAGTTCGCCCAACGCTACCCGGCGCAACTGTCCGGTGGCCAGCAGCAGCGGGTGGCCCTGGCCCGGGCGCTGGTGTTCGAACCGCAGCTGGTGCTGATGGACGAGCCGCTGGGCGCGCTGGACAAGCAACTGCGTGAACACATGCAGATGGAGATCAAGCACCTGCACCAACGCCTCGGCGTGACCGTGGTCTACGTGACCCACGATCAGGGCGAAGCCCTGACCATGTCCGACCGGGTGGCGGTGTTCCACCAGGGCGAGATCCAGCAGATCGCGCCACCGCGCACGCTTTATGAAGAGCCACGCAACACCTTCGTCGCCAACTTCATCGGCGAGAACAATCGCCTCAGCGGACGCCTGCACAGCCACAGTGGCGATCGCTGCGTGGTCGAACTGGGCCGCGGCGAGAAGGTCGAGGCTCTGGCGGTGAATGTCGGCAAGACCGGCGAGCCGGTGACCCTGTCGATCCGTCCCGAGCGCATCAGCCTCAACGGTTCCAGTGAGTCCTGCGCCAATCGTTTCTCCGGCCGCGTGGCCGAATTCATCTACCTGGGCGACCACGTTCGCGTGCGCCTGGAGGTTTGCGGCAAAACCGACTTCTTCGTGAAACAGCCCATCGCCGAGCTCGATCCGGCGCTGGCGGTCGGTGATGTCGTTCCCCTTGGCTGGCAGGTCGAGCACGTTCGCGCGCTGGACCCGGTGCTCGACGCCAGCTGATCGCTGTACCCCAAGAGGCGAACCCATCGCCCCGTGCTTCACCAACCTGCACTCGTGGAGAGAAGAATAAATGCTCAAATCCCTGAAATTCAGTGCCCTCGCAGTAGGGCTGATGTGCGCGGCAAATGCCATGGCGGCGACCGACCTGACCGTGGTGTCCTTTGGTGGCGCGAACAAGGCGGCCCAGGTCAAGGCGTTCTACGCCCCTTGGGAAGCACAGGCGGGCAACGGCAAGATCGTCGCCGGCGAGTACAACGGTGAAATGGCCAAGGTCAAGGTCATGGTCGACACCAAGAGCGTGTCCTGGGACCTGGTGGAAGTCGAGTCGCCGGAGCTGTCGCGCGGCTGTGACGAAGACATGTTCGAACAACTGGACCCGGCCCTGTTCGGCAAGACCGAAGACTACGTCAAGGGCGCCATCCAGCCTTGCGGCGTGGGCTTCTTCGTCTGGTCGACGGTGCTGGCCTACAACGCCGACAAGCTCAAGTCCGCCCCCACCAGCTGGGCCGATTTCTGGGACACCAAGAAATTCCCGGGCAAGCGCGGCCTGCGCAAGGGCGCCAAGTACACCCTGGAATTCGCCCTGATGGCCGACGGCGTTGCGCCGAAGGACGTCTACAAGGTACTGGCCGGCAAGGATGGCCAGGATCGCGCGTTCAAGAAACTCGACGAGCTCAAGCCTTACATCCAGTGGTGGGAAGCCGGTGCCCAGCCACCGCAATACCTTGCCTCGGGTGACGTGGTGATGAGCTCGGCCTACAACGGTCGCATCGCCGCGGTACAGAAGGAAAGCAACCTGAAGGTGGTCTGGAACGGCGGCATCTACGACTTCGATGCCTGGGCCATTCCGAAGGGCCTGGACAAGGCACGTGCCGACGTGGCGAAGAAGTTCATCGCCTTCTCGGTCATGCCACAGCAGCAGAAGACCTACTCGGAAAACATCGCCTACGGCCCGGCCAACACCCAGGCGGTACCGTTGCTGGCCAAGGACATCCTCAAGGATATGCCGACCACTCCGGAAAACATCGCCAACCAGGTGCAGATCGACGTCAGCTTCTGGGCTGACAACGGCGAGCAACTGGAGCAGCGCTTCAACGCCTGGGCTGCCAAGTAACCCCCGACTCGTCCTCTTGCAGGCGTGAGCGGGGTGGCGAGGGGGCTTGCCCCCGTTGGGGCGCGAAGCGGCCCTGAAACCGGTGCCTGTGGTGTATCAGGTACACCGCATTGCATGGTTTTACGGCTGCTGTGCAGCCGAACGGGGGCAAGCCCCCTCGCCACCGATGTGTCGCTGCATTCTCGATTGATCAAAGATTTCCGGAGTTCGTCATGGCCATCACCGTTCCTCTGAACGAGGGGACCAGTCCCACCCTGAAGCAGCGCCTGGCGCGTGCCGAGCGGGTCAACCGCTGGAAGGCCCAGGCCTTGATCGCACCGCTGGTGCTGTTCCTGCTGCTGGTGTTCCTGGTCCCTATCGTCGCGCTGCTCTACAAGAGCGTCGGCAACCCTGAGGTGATCAGCGCCCTGCCGCGCACCGTGGCGGCCGTGTCGGCCTGGGATGGCAAGGGCTTGCCCGGTGAGGCAGCCTACAAGGCCCTGGGTGAAGAGCTGGGCGAAGCCCGCAAGAACCAGAATCTGGGCGACCTGTCCAAGCGCCTGAACATGGAGCTGGCCGGCTATCGCAGCCTGTTGACCAAGACTGCCCGCTCGCTGCCGTTCAAGGCTGAGCCGACGTCCTACAAGGAAGCCCTGGAAGCCCTCGACGAACGCTGGGGCGATCCGGCGTACTGGCAGGCGATCCGGCGCAATACCAGTAGTGTCACCCCCTATTACCTGCTGGCGGCCGTCGATCACCGCATCGACGACCTCGGCGAACTGGCCCCGGCCACCCCTGACCAGGCCATCTACCTCGACATCTTCGCCCGTACGTTCTGGATGGGCCTGGTGATCACCGCGATCTGCCTGCTCCTGGCCTATCCGCTGGCCTACCTGCTGGCGAACCTGCCGGCGCGCAAGAGCAACCTGCTGATGATCCTGGTGCTGCTGCCATTCTGGACCTCGATCCTGGTACGGGTCGCGGCGTGGATCGTGCTGCTGCAGTCGGGCGGCCTGATCAACAGTGCGCTGATGGCCATGGGCGTGATCGACAAGCCGCTGGAGCTGGTGTTCAACCGCACCGGGGTCTACATCTCCATGGTGCACATCCTGCTGCCGTTCATGATCCTGCCGATCTACAGCGTGATGAAGGGCATCTCGCCGACCTACATGCGGGCCGCGATTTCCCTCGGCTGCCATCCGTTCACCAGCTTCTGGCGGGTCTACTTCCCGCAGACCTACGCCGGTGTCGGTGCCGGTTGTCTGCTGGTGTTCATCCTGGCGATCGGTTACTACATCACCCCCGCGCTGCTGGGCAGCCCGAACGACCAGATGGTCAGCTATTTCGTCGCCTTCTACACCAACACCAGCATCAACTGGGGCATGGCGACGGCGCTGGGCGGCCTGCTGCTGCTGGCGACCGTACTGCTGTACCTGATCTACAGCCGGCTGGTGGGCGCTAGCCGCCTGAGCCTGGGTTAAGGAGAGAATCGAAATGCTCAGTCCGTACATGTCGCCCGTCGAGCGGGTCTGGTTCTACAGCTTGCGCATCCTGTGCGGGTTGATCCTGTTGTTCCTGGTCCTGCCGGTACTGGTGATCGTGCCGCTGTCGTTCAATGCCGGCAGCTTCCTGGTCTATCCGCTGCAAGGCTTCTCGCTGCACTGGTACCAGGACTTCTTCGCCTCCGCCGAGTGGATGCGGGCCCTGAAGAACAGCATCATCGTTGCCCCGGCGGCAACGGCGCTGGCGATGGTGTTCGGTACCCTGGCGGCCATCGGCCTGACCCGCGGCAACTTCCCCGGCAAGCCGCTGGTGATGGCCTTGGTGATTTCACCGATGGTGGTGCCGGTGGTGATCATCGGCGTGGCCAGCTACCTGTTCTTCGCGCCGCTGGGGCTGGGCAACAGCTTCTCGTCGCTGATCGTGGTGCATGCCGTGCTTGGCGTCCCCTTCGTGATCATCACCGTCTCGGCGACCTTGCAGGGTTTCAACCACAATCTGGTGCGCGCCGCCGCCAGCCTGGGAGCTTCGCCACTGACGACGTTCCGCCGGGTGACCCTGCCGCTGATTGCACCGGGGGTGATTTCCGGGGCGCTGTTCGCTTTCGCCACCTCGTTCGATGAAGTGGTGGTGACGCTGTTCCTCGCCGGCCCGGAGCAGGCAACATTGCCACGGCAGATGTTCAGCGGCATCCGTGAAAACCTCAGCCCGACCATCGCCGCTGCCGCGACCTTGCTGATCGCCTTCTCGGTGATCCTGCTGCTGACCCTGGAATGGCTGCGTGGGCGCAGCGAGAAACTGCGCACCACCCAGGCCTGAAGGCGGCTATTGGCGGGCAAGCCACGCTCCTACAGGGTTCGCGGCCTTCCGAGCCAGGCGCGGTCAATGTGGGAGCCGGCCGAGCGGCGCTCCGCTTGCTGGCGATAGCGGCCGCACGGACGCCATTGATGTATCGGATGGCCGCCTTCGGTGGATCGCCAGCAAGCCGGCTCCTACAGGGGCCTGTAATATCGCGGAGGTGACCAAAGTCGTAGGCTTAAGCCTGCTGTATGTGCGGCCAATTATCGCGGTCACGGTGCGCTGGGCGAAACATGAGGTATACAATGCGCGCCACCGTGATTCTGTTCAATAAGGTGCGTCATGCAGCCCTTCGCTATTGCTCCGTCGATTCTTTCCGCCGATTTCGCCCGCCTGGGTGAGGAAGTGGACAACGTTCTCGCCGCTGGCGCCGATATCGTGCACTTCGATGTCATGGACAACCACTATGTTCCCAACCTGACCATCGGCCCGATGGTGTGCGCTGCGCTGCGCAAGTACGGCATCACTGCGCCGATCGATGCGCACCTGATGGTCAGCCCGGTGGATCGCATCATCGGCGACTTCATCGAGGCCGGTGCGACCTACATCACCTTCCACCCGGAAGCCACCCTGCACGTCGATCGCTCCCTGCAACTGATCCGCGATGGCGGTTGCAAGGCCGGCCTGGTGTTCAACCCGGCGACTCCGCTGGATGTGCTCAAGTACGTCATGGACAAGGTCGACATGGTCCTGCTGATGAGCGTCAACCCGGGTTTTGGCGGGCAGAAGTTCATCCCCGGCACCCTCGACAAGCTGCGTGAGGCCCGTGCGCTGATCGATGCGTCCGGTCGCGATATCCGCCTGGAAATCGACGGTGGCGTGAACGTGAACAACATTCGTGAAATCGCGGCGGCAGGTGCCGACACGTTCGTCGCCGGCTCGGCGATCTTCAATGCTCCGGACTACCGCGAGGTGATCCAGAAGATGCGTGCCGAACTGGCGTTGGCTCGATCATGAGTGCCTTCGAGCAGCTCTTTGCGGGAGGGCTGCCCAAGCTGGTGATGTTCGACCTGGATGGGACCCTGGTCGACTCGGTGCCAGACCTGGCCGCTGCCGTCGACAAGATGCTGCTCGCGCTCGGGCGGCCTGCTGCCGGCCTGGGGGCCGTACGCGAATGGGTGGGCAACGGTGCTCCGGTGCTGGTGCGCCGTGCGCTGGCTGGCGGCCTCGATCACTCGGCGGTGGGCGACAGCGAAGCCGAGCAGGGCCTGGAGCTGTTCATGGAGGCCTACGAGGGTGGCCATGAACGGACCACCGTCTACCCGGGCGTACGCGAAGCCCTGGGCTGGATGCAGAAGCAGGGCGTGGAAATGGCCCTGATCACCAACAAGCCCGAGCGTTTCGTTGCCCCGCTGCTCGACGAGATGAAACTGGGGCGGTTCTTCCGCTGGATCATCGGCGGCGACACCCTGCCGCAACGCAAGCCGGATCCGGCCGCTCTGTTCCACGTCATGAAAATGGCCGGTATCCCGGCGTCGCAGAGCCTGTTCGTGGGCGATTCGCGCAGCGATGTGCAGGCTGCCCGGGCCGCTGGCGTGGCCTGCGTGGCCCTCAGTTATGGTTACAACCATGGCCGGCCGATCGCCGAAGAACAACCGGCGCTGGTCATCGACGACCTGCGCGCACTGATTCCCGGTTGCCTGGAGGGCGGCGCTGAGCTAATGTCGGCGGACTGTACTCAATCCCCTCCTGGAAACGCCATCGTGGTGGTCACTCGCAAACTCTGGATGAAAGTCATCAAGGCCTTGGCCCGTTGGCGTTGGCGCGCCTGACATTTATCTGGCCGCTCCGTGCGGCGCGTTTGCATACCTGACCGTTTGAACCTCACGCCACGAGGCACATGATGACCCGCGAAGAATTCCTGCGTTTGGCCGCTGCCGGCTACAACCGTATCCCGCTTGCCTGCGAAACCCTGGCCGACTTCGACACCCCGCTGTCGATCTACCTGAAACTGGCCGACCAACCCAACTCCTACCTGCTCGAATCGGTGCAGGGCGGTGAGAAATGGGGTCGTTATTCGATCATCGGCCTGCCATGCCGCACCGTCCTGCGTGTGCATGACCATCAGATCCGGGTGAGCCACGACGGTGTCGAGATCGAAAGCTGCGAAGCCGAAGACCCGCTGGCCTTCGTCGAAGAGTTCAAGGCGCGCTACAACGTCCCGACCATCGCTGGCTTGCCGCGTTTCAACGGCGGCCTGGTGGGCTACTTCGGCTATGACTGCGTCCGCTACGTGGAGAAGCGCCTGGGCAAGTGCCCGAACCCGGATCCGCTGGGTGTACCGGATATCCTGCTGATGGTCTCCGACGCCGTGGTGGTGTTCGACAACCTGGCCGGCAAGATGCACGCCATCGTCCTTGCCGACCCGACGCAGGAGAATGCCTACGAGCAGGGCCAGGCGCGCCTGCAACAGTTGCTGGAGCAACTGCGCCAGCCGATCACCCCGCGACGTGGGCTGGAGCTGGATCGCCCGCCGGCGGCCGACCCGGTGTTTCGCTCCAGTTTCACCCAGGGTGACTACGAGCGGGCGGTCGATACCATCAAGGAATATATCCTGGCCGGTGACTGCATGCAGGTGGTGCCCTCGCAGCGCATGTCCATCGACTTCAAGGCTGCCCCCATCGACCTGTACCGGGCGCTGCGCTGCTTCAACCCGACGCCGTACATGTATTTCTTCAACTTCGGCGATTTCCACGTGGTCGGCAGTTCGCCGGAAGTGCTGGTGCGGGTCGAGGACAACCTGATCACCGTCCGCCCGATTGCCGGTACCCGCCCGCGCGGTGCCACCGAGGAGGCCGACCGGGCGCTGGAAGAGGATCTGCTGTCGGATGACAAGGAGATCGCCGAGCACCTGATGCTGATCGACCTGGGCCGCAATGATACCGGCCGGGTTTCCGAGATCGGTTCGGTCAAGCTCACCGAGAAGATGGTGATCGAGCGTTATTCCAACGTGATGCACATCGTTTCCAACGTCACCGGCCAGCTCAAGAGCGGCCTGACGTCCATGGACGCACTGCGGGCGATCCTGCCGGCGGGTACGTTGTCCGGCGCCCCGAAGATTCGCGCGATGGAAATCATCGACGAGCTGGAGCCGGTCAAGCGTGGTGTCTATGGCGGCGCGGTCGGCTACTACGCCTGGAACGGCAACATGGATACCGCGATTGCCATTCGTACCGCGGTGATCAAGGACGGCGAGCTGCATGTGCAGGCCGGTGGCGGCATCGTCGCCGACTCGGTGCCGGCGCTGGAATGGGAAGAAACGCTGAACAAGCGTCGCGCGATGTTCCGTGCGGTTGCCCTTGCTGAACAAACCCACGCGTCCGACGCCTGAGGAACCCTTTGTCATGTTGCTGATGATCGATAACTACGACTCGTTTACCTACAACGTCGTGCAATACCTCGGTGAGCTGGGCGCGGACGTCAAGGTCGTGCGCAACGACGAACTGACCGTGGCCGAAATCGAAGCGCTCAAGCCCGAGCGCATCGTTGTCTCGCCGGGCCCCTGCACGCCGACCGAGGCGGGCATTTCCCTGGAAGCCATCAGGCACTTCGCCGGCAAGCTGCCGATTCTCGGGGTCTGCCTGGGCCACCAGTCCATCGGCCAGGCCTTCGGCGGCGACGTGGTGCGTGCGCGCCAGGTGATGCACGGCAAGACCAGCCCGCTGTTCCACGAAGGCAAGGGGGTATTCGAGGGCTTGAACCTGCCCCTGACCGTCACCCGCTACCACTCGCTGATCGTCAAGCGCGAAACCCTGCCCGAGTGCCTGGAGCTGACCGCCTGGACCCAGCTGGAAGACGGTTCGGTCGACGAGATCATGGGCCTGCGCCACAAGACACTGAACATCGAGGGGGTGCAGTTCCACCCCGAGTCGATTCTCTCCGAGCAGGGCCACGAGCTGTTCGCCAACTTCCTCAAACAGACCGGCGGCGTGCGCTAAGGAGTTTTCATGGATATCAAGACAGCCCTGAGCCGTATCGTCGGCCACCTGGATCTGAGCACCGAGGAAATGCGCGATGTCATGCGTGAAATCATGACCGGGCAGTGCACCGAGGCGCAGATCGGCGCCTTCATGATGGCCATGCGCATGAAGAGCGAAAGCATCGACGAAATCGTCGGCGCGGTTTCGGTCATGCGCGAGTTGGCCGACAAGGTCGAACTGCAGAGCCTCGATGGCGTGGTCGACGTGGTCGGGACCGGTGGCGACGGCGCCAATATCTTCAACGTGTCCACCGCATCGGCCTTCGTCGTCGCCGCGGCCGGCGGCACGGTGGCCAAGCATGGCAACCGTGCGGTGTCGGGCAAGAGCGGCAGTGCCGACCTGCTGGAGTCGGCCGGTGTCTACCTGAACCTGACGCCGGTCCAGGTGGCCCGCTGCATCGACAACGTCGGCATCGGCTTCATGTTCGCCCAGACTCACCACCGGGCGATGAAGTACGCGGCCGGCCCGCGCCGCGACCTTGGCCTGCGCACCCTGTTCAACATGCTTGGCCCGCTTACGAATCCGGCTGGCGTGAAACACCAGGTGGTGGGGGTGTTCACCCAGGCACTCTGCCGGCCGTTGGCGGAAGTCCTGCACCGCCTGGGCAGCAAGCATGTGCTGGTGGTGCACTCCCAGGATGGCCTGGACGAGTTCAGCCTGGCCGCGCCGACCTACGTCGCCGAGTTGAAAAATGGTGAAATAACGGAGTATTGGGTTCAGCCCGAAGACTTGGGTATAAAGAGCCAGAGTCTGTTCGGTCTGGTGGTGGACAGCCCCGCGGCTTCGCTGGAGCTGATCCGCGACGCGCTGGGACGCCGCAAGACCGAGAACGGCCAGAAGGCTGCGGAAATGATCGTGCTCAACGCCGGCGCCGCGCTGTATGCCGCCGACATCGCCACCAGCCTCAAGGAAGGTGTCGCTTTGGCCCATGACGCCTTGCACACCGGCCTTGCCCGGGAAAAACTCGAGGAACTGGGCGCGTTCACCGCCGTGTTCAAGCAGGAGAATGAAGCATGAGTGTGCCAACCGTTCTGGAGAAGATTCTCGCCCGCAAGGCCGAGGAAGTGGCCGAGCGCAGCGCGCGCGTGAGCCTGGCCGAGCTGGAGAACAGGGCTCGCGCCGCCGATGCGCCGCGCGGTTTTGCCCAGGCACTGCTCGAACAGGCCAAGCGCAAGCAGCCGGCGGTCATCGCCGAAATCAAGAAGGCTTCGCCGAGCAAGGGCGTGATTCGCGAGAACTTCATTCCGGCGGAAATCGCCAGCAGCTACGAGAAGGGCGGGGCAACCTGCCTGTCGGTGCTGACCGACGTGGATTATTTCCAGGGCGCGGACCTTTACCTGCAGCAGGCCCGCGCGGCCTGCAAGCTGCCGGTGATCCGCAAGGATTTCATGGTCGACCCGTACCAGATCGTCGAGGCCCGGGCCATGGGCGCCGACTGTATCCTGCTGATCGTTGCCGCATTGGAAGACGGCCAGATGGCCGAGCTGGCCTCGGTGGCCAAGGATGTCGGGCTCGATGTGCTGGTGGAGTCCCATGACGCCGCCGAGCTGGAGCGGGCACTGAAGCACCTGGATACCCCGCTGATCGGTATCAACAACCGTAACCTGCACACCTTCGACGTCAGCCTGGAAACCACCCTCGACCTGTTGCCGATGGTGCCGCGCGACCGTCTGGTGATCACCGAGAGCGGTATCCTCAACCGGGCCGATGTCGAACTGATGGAAATCAGCCAGGTGTACTCGTTCCTGGTCGGCGAAGCGTTCATGCGTGCGCAGAACCCGGGTGACGAGCTGCAGCGGCTGTTCTTCCCGGAGCGTGGCGCGCCGGTGATCACCGGTTCCACTCTCGACTGAACCTGTTGTTCGAACAAGCCGGCATTGCCGGCTTTTTCATGGCCTGACTAAATGGATCTTTTTGCCATGACCCTGCCTGTTGCCCTTACCGTCGAAGCCGGCCTGCGCGCCGAACAGGATCTGCTGGCTGAAGTCTGTGCCGGTGATCGGGACTGGGGGCTGCTGTTCTGGCAGCCCAGTGATCGGGCGCTGGTCATGCCGAGACGGTTGAACCGCTTGCCCGGTTTCGAGGCGGCCTGTGACGCCCTGGCGGCCAGTGGCTGGCCCGTGCTGCTGCGGGAAACCGGCGGGGAGCCGGTGCCACAGTCATCGTCGACGGTGAACATTGCCCTGGTCTATGCGCCGCCGCGCAGCGAGGGTGATCAGAACCGTATCGAAACCGGCTATCTGCGCCTGTGCCAACCGATCTGTGAGGCGCTGGATGAGCTGGGGGGCGTCGCTTCCCTTGGGGAAATCGAGGGGGCGTTCTGCGACGGGCGGTACAACGTCAATCTCAATGGGCGCAAACTGGTCGGTACGGCTCAACGCTGGCGGCAGAGTCGGGGGGGGACGCGACCGGTGGGGCTGGTGCATGGTGCGATGCTGATCGACGACGAGCGCGAATCGATGGTGACAGCGGTCAATCAGTTCTACCAGGCGTGTGGCCTGGAGCAGCGGGTGCGGGCCGCGAGCCATGTCGCGCTGCATGAGGTCTATCCGGCCCCGCTATTCCTTGAGCGGTTGGCCGGTTCTTACCAGCAACTGCTGGCAGGCTTGCTCGACGCCTAGCGGGTGCCGAAGACCACCATGGTCTTGCCCTTGACGTGCACGAGGTTCTGTTCCTCGAGGTCCTTGAGCACGCGACCGACCATTTCCCGTGAGCAGCCGACGATGCGGCCGATTTCCTGACGGGTGATCTTGATCTGCATGCCGTCCGGGTGGGTCATGGCGTCTGGCTGCTTGCACAGGTCCAGCAGGCAGCGGGCCACACGTCCGGTCACGTCGAAGAAGGCCAGGTCGCCGACCTTGCGGGTGGTGTTGCGCAGGCGTTGGGCCATCTGCCCGCTGAGGGCGTAGAGGATGTCCGGGTCCTGCTGGGCCAGTTCGCGGAACTTGGCGTAGCTGATCTCCGCCACCTCGCATTCGACCTTGGCGCGAACCCAGGCGCTGCGTTCCTGCTCGACACCGGCCTGCTCGAACAGTCCCAACTCACCGAAGAAATCCCCGGCGTTGAGGTAGGCGATGATCATTTCCCGGCCGTCGTCGTCTTCGATCAGGATGGTGACCGATCCCTTGACGATGAAGAACAGGGTTTGCGAACGATCGCCGGCACAGATGATGTTGCTCTTGGCCTGGTAGCGACGGCGCTGGCAATGCATCAACAGTTTGTCGAGGTTCTTGATCTTGGAGGCGGAAGCGGAAGCCAGAGCACCCATGTTTGTATCCTGGAAAGACTGCACGGTTTGGTTTTTTTTTAGTCGTAGCCAAAAAGCTGGCATAACGCCAGCGATTTGGCGTCAGCTTAACAGACGTACTGCGTGGAGATGGTGGAATTTAACAGGCCGACCAACCGGTCGTCGCCTGGGGCCATGTGGTGCTGTGCTAAGCTGGCGACCCTTTTTTATCAGTGGAGTCTTGGCGATGAAGGCACGCATCCAATGGGCTGGCGAAGCCATGTTCCTCGGAGAGTCGGGTAGCGGGCATGTGGTGGTGATGGACGGCCCGCCCGAAAGCGGTGGCCGCAACCTGGGTGTGCGCCCCATGGAAATGGTGCTGTTGGGCCTGGGTGGCTGCAGCAACTTCGATGTGGTCAGCATCCTGAAGAAGGCGCGCCAGCCGGTCGAAAGCTGCGAGGCGTTCCTCGAGGCCGAGCGTGCCAGCGAAGATCCGAAGGTGTTCACCAAGATCCACCTGCATTTCGTGGTCAAGGGCCGCGGCCTGAAGGAGTCGCAGGTCAAGCGCGCCATCGAGTTGTCGGCCGAGAAGTACTGCTCGGCCTCGATCATGCTCGGCGCCGCCGGTGTTGCCATCAGCCATGACTACGAGATCGTCGAGCTGGGCTGATGCGTCAGGCGGGCCCTCGCTGTTTGTAGGAGCAGGGCTTGCCCGCGAAGCTCTTGGCTAATTCAAGCGCCCATTCGCGGGCAAGCCACGCTCCTGCAAGATAGCGGGGGCGGTGACCTGTCGGTTCAGATGCGGTAAGTGCTCTTGGTCATGACCTTGGCCAGCATGCTCATGCCGAACTTTACCGGCGCCGGGAAGCGGAAACCGCCGGCGTCGAGTGCCGACTCGGCATGGTGCTCCTCGTCGATGCGCATCTGTTCGAGAATCGCCCGGGATTTTTCATCTTCGGCCGGCAGTTGTTCAAGGTGCTCATTCAGATGCTTGCAGACCTGGTCTTCGGTCGCGGCGACGAAGCCGAGGCTGACCTTGTCGCTGATCAGCCCGGCGACGGCGCCGATACCGAAGGACAAACCATAGAACAACGGATTCAGCACGCTCGGGCTGCTGCCCAGTTGGCGGATACGCTGTTCACACCAGGCCAGGTGGTCGATCTCTTCCTCGGCCGCATGCTCCATGGCCTCACGCACGTGGGGCAGCTTGGCGGTCAGGGCCTGGCCCTGGTACAGCGCCTGGGCACAGACTTCACCGGTATGGTTGATACGCATCAGGCCGGCGACGTGGCGGGTATCTTCCTCGCTCATCTGCGCTTCGGGTTGGACGATGGCCGGCGACGGGCGGTACGGCTGGCCGCTGAAGGGGAGCAAGGTGCGCATCGCGGCATCGGCTTGCAGCAGCAGGCGGTCAATCGGCGAGTAGTGACGTTGGGTAGTCATGCTGACCTCCGGAGGAATCTCGGCCTGCAGTTTACCCCAATCCGCCGCGGAAGGTTTGAGCTGGGTCATCGGCAGGAAGAGCAGGTGGCGCCGGCAGGTGTCTGCCGGGCTTGTCGGTGTGGCGAAGTGCCGCGACCCGGTCGACAAGCCGGCTCGAACGAGAGTCGATCAGCCCGGAGGCCAGTTCATCTGGCGCTGACCCAGCACATGCATGTGGATGTGGTAGACCGTCTGGCCACCTTTCTCGTTGCAGTTCATCACCACGCGAAAGCCTTCCTCGCAACCCAGCTCCAGCGCCAGGCGCTGGGCGGTGAAGAGGATATGGCCAGCCAGTGCCTTGTCGCCTTCGGTCAGGTCATTGAGGGTTGCAATCGGCTTCTTCGGGATGACCAGGAAGTGCACCGGTGCCTGCGGGGCAATATCGTGGAACGCCAGGACCTGGTCGTCTTCGTAGATGATCTTCGCGGGGATTTCCCGGTTGATGATCTTGGTGAACAGAGTATCCACAACGGTTTCTCCATTTGAGTGAGGACGGGCCGGAGTCTGTCTGCAGTGGCCCGCGAGTTCAAGTGTCAGCGTGGGCAATATGCCCGGGTAATCAGGCCGGCCAGCTTGCGCACCATCCAGCGGCTGCCCAGGCGCGGCAGGCGGCTGAGCCAGCGATTGCGCCAGCCCGGGATGATGATCGCGCGATTCCTGTCCAGTGCGCGCACGGTGTACAGCGCGACTTCCTCGGGACTCATCATCATTTTGCTGCGCTTGAGCTTGTCGGCCTGCAATTGGGCGGTATCGAAGAAGGCGGTGCGGGTCAGGCCAGGGCAGAGCACCGAAACCTTGATTCCGGTTTTCTTCAGTTCCTCACGCAAGCCTTCGCTGAAATGCAGCACATAGGCCTTGCTGGCGTAGTAGCTGCTCATCCATGGCGCCGGGTGGAAGGCGGCGATCGAGGCGACGTTGAGGATCTGGCCGCCACCCTGGACCGCCATCAGGTTACCGATGGAATGGCACAGGCGGGTGAGGGCGAGAATGTTCACCTCGATCAGGTCCTGCTCGGTCCCCCAGTCCTGGGCCAGGAATGGGCCGCTGGTGCCCATGCCGGCGCAATTGACCAGCAGATCGATCTGGTGCGTGCCTTCCTCCAGTTCCAGCAGGAAGCCGGACAGGCGCAGCGGCTCGCTCAGGTCGCAGGCACGGAACAGCACCTCGACGCCGAAGCGCTGGGTCAATTCGATGGCAATGCTTTCCAGCCGATCACGTTGGCGGGCAACCAGGATCAGGTTGCGACCGCGGCGCGCCAGGGCTTCGGCCAGGGCCAGGCCGATACCGCTGGAAGCGCCGGTGATCAGGGCGTAACGGGTCATGCAGTTCTCCATGGCAACGGCGCCGAGCCTTGGGACAGGGAGGTCGCAAGGTCAGCGCTGTTTATTTTGCCGATAGTCTACAGGGGCCACGGTTACTTGGCGCTGCTCTCGACTTGAGTGGTGCCCTAGGGGCTGACATGGGACGCGCCCATGCCGATTGCCATGCCGATCAGGAAGACGAAAAGCGTTGCCCCGATCGACAGGATCTTGACCGCAGTGCTGTTTGGCGGGGGCGGTGCACCGTAGCGGTTGGCCGAGGCATTGCCCGGATAGAACATCAGGATGAAGGGAAATACATAGCCGATGAACGGCACCAGCATGAGCAGCCAGGTCCAAC
Organism: Pseudomonas vanderleydeniana; assembly: GCF_014268755.2. Classification (NCBI taxonomy): domain Bacteria; kingdom Pseudomonadati; phylum Pseudomonadota; class Gammaproteobacteria; order Pseudomonadales; family Pseudomonadaceae; genus Pseudomonas; species Pseudomonas vanderleydeniana. The sequence goes on along the minus strand of NZ_CP077093.1, from coordinate 6,561,060 downwards.
CGGACCAGCCGATATCGTGCAGGCGTTGCACGGCTATCTGGATAGTCAGGAGGATGTAGAAAGCCACGGCGACGATCACCACAAGACCTGTGAAGAACGTTGCGCCTTTCAGGATGCCGATCAGTATCGCCAGGAGGGAGAATGTCGCCAGCGCTGCGGTCATGCTCCAGGCCAGGTAGCGCAGTCGACCGATCCGGCCATTGAGGGTGAACACCTTCAGCGGCCCGAAGGTGGGCAAGGTATCTGCGACATTGGCGGCCGGTGGCGCATAAGGTGAATGCGGCTCAGTGCTGGCCGCCGGTGGCGTATACGGCGGGCGCGGTTCACTGATAGCGGGCGGCGGGGTATGGGGCGCAGCCGACTCGCCGAGGGTCGGTGGTGGCACGCTGGCGGGCAGCTCGTTGACATCCGCCAGGCTCAGCTCGATGTTCGGTGCTTCCTCGACGATGCGCGCGTCGATCCCGGTGTTGCGCAGGGCCTCGAGATAACTCTGTGCCTCGGTGGCTGAAAGATCGCGCTTGAGCGCAACCGGTCGGCCACTGAAGAGCTTCTCGACGGATGCGACATCGCTCTTGAACAGCTCGGCGAGGTTGAACTGGGCGGTGGTCTGTTCCACCCCGGGCAGCAACGTGCCGTCGAATACGATTTTGAAACGGGTGTTACTCATTGGGCGTCCCTGTCGCGGCACTGATGGAATGGCGCGTAGTGTAGGCCTGCAAGCAGCTTGCAGGCCACAGGGTTTCGCTAGCGTGGCCAGTGGCTCGACAGCTGTGCGGCCCGGTTCTGGGCCTTGCGGTACTCATCGTCGAGCCGCGCGATCAGTTGGTCGATGCCTGGCAGGTCATCGATTCCGCCGACACCCTGGCCGGCGGACCAGACGGTCTTCCAGGCCTTGGCTTCGTCATTGAGTGGCTTGAGCTTGCTGCCGAAGTCGACTTCACCCTTGCCCTGCAGGGCGGCGAGATCGAAGCCGGCATTTTCCAGGCTCTGGCGCATGAAGCTGGCCGGCACGCCCGAAACGGCGGCGGTGTGCACGATGTCGGCGGCATGGGAATCCAACAGCATCTGCTTGTAGGCGTCGGGAGCGTGGCTCTCGGTGGTACCGATGAAGCGAGTGCCGAGATAGGCCAGGTCAGCCCCCAGCAGTTGCGCCGCGAGGATCTCGTGGCCATGGTTCAGGCAACCGGACAGCAGCAGGGTCTTGTCGAAGAACTGGCGGATCTCGGCAATCAGGGCGAATGGGCTCCAGGTGCCGGCATGCCCGCCGGCACCGGCGGCGACGGCAATCAGTCCATCGACACCGGCCTCGGCGGCTTTCTCGGCATGGCGGCGGGTGGTCACGTCATGGAATACCAGGCCACCATAGCTGTGCACCGCATCCACCACTTCCTTGACCGCACCCAGGCTGGTGATGACGATCGGCACCTGGTGCTCGATGCAGATCTGCAGGTCGGCCTGCAGCCGCGGGTTGCTGTTGTGCACGATCAGGTTGACGGCATAGGGCGCCGGATTGTTCAGCTCCGCCAGGCCGCTTTCGATTTCCTCCAGCCAGGCCTTGAAACCGCTGCTTTCGCGCTGGTTGAGGGCGGGAAAGCTACCCACTACGCCATTGCGGCAGCAGGCCAGGACCAGTTGCGGGTTGGAAATCAGGAACATCGGCGCGGCCACGACAGGCAGGCGCAGGCGTTGTTCGAGCAGGACGGGCAGCGACATGGGCGGTACTCCGGGAATGACGGCTTATTGGCTTAGAACGGTCTGACCACGACCAGAATTACGATAGCCAGCAATATCACAACCGGTACTTCATTGAACCAGCGATAAAAGACATGACTGCGGGTGTTCTCGCCACGGGCAAAACGCTTCACCTGGGCGCCGCACATGTGGTGATAGCCGATGAGCAGCACGACCAGGGTCAGCTTGGCGTGCATCCAGCCGCCCTGGCCGAAGTAGGCGCCGGGGTTGAGACTGATCAGCGCGCCGCCGAAGATCAGCGTAGCGATCATCGCCGGTCCCATGATGCCGCGATACAGCTTGCGCTCCATGACGCTGAAGCGTTCCTGGCTGATGCTGTCCTCGCTCTGGGCGTGGTAGACGAACAGGCGCGGCAAGTAGAACAGGCCGGCGAACCAGCAGACGACACTGACGATGTGCAAGGCTTTGAGCCACAGATAGAGCATTTTTATGATTCCCAGGTTCACGGTGGAGCAAATAGTAGAGTCTTGAGCCTGCGCACGTCACCTTGGCGGTTGTCGCAGGCCCGCGCGCGCCCTATTATCGTGGGCTTTCCAGTGGGTTCGTTGAGGGGCAGGTCATGGTCAAGGTCGGTATCGTCGGCGGCACGGGTTACACCGGTGTCGAATTGCTGCGTCTGTTGGCACAGCATCCGCAGGCAGAGGTGGTGGTCATCACTTCCCGATCCGAGGCCGGGGTGGCCGTGGCCGACATGTATCCGAACCTGCGCGGTCATTACGATGGCCTCAAGTTCAGTGTGCCGGACGTCAAGACCCTGGGCGCCTGCGATGTCGTCTTCTTCGCCACGCCGCACGGCGTTGCCCATGCCCTGGCCGGTGAGCTGCTGTCCGCCGGGACCAAGGTCATCGACCTGTCCGCTGACTTCCGCCTGCAGGACGCCGATGAATGGGCCAAGTGGTACGGTCAGCCGCACGGTGCGCCAGCGCTGTTGGACGAGGCGGTCTACGGTCTGCCGGAAGTGAACCGCGAGAAAATTCGCCAGGCGCGTCTGATTGCCGTGCCGGGTTGCTACCCTACCGCCACCCAGCTCGGTTTCCTGCCACTGCTTGAAGCCGGCCTGGCCGACGCTTCGCGGCTGATTGCCGACTGCAAGTCCGGTGTCAGCGGTGCCGGTCGTGGTGCCAGTGTCGGTTCTCTGTATTCCGAAACCTCGGAAAGCCTCAAGGCCTACGCGGTCAAGGGACATCGTCACCTGCCGGAAATCCGCCAGGGCCTGCGTCGCGCCGCTGGCAAGGAGGTTGGCCTGACCTTCGTTCCGCACCTGACGCCGATGATCCGCGGCATTCACTCCACGCTCTACGCGACCGTGGCGGACCGTTCCGTCGATCTGCAGGCGTTGTTCGAGAAGCGTTATGCCAACGAGCCTTTCGTTGACGTGATGCCAGCTGGCAGCCACCCGGAGACCCGCAGCGTGCGTGGCGCGAACGTCTGCCGGATCGCCGTGCACCGTCCACAGGACGGCGACCTGGTGGTGGTGCTGTCGGTGATCGACAACCTGGTCAAGGGCGCTTCGGGCCAGGCGGTACAGAACCTGAACATCCTGTTCGGCCTGGATGAGCGCCTGGGCCTGTCCCACGCCGGCATGCTGCCTTAAGCGCGGTTCACGCTTCACCGGAAAGGCCCGCCATGCGGGCCTTTTTCCATGGTGCGCGGCGTGGCGGGTTTATTGATATACCCTAACAATAGTTGACCGCTTTTCTAGGAGAAGCGGATAATGCAGGCCATCACGCATTATGGCGGCGTAACGCCGGGAGATTGTCAGCATGAGCGTCGAATCCTTCACCCCCACGGCTTTGCTATTCACCCAAGGTGCGGCGCACAAGGTGAAGAGCCTGGTCGATGAAGAGGGTAATGATCGCTTGAAGCTGCGCGTATTCGTTACGGGCGGCGGTTGTTCAGGGTTTCAGTACGGCTTCACCTTCGATGAGGATGTGGCCGAGGACGACACCATCGTCGAGCGCGAGGGCGTCAGCCTGGTGGTCGACCCGATGAGCTTCCAGTACCTGGCCGGTGCGGAAGTGGATTATCAGGAAGGTCTGGAAGGTTCGCGGTTCGTGATCAAGAACCCGAATGCCACCACCACCTGTGGTTGCGGTTCGTCGTTCTCGATCTGACGGATTGCCAAGCGCTTGACCCGAACGCCGCGAATCTTCGCGGCGTTTTGCTTTGCAGGATTCAGGCGGGGTAGATCGCGCCCAGGATCCGCAGCCCACGCGCGCCGGTTACACTGGGGCGGTTGGTCGGGATGCCCTCAAGGCAGCAGTGGGCCAGCCAGGCGAAAGCCATGGCCTCCACCCAGTCGGGGTCTACGCCGTGGCTTGCGGTGCTGGCTACCCGGGTGCCGGGCAGCAACTGGCCCAGGCGCGTCATCAATGTCGCGTTATGGGCGCCGCCACCACAGACCAGCAACTCCTCGGTAGCGGCCTGGGCATGAGTCAGCGACTCGACAATGGTGCGCGCAGTGAGCTCCAGCAGCGTGGCTTGCACGTTCTCGGCAGCGTACGCGGGCAGGCGTCCCAGGTGCTGCTTGAGCCAGTTCAGGTTGAAGACCTCTCGCCCGGTGCTCTTCGGACCGGTGGTCTGGAAGAACGGATCACCCAGCAGCGCCTGCAGCAACTGTGGCTCGACCTGGCCGCTCGCGGCCCATTGGCCGTTGCGGTCGTAGCTTTCGCCGCGTTGATCGTGAATCCAGGCGTCCAGCAAGACATTACCGGGGCCGCAGTCGAAGCCCGAGACCGGCCTGCCGGGTTCAATCAGGCTCAGGTTGCTGAACCCGCCGATATTCAGTACCGCGCCATTGCCGCTGCGTTTCTCGAACAGGGCCTCGTGAAAGGCCGGGACCAGTGGCGCCCCTTGGCCGCCGGCGGCTACATCGCGGCGTCGGAAATCGCTGACGACGCTGATTCCGGTCAGTTCGGCCAACAGCGCGGGGTTGCCGATCTGCACGGTGAAGCCGCGGGCAGGTTCGTGGCGGATGGTCTGGCCATGGCTGCCGATGGCACGGATCGATTCGGGGGCCAGTGACTGGCGCGCGAGGAGGGCGTTGACACCCTGGGCGGCGAGGGTCGCCCAGTTGTGTTCGGCCAGTGCCGCCCGGGCGATTTCGTCCGGGCCGCTGGCGCACAGGCCGAGCAGTTCGGCGCGTAGTGCGTCAGGCATGGGGATGTAGTGCGTGGACAGCAACTGGATGCCGCTGCCCAGCTCGATCAGCGCGATATCCAGCCCGTCGAGGCTGGTGCCGGACATCACGCCGATGTAGAGCGCCATGATCTAGCGCTTGGCCGAGGCGAGCTTGGTGGCTTTTTCCTGGTCCATGCGCGCCATCAGTGGCTGGCTCTGTTGCAGGAAGCGCGCACGCTCGGACTTGGCGATCGGGTCGGCCATCGGCAGCTTCTGGCTCAGCGGGTCGACGTGAACGCCATTGACCTGGAACTCGTAGTGCAGGTGCGGGCCGGTCGACAGGCCGGTGGTGCCGATGTAGCCGATCACCTGGCCCTGCTTGACGTTGCTGCCGGTCTGCACGCCCTTGGCGAAGCCTTGCATGTGCCCATAGAGGGTACGATAGGCGTTGCCGTGCTGGATGATCACGGTGTTGCCGTAACCGCCGCGGCGACCGGCCAGGATCACCTTGCCATCACCCGCAGCCTTGATTGGCGTGCCGCGTGGGGCGGCGTAGTCGACGCCCTTGTGGGCGCGGATCTTGTTCAGGATCGGGTGCTTGCGGCCCATGGAGAAGCGCGAGCTGATGCGGGCGAAGTCCACCGGAGTACGGATGAACGCCTTGCGCATGCTATTGCCGTCGGCGGTGTAGTAGCTGCTGGTGCCCTGCTTGTTGGTGTAGCGCACGGCGGTATAGGTCTTGCCGCGGTTGGTGAAGCGCGCGGACAGGATGTTGCCGGTGCCGACGGTCTTGCCGTTGACCACCTTCTGTTCGTAGATCACCTCGAATTCATCGCCTGGGCGAATGTCCTGGGCGAAGTCGATGTCGTAGCCGAATACACTGGCCATCTCGCGGGTCAGGCTGTGGGGCATGCCGGCACGTTGGGCGGAGAGCGACAGGGAGCTGTTGATCACGCCGTGCACGTAGGCTGATTGTACGGTGGGCTTGGCGACCACGCGGTTGAAGGTGAAGCCTTTCGGGCCCTTGGTCAGGGTGATGGTTTCCAGGTCGCTGACCTTGCTGTGCAGGTTGTTCAGCTGGCCGTCGGGGCTCAGTTCGAACTCCAGCTTCTGGCCGTGCTTGAGCTGGGAAAACTGCTTGGCCTGCTTGTCGCTGGCCAGGACTTCGTGCACGGCGCCGGCTGGCAGGCCGACTTTTTCGAACAGGGTGGAAAGCGTGTCGCCACGGGCCACGGTCACTTCGCGGTGGCCGGGGGCCTTCTTCTCTTCGACAGCAGGAGCAGGCTCGCTCTTGGCGGTGTTCTTGCTGTCATCGCTGCTGTCTTCGATCTGGGCGAAAGGCGATTCATTGCCTTCATTTGTGGCTTGGTCGAGTTCTACAGCGTCTTTGTCTTGTGTCAGTTGAGTGGCGGTACTTTCCAGTTCAAGGCTCAGGGTCGTCTTTTTGGCTTCGACATCGCTGGATGGAAAGACCAGCAGTGCCAGGCTGAGAAGGGCGGCGATCCCGCTTGCGGCCAGCAAGTGGGTCTTCGGATAAAGCGGCGGCGCTTTAGGCGGTTCTGTGCTCATGAGTGATTTGACTTTGAAAAAGATGAATTGGAAAAGATGAATGACATGATGAAGATGAAATAACTGTATAAAATATAACCAAAACATCCCTGAAGCAAGTCTGTCATGTGTCGGCAGGCCCGAGCTTGGCCGTACGCCGGGCAAAACTTGTATTTGGGCGGCGATCTTGTATGGTTGGTTCCCTTTGAATCTGAGCCTTGCAGGTTGGTTATGAAGTCGGTTGAAGAGCAGCTAGCGCTGATCAAGCGTGGTGCGGAAGAGTTGTTGGTCGAGTCGGAACTGGTCGAGAAGCTCAAGCGCGGCCAGCCGCTGCGTATCAAGGCTGGCTTCGATCCGACGGCGCCGGACCTGCACCTGGGTCATACGGTGCTGATCAATAAGCTGCGCCAGTTCCAGGATCTGGGGCACCAGGTCATTTTCCTGATCGGCGACTTCACCGGCATGATCGGTGACCCGAGTGGCAAGAGCGCAACGCGTCCCCCGCTGACGCGTGAGCAGGTGCTCGATAACGCCGAGACCTATAAATCCCAGGTGTTCAAGATTCTCGATCCGGCCAAGACCGAGGTGGCGTTCAACTCCACCTGGATGGACGAGATGGGGCCGGCGGATTTCATTCGCCTTACTTCGCAGTACACCGTGGCCCGGATGCTCGAGCGTGACGACTTCGACAAGCGCTACAGCTCCAAGCAGCCGATCGCGATCCATGAGTTCCTCTATCCGCTGGTGCAGGGTTATGACTCGGTGGCCTTGCGTGCCGATGTCGAGCTGGGTGGTACCGACCAGAAGTTCAATCTGTTGATGGGGCGTGAGTTGCAGCGCTCCTATGGGCAGGAAGCGCAGTGCATCCTCACCATGCCGTTGCTCGAAGGTCTGGATGGCGTGAAGAAGATGTCCAAGTCCCTGGGTAACTATGTCGGTATCCAGGAGGCGCCGGGCGTGATGTACGGCAAGTTGGTATCGATTCCGGATGCGCTGATGTGGCGCTACTTCGAGCTGCTGAGCTTCCGCTCGATGGATGAGATCAACCAGCTGCGCAAGGATGTCGAGGCGGGGGCCAACCCGCGTGACATCAAGATCCTGCTGGCTGAAGAGATCGTCGCTCGCTTCCATGGTGAAGAGGCCGCTGCCAATGCCCATCGCGGTGCAGGTAACCGCATGAAGGATGGCGAGCTGCCGGAAGATCTGCCGGAAATCGAGCTGGCTGCGGCTGAAGACATGCCGATCGCGGCGATCCTCAACAAGGCGGGTCTGGTCAAGAACTCGGCGATCGCTCGTGACCTGCTGGGTTCCGGTGGTGTGCGGGTGGATGGCGAGGTGGTCGATCGCGCCTTTATCTTCAAGCTGGGTGCTACCCATGTTTGCCAGGCGGGCAAGAAGGCATTTGCCCGGATCACTCTGAAAGCTGAATAACTGCTGCTTCAGAGTCAGATAAGAAAGCCGGCCTCTGGGCCGGCTTTCTGCTTGTTGGCTTTTGCTCTTGATGTTGATTTTGCTTTTGTGGGAACCGGCTTGCTGGCGATCCATCGCAGGCGGCCATCCAGTTAGGTCTCTGGCTATAGAGAGGCCGCCATCGCCAGCAAGCCGGCTTCTACAAGGTCCGAGTTCATCTTTTGACCTTTATGACAGAAATCTGAAAATAACGGTTGACGCTGTTTCTCAGGGGCCTATAATGCGCCCCACTTCCGGCGCGGACTGAACGGAAAACTCCTTGAGATTCAATGAGTTATCAGGTTTCAGGCAGCGCAGTTTCAAATCATCGAAACACGGAAATGGCTGTAAAAGAGGTGTTGACAGCAGCGTGTAACGCTGTAGAATTCGCCTCCCGCTAACGAGAGATCGGAAGCGCAAGTGGTTGAAGTTGAAGAAGAAATTCTGAAAGCTTCTGAAAAAAATCACTTGACAGCAAATGAGGCTGCTGTAGAATGCGCGCCTCGGTTGAGCGAACAGCTCGCCAAACGATCTTTAACAACTGAATCAAGCAATTCGTGTGGGTGCTTGTGGTGTAAGACTGAATAGTCACTAGATTATCAGCAGCGCAAGTGGCCATGCGAGAAATCAAATGAGTCATTTGAGTATGCTGAGCCAAGTTTAGGGTTTTCTCAAAACCCAAGCAGTATTGAACTGAAGAGTTTGATCATGGCTCAGATTGAACGCTGGCGGCAGGCCTAACACATGCAAGTCGAGCGGATGAGAGGAGCTTGCTCTTCGATTCAGCGGCGGACGGGTGAGTAATGCCTAGGAATCTGCCTGGTAGTGGGGGACAACGTTTCGAAAGGAACGCTAATACCGCATACGTCCTACGGGAGAAAGCAGGGGACCTTCGGGCCTTGCGCTATCAGATGAGCCTAGGTCGGATTAGCTAGTAGGTGAGGTAATGGCTCACCTAGGCGACGATCCGTAACTGGTCTGAGAGGATGATCAGTCACACTGGAACTGAGACACGGTCCAGACTCCTACGGGAGGCAGCAGTGGGGAATATTGGACAATGGGCGAAAGCCTGATCCAGCCATGCCGCGTGTGTGAAGAAGGTCTTCGGATTGTAAAGCACTTTAAGTTGGGAGGAAGGGTTGTACGTTAATACCGTGCAATTTTGACGTTACCGACAGAATAAGCACCGGCTAACTCTGTGCCAGCAGCCGCGGTAATACAGAGGGTGCAAGCGTTAATCGGAATTACTGGGCGTAAAGCGCGCGTAGGTGGTTCGTTAAGTTGGATGTGAAATCCCCGGGCTCAACCTGGGAACTGCATCCAAAACTGGCGAGCTAGAGTATGGTAGAGGGTGGTGGAATTTCCTGTGTAGCGGTGAAATGCGTAGATATAGGAAGGAACACCAGTGGCGAAGGCGACCACCTGGACTGATACTGACACTGAGGTGCGAAAGCGTGGGGAGCAAACAGGATTAGATACCCTGGTAGTCCACGCCGTAAACGATGTCAACTAGCCGTTGGGGTCCTTGAGACTTTAGTGGCGCAGCTAACGCATTAAGTTGACCGCCTGGGGAGTACGGCCGCAAGGTTAAAACTCAAATGAATTGACGGGGGCCCGCACAAGCGGTGGAGCATGTGGTTTAATTCGAAGCAACGCGAAGAACCTTACCAGGCCTTGACATGCAGAGAACTTTCCAGAGATGGATTGGTGCCTTCGGGAACTCTGACACAGGTGCTGCATGGCTGTCGTCAGCTCGTGTCGTGAGATGTTGGGTTAAGTCCCGTAACGAGCGCAACCCTTGTCCTTAGTTACCAGCACGTTATGGTGGGCACTCTAAGGAGACTGCCGGTGACAAACCGGAGGAAGGTGGGGATGACGTCAAGTCATCATGGCCCTTACGGCCTGGGCTACACACGTGCTACAATGGTCGGTACAGAGGGTTGCCAAGCCGCGAGGTGGAGCTAATCCCACAAAACCGATCGTAGTCCGGATCGCAGTCTGCAACTCGACTGCGTGAAGTCGGAATCGCTAGTAATCGCGAATCAGAATGTCGCGGTGAATACGTTCCCGGGCCTTGTACACACCGCCCGTCACACCATGGGAGTGGGTTGCACCAGAAGTAGCTAGTCTAACCTTCGGGAGGACGGTTACCACGGTGTGATTCATGACTGGGGTGAAGTCGTAACAAGGTAGCCGTAGGGGAACCTGCGGCTGGATCACCTCCTTAATCGACGACATCAGCTGCACCATAAGTTCCCACACGAATTGCTTGATTCATTGAAGAAGACGATTGGGTCTGTAGCTCAGTTGGTTAGAGCGCACCCCTGATAAGGGTGAGGTCGGCAGTTCGAATCTGCCCAGACCCACCAATTACCTGGTGCACCCTGTAGTCGATACGGGGCCATAGCTCAGCTGGGAGAGCGCCTGCCTTGCACGCAGGAGGTCAGCGGTTCGATCCCGCTTGGCTCCACCATATTCAGCTCCACCATGCAGTTGGCCAGATCGTAGAGCTTAGAAATGAATATTCGATGACGAATATTGATTTCTGAACTTTATCAGAATCGTTCTTTAAAAATTTGGGTATGTGATAGAAAGAAGACTGAACACTACTTTCACTGGTAGTGGATCAGGCTAAGGTAAAATTTGTGAGTACTCTTAATTGAGCGGCAAATTTTCGGCGAATGTCGTCTTCATAGTATAACCAGATTGCTTGGGGTTATATGGTCAAGTGAAGAAGCGCATACGGTGGATGCCTTGGCAGTCAGAGGCGATGAAAGACGTGGTAGCCTGCGATAAGCTTCGGGGAGTCGGCAAACAGACTTTGATCCGGAGATCTCTGAATGGGGGAACCCAACCAGCATAAGCTGGTTATCTTGCACTGAATACATAGGTGCAAGAGGCGAACCAGGGGAACTGAAACATCTAAGTACCCTGAGGAAAAGAAATCAACCGAGATTCCCTTAGTAGTGGCGAGCGAACGGGGACCAGCCCTTAAGTGGCTTTGAGATTAGCGGAACGCTCTGGAAAGTGCGGCCATAGTGGGTGATAGCCCTGTACGCGAAAGTCTCTTAGTCATGAAATCGAGTAGGACGGGGCACGAGAAACCTTGTCTGAATATGGGGGGACCATCCTCCAAGGCTAAATACTACTGACTGACCGATAGTGAACTAGTACCGTGAGGGAAAGGCGAAAAGAACCCCGGAGAGGGGAGTGAAATAGATCCTGAAACCGTATGCGTACAAGCAGTGGGAGCAGACTTTGTTCTGTGACTGCGTACCTTTTGTATAATGGGTCAGCGACTTATATTCAGTGGCGAGCTTAACCGAATAGGGGAGGCGTAGCGAAAGCGAGTCTTAATAGGGCGCTTAGTCGCTGGGTATAGACCCGAAACCGGGCGATCTATCCATGGGCAGGTTGAAGGTTAGGTAACACTGACTGGAGGACCGAACCGACTACCGTTGAAAAGTTAGCGGATGACCTGTGGATCGGAGTGAAAGGCTAATCAAGCTCGGAGATAGCTGGTTCTCCTCGAAAGCTATTTAGGTAGCGCCTCACGTATCACTCCAGGGGGTAGAGCACTGTTTCGGCTAGGGGGTCATCCCGACTTACCAAACCGATGCAAACTCCGAATACCTGGAAGTGCCGAGCGTGGGAGACACACGGCGGGTGCTAACGTCCGTCGTGAAAAGGGAAACAACCCAGACCGTCAGCTAAGGTCCCAAAGTCATGGTTAAGTGGGAAACGATGTGGGAAGGCTTAGACAGCTAGGAGGTTGGCTTAGAAGCAGCCACCCTTTAAAGAAAGCGTAATAGCTCACTAGTCGAGTCGGCCTGCGCGGAAGATGTAACGGGGCTCAAACCATGCACCGAAGCTACGGGTATCACGTAAGTGATGCGGTAGAGGAGCGTTCTGTAAGCCTGTGAAGGTGAGTTGAGAAGCTTGCTGGAGGTATCAGAAGTGCGAATGCTGACATGAGTAACGACAATGGGTGTGAAAAACACCCACGCCGAAAGACCAAGGTTTCCTGCGCAACGTTAATCGACGCAGGGTTAGTCGGTCCCTAAGGCGAGGCTGAAAAGCGTAGTCGATGGAAAACAGGTTAATATTCCTGTACTTCTGGTTATTGCGATGGAGGGACGGAGAAGGCTAGGCCAGCTTGGCGTTGGTTGTCCAAGTTTAAGGTGGTAGGCTGAGATCTTAGGTAAATCCGGGATCTTAAGGCCGAGAGCTGATGACGAGTGTCCTTTAGGACGCGAAGTGGTTGATGCCATGCTTCCAAGAAAAGCTTCTAAGCTTCAGATAACCAGGAACCGTACCCCAAACCGACACAGGTGGTTAGGTAGAGAATACCAAGGCGCTTGAGAGAACTCGGGTGAAGGAACTAGGCAAAATGGCACCGTAACTTCGGGAGAAGGTGCGCCGGTGAGGGTGAAGGACTTGCTCCGTAAGCCCATGCCGGTCGAAGATACCAGGCCGCTGCGACTGTTTATTAAAAACACAGCACTCTGCAAACACGAAAGTGGACGTATAGGGTGTGACGCCTGCCCGGTGCCGGAAGGTTAATTGATGGGGTTAGCGAAAGCGAAGCTCTTGATCGAAGCCCCGGTAAACGGCGGCCGTAACTATAACGGTCCTAAGGTAGCGAAATTCCTTGTCGGGTAAGTTCCGACCTGCACGAATGGCGTAACGATGGCGGCGCTGTCTCCACCCGAGACTCAGTGAAATTGAAATCGCTGTGAAGATGCAGTGTATCCGCGGCTAGACGGAAAGACCCCGTGAACCTTTACTATAGCTTTGCACTGGACTTTGAATTTGCTTGTGTAGGATAGGTGGGAGGCTTTGAAGCGTGAACGCCAGTTTGCGTGGAGCCATTCTTGAAATACCACCCTGGCAACTTTGAGGTTCTAACTCAGGTCCGTTATCCGGATCGAGGACAGTGTATGGTGGGTAGTTTGACTGGGGCGGTCTCCTCCTAAAGAGTAACGGAGGAGTACGAAGGTGCGCTCAGACCGGTCGGAAATCGGTCGCAGAGTATAAAGGCAAAAGCGCGCTTGACTGCGAGACAGACACGTCGAGCAGGTACGAAAGTAGGTCTTAGTGATCCGGTGGTTCTGTATGGAAGGGCCATCGCTCAACGGATAAAAGGTACTCCGGGGATAACAGGCTGATACCGCCCAAGAGTTCATATCGACGGCGGTGTTTGGCACCTCGATGTCGGCTCATCACATCCTGGGGCTGAAGCCGGTCCCAAGGGTATGGCTGTTCGCCATTTAAAGTGGTACGCGAGCTGGGTTTAGAACGTCGTGAGACAGTTCGGTCCCTATCTGCCGTGGACGTTTGAGATTTGAGAGGGGCTGCTCCTAGTACGAGAGGACCGGAGTGGACGAACCTCTGGTGTTCCGGTTGTCACGCCAGTGGCATTGCCGGGTAGCTATGTTCGGAAAAGATAACCGCTGAAAGCATCTAAGCGGGAAACTTGCCTCAAGATGAGATCTCACTGGAACCTTGAGTTCCCTGAAGGGCCGTCGAAGACTACGACGTTGATAGGTGGGGTGTGTAAGCGCTGTGAGGCGTTGAGCTAACCCATACTAATTGCCCGTGAGGCTTGACCATATAACACCCAAGCAATTTGCGAAACGAAGCAGATTGCGGTGTATGAAGACGAAGTGAACCGAAAGTTTGCCACGCACAAAGCACCGAAGACTGTCACATACCCGATTCGCTGGAGCGTTGCCCAAACAACGAGCCGGCTACAGAATTTCTTGACGACCATAGAGCATTGGAACCACCTGATCCCATCCCGAACTCAGAAGTGAAACGATGCATCGCCGATGGTAGTGTGGGGTTTCCCCATGTGAGAGTAGGTCATCGTCAAGATTAAATTCCGAAACCCCAATTGCGAAAGCAGTTGGGGTTTTGTCTTTTCTGGCGTTTGGAAGCGGACGCGGAGCGTCCTGGGATGCATTCCCACGCAGAGCGTGGGAACGATCGGGGGGCAGGGGTCAAGGATCAGGGTCAGGGATCGGGGATCAACGATCAGGGGGGCAGGGGTCAGGATCGGGGATCAGAGACCAGGGATCGGGGATCATGGGGAAGGGGCGACGATGATTCGTTCCTGTACCTGCAGGCGCCGGCTTGCTGGCGATCGATGCCGCAGACGCCTCAAAAGCTCCAGCCCGCTGGCCACCGATCGTTCCCACGCTCCGCGTGGGAATGCATCCACCGACGCTCCGCGTCACAGGGGGGGCATGTTTTCTATGCAATGAACCGGCTCATGGCTATCATGCGTGCCTCATTGTGAGGCGAGAACTGCATGCTGACTCTGTTAGAACTCCTGAAAGATGGCCGGTTTCACTCCGGGGAGGCGCTCGGCGCTGCGTTGGGCGTGAGTCGCAGCGCGGTGTGGAAGCAACTTCAGCAGCTGGAAGTGGAGCTCGGGCTGTCGATCCACAAGGTTCGTGGTCGCGGCTACCAGCTGGCCTCTCCTCTTGTTTTGCTCGATGCGCAGAAAATCGTCGCTGCCGGGCCTTCCCCCGCCTGGCCAGTGCATGCCTACGATTCCATTGATTCAACCAATGCCGAAGCGCTGCGCCTGGTCGAGCGGGGTGCATCTGCCCCCTTTATCGTCGTCGCCGAGCGGCAGACGTCCGGCCGTGGCCGCCGCGGACGTCAATGGGTCAGCCCCTTCGCGGAAAACATCTACTACAGCCTGCTGCTCAGGATCGACGGTGGTATGCGTCAGCTTGAGGGGCTGAGTCTTGTGGTCGGCCTCGCGGTCCTGCATGCGCTTCGTGAACAGGGCCTGCCGGGGGTCGGCTTGAAGTGGCCGAACGACGTCCTGATAGGGCGCAAGAAGATCGCCGGCATTTTGCTGGAGTTGGTCGGTGATCCCGCGGATGTCTGTCATGTGGTGCTGGGCATCGGCGTCAACGCCAACATGCAGGCAGCCGAGCAGATTGATCAGCCATGGACTTCGGTGCGCTCGGAAATAGGGCGCCCGGTCGATCGTAACCAGTTGATCTCTTCCCTGAGCAAAAAGCTCCAGGAGTACCTGCGGTTGCATCGCGAGGCGGGCTTCGCCGCCATACAGGCGGAGTGGGAGCAGAATCATCTCTGGCAGGGGCGGGAAGTGTCCCTGGTTGCCGGCGTCAATAGCATCAATGGCACAGTGCTGGGGATCGACCAGCAGGGGGCGCTGCGCCTGTCGGTCGACGGCGTCGAGAAGGTGTTCAGTGGTGGCGAGCTCAGCCTGAGGTTGCGCGATGATTCTTGAGCTCGATTGCGGTAACAGCTTCATCAAGTGGCGGGTCATTCGCACGAGTTGCCAGGATGTGCTGGTTGGAGGTGTCGTGGACGCTGACCTGGCGTTGCTGCAGCGCCTGCGTGAAGAGCCAGGTTTGACTCTGGCCTGGTGTCGCCTGGTCAGCGTGCGCACCGAAGAGGAAACCCAGCGTCTCGTGGCGGCGATTTCCGATGCCTTTGCCATCGAGGTCATATGCGCGCGTCCTGCCGAAGAGATGGCGGGTGTGCGTAATGGCTACCGGGAGCATGAGCGCCTGGGGCTCGATCGCTGGCTGGCCATGCTGGGGGCTTTCCACCTCGCGGGCGGTCCATGCCTGGTGCTGGATCTGGGGACTGCTGTCACGGCTGACTTCATTGCGCTGGACGGCCAGCATCTGGGCGGCTTCATTTGTCCGGGGATGCAGTTGATGCGTAACCAGTTGCGTACCCATACTCGACGGATCCGCTACGACGACGTGGCGGCTGAGCGGGCGTTGGCCAGCCTGGCTCCAGGGCGGGAAACCGTCGAGGCGGTGGAGCGTGGCTGTTTGCTGATGCTGCGTGGTTTCATCCTGACCCAGCTGCAGCAGGCCCGGGAATACTGGGGGAGTGATTTCAAAGTATTTCTCACCGGAGGCGATGCGCCGCTGGTCAGTGAGATGGTGCCTGACGCCTGCTGGGCGCCAGACCTGGTATTTGTCGGCCTGGCGATAGCCTGCCCGTTGAGTTGAGGTTTCTATGCGTTGGTTGTTTCTGCTGTTGCTGGTGCTCAATGGTGTCTATTACGTCTGGCACCAGCAGGAGGCGCCCCTGAAGGCGAAGGAGGTGGCTCCCTTGTCGCTCTATCGCAGTGCCCACCAGGATATCCAGCTGCTGAGCGAATCGGACAGCGCCGGTGCCCGCAAGACGGCTGCGAAGGACCAGGAAAGTGAATCGGAGTGTCTTTACCTGGGCGGCGTGCCACGCCAGGAGGTGGCGCAGTCGATTCAGCAGCGCCTGCAGGGCATGGATATCAAGGCGCGCGTGCAGCGTGTGAACGTTCCTGATGCCCCTGGCTACTGGGTTCGTGTCGCCCCCGAGAGCCGGCGTTTGCTGGACGATGCGCAGCTGCAGAATCTTGCTAAGGAATTCAATGAGTTAAAACATAAAATAATGTTGTGCGAGGGTATTGCAGGTGTCGAATAGTTTGCATAGAATGGCGCCCGCTCCGCAGCGAAGACCTCTTGAGGGATTAGCCACGAAGCAGCGTCAATGCAACTAACCTCATAATTTTAAATGAGAAATTGCTTGACAGAGGTTCAGCATGATGTAGAATGCGCCTCACATTGGAGGGGTTCCCGAGCGGCCAAAGGGATCAGACTGTAAATCTGACGTCTCAGACTTCGAAGGTTCGAATCCTTCTCCCTCCACCATAATTTAGGCGGAAGCAGCAGGCTCCGCGGGTATAGTTTAGTGGTAGAACCTCAGCCTTCCAAGCTGATGATGCGGGTTCGATTCCCGCTACCCGCTCCAAGTTTTGCTGGTTTTGCAAGGTGTTTCGCTCTTGTAGCTCAGTTGGTAGAGCACACCCTTGGTAAGGGTGAGGTCAGCGGTTCAAATCCGCTCAAGAGCTCCATACAGACAAGGCGGATATGCAAATATCCGCCTTTGTTTTAAGTGGTTGTAGTTGTTGCAATGTCTCTGTCTGGTCGGCATAATGGTCGGCCTGATTCAAGTTTTAGGTCAGTAGCTCAATTGGCAGAGCGACGGTCTCCAAAACCGTAGGTTGGGGGTTCGATTCCCTCCTGACCTGCCAGATTCACTCGATGTGTCTGGCTTTCTTCTCACAGGATCCTCGTAGATGACCACCAACACTGAAGCCCAAGGCTCTCGCTTAGATCTTCTCAAGTGGCTCGTTGTAGTCGCGCTGGTGGTTGTTGGGGTTGTTGGTAACCAGTACTACGCTGGTTCGCCGGTCCTGTACCGTGTGCTTGCTCTGCTTGTCATCGCTGCTGTGGCTGCCTATGTCGGCCTGCAGACCGCGAAAGGCAAGTCGTTCTTCGTACTGGTCAAGGAAGCCCGCACCGAGATCCGTAAAGTCGTATGGCCGACTCGCCAAGAAACCACCCAGACCACTCTGATTGTCGTGGCTGTGGTCCTGGTTATGGCGCTGTTGCTGTGGGGTCTCGACTCCCTGCTCGGCTGGATTGTTTCCTTGATTGTTGGCTAAGGGTGACCCGTGGCTAAGCGTTGGTACGTTGTGCATGCTTACTCCGGTTACGAGAAGCATGTCATGCGCTCGTTGATCGAGCGAGTAAAGCTGGCAGGCATGGAAGATGGCTTCGGCGAAATTCTGGTCCCTACTGAAGAAGTAGTGGAAATGCGTAATGGCCAGAAGCGCAAGAGCGAGCGCAAGTTCTTCCCTGGCTACGTGCTGGTACAGATGGAAATGAACGAGGGTACTTGGCACTTGGTCAAGGATACTCCTCGGGTGATGGGCTTCATTGGCGGTACTGCCGACAAGCCTGCGCCAATCACCGATAAAGAGGCTGACGCCATTCTGCGTCGCGTCGCTGATGGTAGCGACAAGCCTAAGCCGAAGACGCTGTTCGAGCCGGGCGAAGTGGTCCGCGTTATCGACGGTCCGTTCGCAGACTTCAACGGCTCGGTCGAAGAGGTCAACTACGAAAAGAGCCGGATTCAGGTCGCAGTGCTCATTTTCGGTCGCTCTACTCCGGTAGAGCTGGAGTTCAGCCAGGTCGAGAAGGTCTAGCTGGGCAAGCATCCCAACCCCGCAGTCCAAGGCTGTGGGGTTTTGTCGTCACTGGGATAAAACGCAAGTCATCCGGGGAGCCATCTGGCGTTCGTACCCGATTTTGGAGTAGCTCATGGCTAAGAAGATTCAGGCTTACATCAAGCTGCAAGTTAAGGCCGGCCAGGCCAACCCAAGCCCACCCGTTGGTCCAGCACTGGGTCAACACGGTGTGAATATCATGGAATTCTGCAAGGCTTTCAACGCCCGTACCCAGGGTCAGGAAGCTGGTCTGCCGACTCCAGTGATCATCACTGTCTACAGTGACCGCAGCTTCACTTTCGAAACCAAGTCCACCCCGGCTTCGGTTCTGCTGAAAAAGGCCGCCGGCCTGACCAGCGGTTCCGCTCGTCCGAACACCGTTAAGGTTGGCACCGTTACCCGTGCTCAGCTGGAAGAGATCGCGAAAGTCAAAAACGCTGATCTGACTGCAGCTGACCTGGATGCAGCCGTGCGTACCATCGCCGGTTCTGCTCGTAGCATGGGCCTTAACGTGGAGGGTGTGTAATGGCTAAGCTGACCAAGCGCCAAAAGGCTATTGCCGGCAAAATCGAAGCAGGCAAGTCCTACAGCTTTGTAGACGCTGCTGCTCTGCTGACCGAGCTGTCGACTGTCAAGTTCAGCGAGTCCTTTGACGTTGCTGTAAACCTGGGCGTTGACCCACGTAAATCCGACCAGGTCGTACGTAGCGCTACCGTGCTGCCTCACGGCACTGGCAAAACCGTTCGCGTTGCCGTGTTCACCCAGGGTCCAGCTGCTGAAGCTGCCCTGGCTGCTGGCGCCGACCGTGTTGGCATGGACGACCTGGCTGCCGAAATGAAAGCCGGCGACCTGAACTACGACGTAGTCATCGCCTCCCCGGATGCAATGCGCGTTGTAGGTCAACTGGGTCAGGTTCTGGGTCCACGTGGCCTGATGCCTAACCCGAAAGTCGGTACCGTGACTCCTGACGTTGCTACTGCCGTCAAGAACGCCAAGGCTGGTCAGGTTCGCTACCGCACCGACAAGAACGGTATCATTCACACTTCCGTTGGCAAGATCGGTTTCGACGCCGTCAAGCTGAAGGAAAACGTTGAAGCCCTGATCGCTGACCTGAAGCGTATCAAGCCAGCTTCCGCGAAAGGTATCTACGTCAAGCGCGTTACCCTGAGCACCACCATGGGCCCAGGTCTGGTCATCGACCAGAGCTCGCTGGACGCGTAAGACATGTGTGGGTGCAAGCGATTGCACCCATTGAAAGATTGGGGTCCCTGCCTGGCGGGGGCTATCCAAGACCGTAGGCGGCGCAAGTCTTAAACCTCAAGCCTACGCAGATGGTGCTCCCGGTTCCTTACCGAATCAGACACCAAAACGACATCAGGCTCTGGCCTGATGAAACGGTAACAAGCAGGAGTTAAACCCGTGGCAATTAATCTCGAAGACAAGAAGGCCATCGTCGCTGAAGTCAACGAGGCTGCCAAAGTCGCTCTGTCCGCTGTCGTGGCTGATGCCCGTGGCGTAACAGTAGGCGCAATGACCGGACTCCGTAAAGAGGCTCGTGAAGCTGGCGTATACGTACGTGTCGTACGTAACACCCTGCTCAAGCGCGCCGTTGCCGACACTCAATACAGTGTCCTCAACGACGTGTTCACCGGCCCGACCCTGATCGCGTTCTCCAACGAACATCCGGGCGCTGCTGCCCGTATCTTCAAAGAGTTCGCCAAGGGTCAGGACAAGTTCGAGATCAAGGCAGCTGCGTTCGAGGGCAAGTTCCTCGCAGCCAATCAGATCGACGTACTGGCAACTCTGCCGACCCGCGACGAAGCAATCGCACAGCTGATGAGCGTGATCCAAGGCGCTACCAGCAAGCTGGCTCGTACTCTGGCGGCAATTCGCGACCAGAAGGAAGCGGCTGCAGCCTAAGGCTGAGCGCTTCATCTCTCGCGTATTTTTGTTTATTTCGATGGCCTGCAGGCTATCCCCCAATTCAGGAATTGAGTCATGTCTCTGACTAACGAACAAATCATCGAAGCGATCGGCCAGAAATCCGTAGTGGAAATCGTTGAGCTGATCAAAGCGATGGAAGAAACCTTCGGCGTTACCGCTGCTGCCGCTGTTGCCGCTGGCCCAGCTGCTGCTGCCGCTGCTGTTGAAGAGCAAACCGAGTTCAACGTTGTCCTGGTTGAAGCTGGCGACAAGAAAGTCAACGTCATCAAGGCCGTTCGTGAACTGACCGGTCTGGGCCTGAAAGAAGCCAAAGAGAAAGTTGACGGCGCTCCTCAGGTTGTTGCTGAAGGCGTTTCGAAAGAAGCTGCTGAAGACGCCAAGAAGAAGCTGGAAGAAGCAGGCGCCAAAGTCGAGCTCAAGTAAGCTCAGACCTTGCGTCTCCGGCCCAAGCGTTAAGCGAAAGGCTGATGGCTGGTGGCTTTTGCCACCGGCCTTTTTCCGTTATTGGCGACCGGCTCGGTCGGTGCCTCTAACGTGCTTCACCCACCCGAGGCGGTGGCGCAGACCAAGGGGTCTGCACGATTTTCTGGCTGCTCCCGTCGGGAGAAGCCAAACAAGCAGGTGACCAAGCTGGGGAACGCTGATGGCTTACTCATATACTGAGAAAAAACGTATCCGCAAGGACTTTAGCAAGTTGCCGGACGTCATGGACGTACCGTACCTCCTGGCTATCCAGCTGGATTCGTATCGCGAATTCTTGCAGGCGGGCGCGACCAAGGACCAGTTCCGTGACGTCGGTCTGCATGCGGCCTTCAAATCCGTTTTCCCGATCATCAGCTACTCCGGCAACGCTGCTCTGGAGTACGTTGGCTATCGTTTGGGCGAACCGGCCTTTGACGTCAAGGAATGCGTATTGCGCGGCGTGACCTACGCGGTTCCGCTGCGAGTGAAAGTGCGCCTGATCATTTTCGACAAAGAATCGTCGAACAAAGCGATCAAGGACATCAAAGAGCAAGAAGTCTACATGGGTGAAATCCCCCTGATGACTGAGAACGGTACCTTCGTTATCAACGGTACCGAGCGCGTAATCGTTTCCCAGCTGCACCGTTCCCCGGGCGTGTTCTTCGATCACGACCGCGGCAAGACGCACAGCTCCGGCAAACTGCTGTACTCGGCTCGCATCATTCCTTACCGCGGTTCGTGGCTGGACTTCGAGTTCGACCCGAAAGACTGCGTGTTCGTGCGTATCGACCGTCGCCGCAAGCTGCCAGCTTCCGTGCTGCTGCGCGCGCTGGGCTACAGCACCGAAGAAGTGCTCGACGCTTTCTACACCACCAACGTCTTCCACGTTAAGGGCGAGACCCTGAGCCTGGAACTGGTGCCTCAGCGCCTGCGTGGTGAGATCGCTGTCCTCGACATCCAGGATGGCAACGGCAAGGTGATTGTCGAGCAGGGCCGTCGTATCACTGCTCGTCACATCAACCAGCTGGAAAAAGCCGGTGTCAAAGAGCTGGAAGTACCGCTGGACTACGTCCTGGGCCGTACTACCGCCAAGGCTATCGTGCACCCGGCTACCGGTGAAATCCTGGCTGAATGCAACACCGAGCTGAACACCGAGCTGCTGGCCAAGATGGCCAAGGCCCAGGTCGTTCGCATCGAGACGTTGTACACCAACGACATCGACTGCGGTCCGTTCATCTCCGATACCCTGAAGATCGACTCCACCAGCAACCAACTGGAAGCGCTGGTCGAGATCTATCGCATGATGCGTCCTGGCGAGCCGCCAACCAAGGATGCCGCCGAAACCCTGTTCAACAACCTGTTCTTCAGCGCCGAGCGTTACGATCTGTCCGCCGTGGGCCGCATGAAGTTCAACCGTCGTATCGGTCGTACCGAGATCGAAGGTTCGGGCGTGCTGTGCAAGGAAGATATCGTCGAGGTTCTCAAGACCCTGGTCGACATCCGTAACGGCAAGGGCATCGTCGACGACATCGACCACCTGGGTAACCGTCGCGTGCGTTGCGTCGGCGAGATGGCCGAGAACCAGTTCCGCGTTGGCCTGGTGCGCGTAGAGCGCGCGGTCAAGGAACGTCTGTCGATGGCCGAAAGCGAAGGCCTGATGCCGCAAGACCTGATCAACGCCAAGCCAGTGGCTGCGGCGGTGAAGGAGTTCTTCGGTTCCAGCCAGCTGTCGCAGTTCATGGACCAGAACAACCCGCTCTCCGAGATCACCCACAAGCGTCGTGTCTCCGCACTCGGCCCAGGTGGTCTGACCCGTGAGCGTGCAGGCTTCGAAGTTCGTGACGTACACCCGACCCACTACGGTCGCGTATGCCCGATCGAAACCCCTGAAGGTCCGAACATCGGTCTGATCAACTCCCTGGCGGCCTATGCCCGCACCAACCAGTACGGCTTCCTGGAAAGCCCGTATCGCGTGGTGAAAGAGGGTGTGGTAACCGACGACATCGTGTTCCTGTCCGCTATCGAAGAAGCCGATCACGTGATCGCGCAGGCTTCGGCGACCATGAACGAACAGAAAGTGCTGGTCGACGAGCTGGTAGCCGTTCGTCACCTGAACGAATTCACCGTCAAGGCGCCGGAAGACGTCACCCTGATGGACGTTTCGCCGAAGCAGGTAGTTTCGGTCGCTGCGTCGCTGATTCCGTTCCTCGAGCACGACGACGCCAACCGTGCGTTGATGGGTTCGAACATGCAGCGTCAGGCTGTACCTACCCTGCGTGCCGACAAGCCGCTGGTCGGTACCGGTATGGAGCGCAACGTTGCCCGTGACTCCGGCGTTTGCGTCGTGGCTCGTCGTGGCGGCGTGATCGACTCCGTCGATGCCAGCCGTATCGTGGTTCGTGTTGCCGATGACGAAGTTGAACCGGGCGAAGCCGGTGTCGACATCTACAACCTGACCAAATACACCCGCTCGAACCAGAACACCTGCATCAACCAGCGTCCGCTGGTGAGCAAGGGTGATCGCGTTCAGCGTAGCGACATCATGGCCGACGGCCCGTCCACCGACATGGGTGAACTGGCTCTGGGTCAGAACATGCGCATCGCCTTCATGGCATGGAACGGCTTCAACTTCGAAGACTCCATCTGCCTGTCGGAACGCGTTGTTCAGGAAGACCGCTTCACCACGATCCACATCCAGGAACTGACCTGTGTGGCCCGTGACACCAAGCTCGGCCCAGAAGAGATCACCGCGGACATCCCGAACGTGGGTGAGGCTGCGCTGAACAAACTGGACGAAGCCGGTATCGTCTACGTCGGTGCCGAAGTCGGCCCGGGCGACATCCTGGTCGGCAAGGTCACTCCGAAAGGCGAGACCCAGCTGACGCCGGAAGAAAAACTGCTGCGCGCGATCTTCGGTGAGAAGGCCAGCGACGTTAAGGACACCTCCCTGCGCGTGCCAACCGGCACCAAGGGTACCGTCATCGACGTCCAGGTCTTCACCCGTGATGGCGTCGAGCGCGACAGCCGTGCCCTGTCCATCGAGAAGAGCCAGCTCGACGAGATCCGCAAGGACCTCAACGAGGAGTTCCGCATCGTTGAAGGCGCGACCTTCGAGCGTCTGCGCTCCGCCCTGGTCGGCCACACCGTCGAAGGCGGCGCTGGCCTGAAGAAAGGCCAGGAGATCACCAACGAAGTCCTCGACGGTCTCGAGCACGGCCAGTGGTTCAAGCTGCGCATGACCGAAGATGCTCTGAACGAGCAGCTCGAGAAGGCCCAGGCCTACATCGTTGATCGTCGCCGTCTGCTGGACGACAAGTTCGAAGACAAGAAGCGCAAGCTGCAGCAGGGCGATGACCTGGCTCCGGGCGTACTGAAGATCGTCAAGGTCTACCTGGCAATCCGTCGTCGCATCCAGCCGGGCGACAAGATGGCCGGTCGTCACGGTAACAAGGGTGTGGTCTCCGTGATCATGCCGGTCGAAGACATGCCGCACGACGCCAACGGTACTCCGGTCGACGTGGTTCTCAACCCGCTGGGCGTACCTTCGCGTATGAACGTCGGTCAGATCCTCGAAACCCACCTGGGCCTCGCGGCCAAGGGCCTGGGCGAGAAGATCAACCGCATGCTCGAAGAGCAGCGCAAGGTCGCTGACCTGCGCAAGTTCCTGCACGAGATCTACAACGAGATCGGCGGCCGCAACGAAGAGCTGGACAGCTTCTCCGACCAGGAAATCCTGGACCTGGCGAAGAACCTCAAGGGCGGCGTACCTATGGCCACCCCGGTGTTCGACGGTGCTAAGGAAGTTGAAATCAAGGCCATGCTGAAACTGGCTGACCTGCCAGAAAGCGGCCAGATGCAGCTGTTCGACGGTCGTACCGGCAACAAGTTCGAGCGTCCGGTTACCGTTGGCTACATGTACATGCTCAAACTGAACCACTTGGTAGACGACAAGATGCACGCTCGTTCTACCGGTTCGTACAGCCTGGTTACCCAGCAGCCGCTGGGTGGTAAGGCGCAGTTCGGTGGTCAGCGTTTCGGGGAGATGGAGGTCTGGGCACTGGAAGCATACGGTGCTGCCTACACTCTGCAGGAAATGCTCACAGTGAAGTCGGACGATGTGAACGGTCGGACCAAGATGTACAAGAACATCGTGGACGGCGATCACCGTATGGAGCCGGGCATGCCCGAGTCCTTCAACGTGTTGATCAAGGAAATTCGTTCCCTCGGCATCGATATCGATCTGGAAACCGAATAACACGTGACGCGATCGAGAGCGGGGCTGTATCAGCCCGCTCTCTGCTCCGCCAGGAGGAAAGGCCTTGAAAGACCTACTGAATTTGCTGAAAAACCAGGGTCAAGTCGAAGAGTTCGACGCCATCCGTATCGGATTGGCCTCGCCTGAGATGATCCGTTCGTGGTCGTTCGGTGAAGTTAAAAAGCCGGAAACCATCAACTACCGTACGTTCAAACCTGAGCGTGACGGCCTGTTCTGCGCCAAGATCTTTGGCCCGGTCAAGGATTACGAGTGCCTGTGCGGTAAGTACAAGCGCTTGAAACATCGTGGCGTGATCTGCGAGAAGTGCGGCGTTGAAGTCGCCCTGGCCAAGGTTCGTCGTGAGCGCATGGCGCACATCGAACTGGCTTCGCCGGTTGCCCACATCTGGTTCCTGAAGTCCCTGCCGTCCCGTATCGGCCTGCTGATGGACATGACCCTGCGTGATATCGAGCGCGTTCTCTATTTCGAGAGCTATGTCGTTATCGATCCGGGCATGACCACCCTGGAAAAAGGCCAGCTGCTGAACGACGAGCAGTACTTCGAAGCCCTCGAAGAGTTCGGTGACGACTTCGACGCCCGCATGGGTGCCGAGGCTGTTCGCGAGCTGCTGCACGCGATCGACCTGGAGCACGAGATTGGCCGTCTGCGCGAAGAAATTCCGCAAACCAACTCGGAAACCAAGATCAAGAAGCTGTCCAAGCGTCTGAAGTTGATGGAAGCCTTCCAGGGCTCCGGCAACCTGCCAGAGTGGATGGTGTTGACCGTTCTGCCGGTTCTGCCGCCAGACCTGCGTCCACTGGTTCCACTGGATGGCGGTCGTTTCGCGACTTCCGACCTCAACGATCTGTATCGTCGAGTGATCAACCGTAACAACCGTCTCAAGCGCCTGCTGGATCTGTCCGCGCCTGACATCATCGTGCGCAACGAAAAGCGCATGCTGCAGGAAGCCGTTGACGCCCTGCTGGACAACGGTCGTCGCGGTCGCGCCATCACCGGTTCGAACAAGCGTCCTCTGAAATCCCTGGCCGACATGATCAAGGGTAAGCAAGGTCGTTTCCGTCAGAACCTGCTCGGTAAGCGCGTTGACTACTCCGGCCGTTCGGTAATTACCGTAGGTCCGACCCTGCGTCTGCACCAGTGCGGTCTGCCGAAGAAGATGGCCCTCGAGCTGTTCAAGCCGTTCATTTTCGGCAAGCTGGAAATGCGTGGTCTGGCGACCACCATCAAGGCTGCCAAGAAGATGGTCGAGCGCGAGCTGCCAGAGGTTTGGGACGTTCTCGCCGAAGTGATTCGCGAACACCCCGTACTGCTCAACCGTGCACCGACCCTTCACCGTCTGGGTATCCAGGCCTTTGAACCGGTACTGATCGAAGGTAAGGCTATCCAGCTGCACCCACTGGTCTGTGCTGCGTACAACGCCGACTTCGACGGTGACCAGATGGCCGTGCACGTGCCGCTGACGCTGGAAGCCCAGCTGGAAGCGCGCGCGCTGATGATGTCGACCAACAACATCCTGTCGCCAGCCAACGGTGAGCCGATCATCGTTCCGTCGCAGGACGTGGTACTGGGTCTGTACTACATGACCCGTGAAGCGATCAACGCCAAGGGCGAAGGTCGCGTGTTCGCCGACCTGCAGGAAGTCGACCGCGTATTCCGCGCCGGCGAAGCCGCGCTGCACGCCAAGATCAAGGTCCGTATCACTGAAACCGTGAACGACCGTGACGGCAACAGCGTCCAGAACACCCGTATTGTCGACACCACTGTCGGCCGTGCGCTGCTGTTCCAGGTGGTTCCGAAAGGCCTGTCGTTCGACGTCGTCAACCTGCCGATGAAGAAGAAGGCGATCTCCAAGCTGATCAACCAGTGCTATCGCGTGGTAGGTCTGAAAGAGACCGTTATCTTCGCTGACCAGTTGATGTACACCGGTTTTGCCTACTCGACCATCTCCGGCGTTTCCATCGGTGTTAACGACTTCGTTATCCCGGATGAAAAAGCCCGCATCATCGGTGCCGCCACCGACGAAGTGAAAGAGATCGAGAGCCAGTACGCCTCCGGCCTGGTCACCCAGGGCGAGAAGTACAACAAGGTCATCGACTTGTGGTCCAAGGCGAACGACGAAGTCTCCAAGGCGATGATGGCCAACCTCTCGAAAGAGAAGGTCGTCGACCGTCACGGTGAAACCGTCGACCAGGAATCCTTCAACTCGATGTACATGATGGCTGACTCGGGTGCGCGGGGTTCCGCCGCACAGATCCGTCAGCTGGCCGGTATGCGTGGTCTGATGGCCAAGCCGGACGGCTCCATCATTGAAACGCCGATCACTGCGAACTTCCGTGAAGGCCTGAGCGTACTCCAGTACTTCATCTCCACTCACGGTGCTCGTAAGGGTCTTGCGGATACCGCGTTGAAAACCGCGAACTCCGGTTACCTGACTCGTCGTCTGGTAGACGTGGCGCAGGACCTGGTGGTGACCGAGATCGATTGCGGCACCGAACACGGCCTGCTGATGACTCCGCACATTGAAGGCGGTGATGTCGTGGAGCCGCTGGGTGAGCGCGTATTGGGTCGTGTTATCGCCCGTGACGTGTTCAAGCCGGGTACCGAGGACGTTATCGTTCCTGCTGGCACCCTGGTTGACGAGAAGTGGGTCGAGTTCATCGAACTCAACAGCATCGACGAAGTGATCGTGCGTTCGCCGATCAGCTGCGAAACCCGCTATGGCATCTGCGCCAAGTGCTACGGTCGTGACCTGGCTCGCGGTCACCAGGTGAACATCGGTGAAGCGGTTGGCGTTATCGCGGCCCAGTCCATCGGTGAGCCGGGTACCCAGCTGACCATGCGTACGTTCCACATCGGTGGTGCTGCAAGCCGGACCTCGGCTGCCGACAGCGTCCAGGTGAAGAACGGCGGTACCGTTCGTCTGCACAACCTGAAGCACGTAGAGCGTGTCGACGGTCACCTGGTAGCGGTATCCCGTTCCGGTGAGCTGGCGATCGCCGACGACTTCGGTCGTGAGCGCGAGCGCTACAAGCTGCCGTACGGTGCGGTGATCTCGGTGAAGGAAGGCGACAAGGTCGACGCTGGTGCCATCGTGGCCAAGTGGGACCCGCACACTCACCCGATCGTTACCGAAATGAAAGGTACCGTGACCTACGTGGGCATGGAAGAAGGCATCACGATCAAGCGTCAGACCGACGAATTGACCGGTATGACCAACATTGAAGTACTCGACGTCAAGGATCGTCCAGCTGCCGGTAAGGACATGCGTCCTGCGGTCAAGATGGTCGACGACAACGGCAAGGATCTGTTGCTGCCAGGCACTGACGTTATCGCTCAGTACTTCCTGCCAGCCAACGCCCTGGTCGGTGTGGCGGACGGTGCGCGGATCGCGATCGGTGACGTTATCGCGCGTATCCCGCAGGAAACTTCGAAGACTCGTGACATCACCGGTGGTCTGCCGCGTGTTGCCGACCTGTTCGAGGCCCGTCGTCCGAAAGAGGCGTCGATCCTGGCTGAAGTCAGCGGCACCATCGCGTTCGGTAAAGAGACCAAGGGCAAGCGCCGTCTGGTCATCACCCCGAACGACGGTAGCGATCCGTACGAAGAGCTGATTCCGAAGTGGCGCCACCTGAACGTCTTCGAAGGCGAACAGGTAAACCGCGGCGAAGTTATCTCCGACGGCCCGAGCGATCCGCACGACATCCTGCGTCTGCTGGGTGTGAGTGCACTGGCCAAGTACATCGTCAACGAGATCCAGGACGTTTACCGCCTGCAAGGCGTGAAGATCAACGACAAGCACATCGAGACCATCCTGCGTCAGATGCTGCGTAAGGTTGAGATCACCGAATCGGGCGACTCCAGCTTCATCAAGGGCGACCAGATGGAACTGACTCAGGTTCTCGTGGAAAACGAGCGCCTGGGCGCGGAAGACAAGTTTGTCTCCAAGTTCACTCGCGTCCTGCTGGGTATCACCAAGGCGTCGTTGTCGACCGAGTCGTTCATCTCCGCGGCCTCCTTCCAGGAGACCACCCGCGTACTGACCGAAGCGGCCGTTACCGGCAAGCGCGACTACCTGCGCGGCCTGAAAGAAAACGTGGTCGTGGGTCGTCTGATCCCGGCCGGTACCGGTCTGGCCTACCACAGCGAGCGCAAGCGTCGCCGTGACCTGGACAAACCGCTGCGCGTAAGCGCCAGTGAAGTGGAAGCTGCACTGACCGAAGCGCTGAACTCGAGCGGTAACTGAGTTCTGCGGTAGTAGTAGAGTGAGGCCCTGGTAGCCCTTTCCCGATCGACGTGACGTTTTCTGTTGCGATGAGCGGGGAGAGGAGGCCGGGGCCTCGTCTTGACTGGGGGCAAGATCCTCTTTAGACTCTTGTACCCCTAAATTTGGCGGGGATCCGTTCCTGTCATTTTGCTTTCTTGTCGACAATAGCGTCGCAAGACAACAGTGGAGCTAGTAGATGGCAACTATCAACCAGCTGGTACGTCAGCCGCGTAAGCGTATCGTCGAGAAATCCGACGTTCCTGCGCTGCAGAACTGCCCGCAACGTCGTGGCGTGTGCACCCGTGTGTACACCACTACGCCGAAAAAACCTAACTCGGCACTGCGTAAAGTATGCCGTGTGCGTCTGACCAACGGTTTCGAGGTTTCCTCGTACATCGGTGGTGAAGGCCACAACCTGCAAGAGCACAGCGTGGTTCTGATCCGTGGCGGTCGTGTAAAAGACTTGCCAGGTGTTCGTTACCACACCGTTCGCGGCTCTCTGGATACCTCCGGCGTCAAAGGCCGTAACCAGGGTCGTTCGAAGTACGGTACCAAGCGTCCGAAGTAATTGGTCGTTTGCAGTTTCTAATTTTATTGAGTCGATAAGAGTAAGGTCGGGCATGAACACCTTCGGGTGTGTTGTCCCGAGCTAACCTGAAGACCGTTTGAGGGCTTATCATGCCAAGACGTCGCGTAGCAGCCAAACGTGAGATTCTCGACGATCCTAAGTACGGATCGCAGATTCTCGCCAAGTTCATGAACCACGTAATGGAAAGCGGCAAGAAGGCCGTTGCCGAGCGTATCGTTTACGGTGCTCTGGATACCGTGAAGGCACGCAAGGCCGGTACCGATCCCCTGGAACTCTTCGAAAAAGCACTCGACGCCATCGCTCCGCTGGTCGAAGTGAAGTCGCGCCGCGTTGGTGGTGCTACTTACCAGGTTCCGGTAGAAGTTCGTCCTTCGCGCCGTAATGCTCTGGCAATGCGTTGGTTGGTAGACTTCGCCCGCAAGCGCGGCGAGAAGTCCATGGCTCTGCGTTTGGCTGGCGAACTGCTGGACGCTGCCGAAGGTAAAGGTGCTGCAGTTAAGAAGCGTGAAGACGTGCACCGTATGGCTGAAGCCAACAAGGCTTTCTCGCACTACCGCTTCTAATTTTAGCGTCACTAATTTTGCGAGGGCTTTATGGCTCGTACTACTGCAATCAACCGCTACCGTAACATTGGTATCTGTGCCCACGTTGACGCGGGCAAGACCACCACTACCGAGCGGATCCTGTTCTACACAGGCCTCAGCCACAAGATGGGTGAGGTTCATGACGGCGCTGCGACCACCGACTGGATGGTGCAGGAGCAGGAGCGGGGTATTACCATTACCTCCGCTGCCGTAACCACTTTCTGGAAAGGTTCGCGCGGTCAGTACGATAACTATCGTGTGAACGTGATCGACACCCCCGGCCACGTAGACTTCACCATCGAAGTAGAGCGTTCGCTGCGCGTACTCGACGGCGCTGTCGTCGTGTTCTGCGGTACTTCCGGTGTTGAGCCTCAGTCCGAAACCGTATGGCGTCAGGCCAACAAATACGGCGTTCCACGTGTTGTCTACGTGAACAAGATGGACCGTGCCGGTGCCAACTTCCTGCGCGTTGTCGGCCAGATCAAGAACCGCCTGGGTCACACCCCGGTTCCTGTTCAGTTGGCGATCGGTTCTGAAGAGAACTTCCAGGGTCAGGTCGACCTGATCAAGATGAAAGCCATCTACTGGAACGATGACGACAAGGGCACCACCTATCGCGAGGAAGAAATTCCTGCCGATATGGTCGAACTGGCCAACGAGTGGCGCAACAACATGGTCGAGGCAGCTGCCGAGGCCAACGAAGAGCTGATGAACAAGTACCTGGAAGAAGGTGACCTGTCCGTCGAAGAGATCAAGGCTGGTCTGCGCGCCCGTACCCTGGCGAGCGAGATCGTTCCTGCGGTCTGCGGTTCCTCGTTCAAGAACAAGGGCGTTCCGCTGGTTCTCGACGCCGTTATCGACTACCTGCCGGCTCCGACCGAGATCCCTGCGATCAAGGGCGTTCACCCGGACAGCACTGACGACAACGAAATCGTCGACGAGCGTCATGCGGACGACAACGAGCCGTTCTCGGCTCTGGCGTTCAAGATCGCTACCGACCCATTCGTGGGTACTCTGACCTTCGTTCGCGTCTACTCCGGCTTCCTGAGCTCCGGTGACTCCGTCATCAACTCGGTGAAAGGCAAGAAAGAGCGCGTTGGTCGTATGGTGCAGATGCACGCCAACCAGCGTGACGAAATCAAGGAAGTACGTGCGGGCGACATCGCTGCGCTGATCGGTATGAAGGACGTCACCACCGGTGACACCCTGTGCGATATCGACAAGCCGATCATCCTTGAGCGTATGGACTTCCCTGAGCCGGTAATTTCGGTGGCTGTAGAGCCGAAAACCAAGGCTGACCAGGAGAAGATGGGTATCGCTCTGGGCAAGCTGGCCCAGGAAGACCCGTCGTTCCGCGTCAAGACCGACGAAGAAACCGGCCAGACCATTATCTCCGGTATGGGTGAGCTGCACCTGGACATCCTCGTTGACCGCATGAAGCGCGAGTTCAACGTCGAGGCCAACATCGGCAAGCCGCAGGTTTCGTACCGCGAGAAGATCACCGTTGGCTGTGAGATCGAAGGCAAGTTCGTTCGCCAGTCCGGTGGCCGTGGCCAGTTCGGCCATTGCTGGATTCGCTTCGCTCCGGCTGAAGTGGATGAAAAAGGCAATATCACTGAAGGTCTGGTGTTTGCCAACGAGGTCGTCGGTGGTGTGGTTCCTAAGGAATACATCCCGGCTATCCAGAAGGGTATCGAAGAGCAGATGAAGAACGGCGTTGTTGCCGGCTATCCGCTGATCGGCCTGAAGGCTACCGTGTTCGATGGTTCCTACCATGACGTCGACTCTAACGAGATGGCGTTCAAGGTGGCTGCCTCCATGGCGACCAAGCAGCTGCGTGAGAAGGGCAAGGGCGTCGTGCTTGAGCCGATCATGAAGGTTGAAGTAGTAACCCCTGAGGACTACATGGGTGACGTGATGGGTGACCTGAACCGTCGTCGTGGTCTGATCCAGGGTATGGAAGACTCGGTCTCCGGCAAGGTCATCCGCGCTGAAGTGCCGCTGGGTGAAATGTTCGGTTATGCGACCGATGTTCGCTCCATGTCCCAGGGTCGCGCGAGCTACTCCATGGAGTTTTCCAAGTACGCCGAAGCTCCGTCGAACATCGTCGAAGCTCTCGTTAAAAAACAAGGCTAATCCAGCCCTTTAGGCAAGGAGTTAATTGTCGTGGCTAAAGAAAAATTTGATCGTTCCCTACCTCACGTCAACGTTGGCACCATCGGTCACGTTGACCACGGTAAAACCACTCTGACCGCTGCTCTGACTCGCGTTTGCTCCGAAGTTTTCGGTTCCGCAGTCGTTGAATTCGACAAGATCGACAGCGCTCCAGAAGAAAAAGCTCGCGGTATCACCATCAACACCGCGCACGTTGAGTACAACTCGAACATTCGTCACTACGCTCACGTTGACTGCCCAGGTCACGCTGACTACGTGAAGAACATGATCACCGGTGCTGCCCAGATGGACGGCGCGATCCTGGTTTGCTCGGCTGCCGATGGTCCGATGCCACAAACTCGTGAGCACATCCTGCTGTCCCGTCAGGTAGGCGTTCCGTACATCGTGGTCTTCCTGAACAAGGCTGACCTGGTTGACGACGCTGAGCTGCTGGAACTGGTCGAGATGGAAGTTCGCGACCTGCTGAGCACCTACGACTTCCCAGGTGATGACACTCCAATCATCATCGGTTCGGCTCGTATGGCGCTGGAAGGCAAAGACGACAACGAAATGGGTACTACCGCTGTCAAGAAGCTGGTAGAAACTCTGGATGCCTACATCCCTGAGCCAGTTCGTGCTATCGACCAGCCGTTCCTGATGCCAATCGAAGACGTGTTCTCGATCTCCGGTCGCGGTACCGTAGTTACCGGTCGTATCGAGCGTGGTATCGTCAAGGTTCAAGACCCGCTGGAAATCGTTGGTCTGCGTGACACCACCACCACCACCTGCACCGGTGTTGAAATGTTCCGCAAACTGCTCGACGAAGGTCGTGCTGGCGAGAACTGCGGCGTTCTGCTGCGTGGTACCAAGCGTGACGACGTTGAGCGTGGCCAGGTTCTGGTCAAGCCAGGTTCGGTCAAGCCGCACACCAAGTTCACCGCAGAAGTCTACGTTCTGAGCAAGGAAGAAGGCGGTCGTCACACTCCGTTCTTCAAAGGCTACCGTCCACAGTTCTACTTCCGTACCACTGACGTGACCGGTAACTGCGAA
Organism: Pseudomonas vanderleydeniana; assembly: GCF_014268755.2. Lineage (NCBI taxonomy): Bacteria > Pseudomonadati > Pseudomonadota > Gammaproteobacteria > Pseudomonadales > Pseudomonadaceae > Pseudomonas > Pseudomonas vanderleydeniana. Next base: position 6,527,814 of record NZ_CP077093.1, on the reverse strand, counting down.
CTGCCAGAAGGCGTTGAAATGGTAATGCCAGGTGACAACATCCAGATGACTGTCACTCTGATCAAAACCATCGCAATGGAAGACGGTCTGCGTTTCGCAATCCGCGAAGGCGGCCGTACCGTTGGTGCTGGCGTTGTAGCCAAAATCATCGAGTAAGCTTCTCTTCTGAGATAGCTTCGATGCTTTGAAAAAGCCCCCGCTCAGCGGGGGCTTTTTTATTGGGTTGACACCTTATGGGGGCGTCTATAGAATTGCGCCTCCTTTTAACGGGCGTATTGCGCCCGGTGGGAATAGCAGCCGGAGTCTGAAATCCAATGCAAAATCAGCAAATCCGTATCAGGTTGAAGGCTTTTGACCATCGCCTGATCGACCAATCCACCCAGGAAATCGTGGAAACCGCGAAACGTACTGGTGCTCAAGTGCGTGGTCCAATTCCACTGCCTACTCGTAAAGAGCGGTTCACCGTTCTGGTCTCCCCGCACGTCAACAAAGACGCGCGTGACCAGTACGAGATCCGTACTCACAAGCGCGTCCTGGACATCGTCCAGCCAACGGATAAAACCGTTGACGCTCTTATGAAGCTCGATCTTGCGGCAGGTGTGGAAGTGCAGATCAGCCTCGGCTAAGACTCAGGTCTTGGTCGTGTAACGCTCTGAAATGGGCGGCCATAGCGGGTGAAAGCCCCGTACACTCATGAGGTTTACAACATGACTATTGGTGTAGTCGGTCGTAAATGCGGTATGACCCGTATTTTCACCGAAGAAGGTGTCTCCATTCCGGTCACGGTCATCGAGATCGAACCGAATCGCGTCACCCAGTTCAAAACTGAAGAGACCGATGGCTACCGTGCAGTGCAAGTCACTGTCGGCGAGCGTCGCGCTTCGCGTGTTACAGCTGCTCAAGCTGGTCACTTCGCCAAGGCGAACGTTGCCGCTGGTCGCACCGTCCTGGAATTCCGTCTTGAAGAAGGCGAATACAAGGCTGGCGATCTGATCAATGCTGAAATCTTCGCCGCTGGCCAACTGGTTGATGTAACCGGTCAGTCCAAAGGTAAAGGCTTCGCCGGTACGATCAAGCGTTGGAATTTCCGCGGGCAAGATAACACCCACGGTAACTCCGTATCCCACCGCGTTCCAGGCTCTATCGGCCAGTGCCAGACTCCTGGTCGTGTATTCAAGGGCAAAAAAATGTCCGGTCACATGGGCGCAGAGCGCGTGACCGTGCAGTCCCTGGAAGTAGTGCGCGTGGACGCTGAACGCAATCTGTTGTTGGTCAAGGGCGCTGTTCCTGGCGCTACTGGCGGCAACGTGGTTGTACGTCCAGCAGCCAAGGCTCGCGGTTAAGGGGAAGCTGACATGCAATTAAATGTAAATGGCGCTCAAGCGATCGAAGTTTCCGAACTGACATTTGGCGGCGATTTCAACGAGACGCTGGTTCACCAAGCAGTCGTGGCCTACATGGCTGGCGGCCGTCAAGGTAGCAAGCAGCAGAAGACCCGTTCCGACGTTTCCGGTGGCGGCAAGCGCCCATGGCGTCAGAAAGGCACTGGCCGTGCTCGTGCCGGTACTATCCGTAGCCCAATCTGGCGTGGCGGTGGTACCACTTTCGCAGCTCGTCCTCAGGATCACTCCCAGAAGCTGAACAAGAAGATGTACCGCGCAGCCCTGCGCTCCATCCTTGCTGAGCTGGTGCGTACTGATCGTCTGGTCGTTGTTCAGGATTTCGCTGTTGAAACCCCGAAAACCAAAGACCTGCTGAGCAAACTGACTGGCCTGAGCCTGACCGACGTTCTGATCGTGTCTGACGCTGTTGACCAGAACCTGTACCTGGCTGCTCGCAACCTGCCACACGTCGACGTTCGTGACGTGCAAGGTTCCGACCCAGTCAGTCTGATCGCATACGACAAGGTGTTGATCACCGTGTCGGCCGTGAAGAAATTCGAGGAGCTGCTGGGATGAACCAGGAACGCGTATTTAAAGTTCTGCTTGGCCCGCACGTTTCCGAGAAGGCTACGGTTCTGGCAGACAAGAAAGGCCAGTTCGTTTTCAAGGTTGCGACCGACGCAACCAAGCTGGAAATCAAGAAGGCCGTCGAAAGCCTGTTCAGCGTGAAAGTAGAGCGCGTGACTACCCTGAACGTTCTGGGTAAGAGCAAGCGTACCGCTCGCGGTCTGGGCAAGCGTAATGACTGGAAGAAGGCAGTTATCTCCCTTCAGCCAGGCCAAGATCTCGATTTCAGCAGCAGTGCTGAGTAAGGAAGGGGTGCATCATGGCAATCGTTAAATGCAAACCGACTTCCCCTGGCCGCCGTTTTGTGGTCAAGGTGGTCAACCAGGAGCTGCACAAAGGCGCTCCTCACGCACCGCTGCTCGAGAAAAAATCGAAGTCTGGTGGTCGTAACAACAATGGCCGCATCACTACTCGTCACGTAGGTGGTGGTCATAAGCAGCATTACCGTCTGGTCGACTTCCGTCGCAACGACAAAGATGGCATCGCTGCCACTGTCGAGCGTATCGAATACGATCCAAACCGTACTGCTCACATCGCTCTGCTGCTGTACGCAGACGGCGAGCGTCGCTACATCATCGCCCCTAAAGGCGTGAGTGCTGGCGACCAGCTGATCGCAGGCGCTCTGGCTCCAATCAAGCCAGGCAACACCCTGCAGCTGCGCAACATCCCAGTGGGTTCGACCGTACACGGTATCGAACTGAAACCAGGCAAGGGTGCACAGATCGCTCGTTCCGCTGGTGCTTCGGCTCAGCTGATCGCTCGTGAAGGCGTGTACGTTACCCTGCGTCTGCGTTCCGGCGAAATGCGTAAAGTGCTGTCGGAATGCCGTGCAACGCTGGGCGAAGTCTCGAACTCCGAGCACAGCCTGCGTTCCCTGGGTAAAGCCGGTGCCAAACGCTGGCGTGGCGTTCGCCCAACCGTTCGTGGTGTTGCCATGAACCCGGTTGACCACCCACATGGTGGTGGTGAAGGTCGTACCTCCGGTGGTCGTCATCCGGTATCGCCATGGGGCTTCCCGACTAAGGGCGCGAAGACTCGTGGTAATAAGCGTACCGACAACATGATCGTCCGTCGTCGCAAGTAAATAGAGGGATACGACAGTGCCACGTTCTCTGAAAAAAGGTCCTTTTATCGATCTTCACCTACTGAAGAAGATCGAAGTGGCGGCGGAGAAGAACGATCGCAAACCAGTTAAGACCTGGTCGCGTCGTTCCATGATCCTGCCACAAATGGTCGGTCTGACCATCGCTGTGCATAACGGTCGTCAACATGTTCCAGTTCTCGTGAACGAAGACATGGTCGGTCACAAACTGGGCGAATTTGCCGGCACCCGTACCTATCGTGGTCACGTGGCCGACAAGAAAGCCAAGCGTTAAGGGGTTAGGAAATGGAAGTAGCCGCTAAGTTGTCGGGCGCTCGAATCTCCGCCCAGAAAGCCCGCTTGGTCGCCGACCAGATCCGCGGGAAGAAGGTGGGCGAAGCGCTCAACCTGCTGGCTTTCAGCAGCAAGAAAGCCGCCGAGATCATGAAAAAAGTGCTGGAGTCGGCCGTAGCCAACGCCGAGCATAACGAAGGCGCAGACGTTGATGACCTGAAGGTCAGCACCGTTTTCGTCAACGAAGGGCGTTCGCTGAAGCGCATCATGCCACGTGCCAAGGGCCGTGCTGATCGCATCGTCAAGCGGTCTTGCCATATCACTGTCAAGGTTGCTGACAAGTAACGGAGTCGAAGAGATGGGTCAGAAAGTACATCCCATTGGCATTCGCCTGGGAATCGTCAAGGAGCACACCTCCGTCTGGTACGCAGACGGTCGCACTTACGCGGACTATCTGCTTGCAGATCTGAACGTACGTGCATACCTCCAGGACAAACTAAAAAGCGCGTCCGTAAGCCGTATCGATATTCATCGTCCGGCTCAAACCGCACGCATCACCATCCACACCGCTCGTCCAGGTATCGTTATCGGGAAGAAGGGTGAAGATGTTGAAAAACTGCGTCAGGACCTGACCAAGCAAATGGGTGTGCCTGTGCACATCAATATCGAAGAGATCCGCAAGCCGGAGCTCGACGGTATGCTGGTTGCCCAGAGCGTAGCTCAGCAGCTGGAGCGTCGTGTGATGTTCCGTCGCGCCATGAAGCGCGCCGTACAGAACGCCATGCGCATTGGTGCCAAGGGCATCAAGATCCAGGTGAGCGGTCGTCTCGGCGGTGCTGAGATCGCACGTACTGAATGGTATCGCGAAGGTCGTGTGCCTCTGCACACCCTGCGTGCCGATATCGACTATGCCACCTACGAAGCTCACACCACCTACGGTGTGATCGGTGTCAAGGTTTGGATCTTCAAAGGCGAAGTAATTGGTGGTCGCCAAGAAGAACTGAAACCACAAGCACCAGCGCCTCGTAAAAAAGCTGCTAAGTAAGGGGTACGCCAAATGTTGCAACCAAAGCGTACGAAGTTCCGCAAGCAGATGACCGGCCACAACCGTGGTCTGGCACTGCGCGGTAGCAAAGTCAGCTTCGGCGAGTTCGCGCTGAAGTCTGTTGCTCGCGGTCGTCTCACCGCCCGTCAGATCGAGTCGGCACGTCGTGCTCTGACCCGTCACGTAAAACGTGGCGGCAAGATCTGGATCCGTGTATTCCCGGACAAGCCTATCTCCAAAAAGCCCCTCGAAGTTCGTATGGGTAAAGGTAAGGGTAACGTCGAGTACTGGGTTGCCCAGATTCAGCCAGGCAAAGTCCTGTATGAAATCGAGGGTGTTTCTGAAGAGCTGGCGCGTGAGGCTTTCGCCCTGGCTGCTGCAAAGCTGCCTCTCGCCACCTCCTTTGTTAAGCGGACGGTGATGTGATGAAAGCGAATGAACTTCGTGAAAAATCCGCACAGCAGCTGAACGAGCAACTGCTCGGCCTGCTGCGCGACCAGTTCAATCTGCGCATGCAGAAAGCAACTGGCCAGTTGGGGCAGTCTCACCTGCTCTCGCAAGTTAAGCGCGACATCGCTCGTGTGAAGACCGTGCTCAACCAGCAGGCAGGTAAGTGATCATGGCTGAAGCCGAAAAGACCGTCCGTACGCTGACTGGCCGTGTTGTCAGCGACAAAATGGACAAGACCATCACCGTTCTGATCGAGCGTCGCGTGAAGCACCCGATCTACGGTAAATACGTTAAGCGTTCGACTAAGCTGCACGCGCACGACGAAACCAACCAGTGCCACATCGGCGACAAGGTCTCCATCCGTGAGACCCGTCCGCTGGCCAAGACCAAGTCTTGGGCGCTGGTCGAGGTTATCGAACGCGCTGTGGAAGTCTAAGGGCTAGGGGTCGGAGAAATTATATGATTCAGACTCAATCCATGCTCGATGTGGCCGATAACAGCGGCGCTCGTCGCGTTATGTGCATCAAGGTGCTTGGTGGCTCCCATCGTCGTTACGCAGCTATCGGTGACATCATCAAAGTTACCGTGAAGGAAGCAATTCCTCGCGGTAAGGTGAAGAAAGGCCAGGTGATGACTGCTGTTGTAGTCCGCACCCGTCACGGCGTCCGTCGTGCCGATGGTTCGATCATTCGCTTTGATGGCAACGCTGCTGTTCTGCTGAACAACAAGCAAGAGCCGATCGGCACCCGTATCTTTGGGCCAGTGACCCGTGAACTTCGCTCTGAGAAGTTCATGAAGATCGTCTCGCTCGCCCCAGAAGTGCTGTAAGGAGATCCGACATGCAAAAGATTCGTCGTGACGACGAGATCATCGTGATCGCCGGCAAAGACAAAGGTAAGCGCGGTAAGGTGCTTAAGGTTCTGGCTGACGACCGTCTGGTCGTTGGTGGCCTGAACCTGGTCAAGCGTCATACCAAGCCTAACCCGATGTCGGGCGTACAGGGCGGTATCGTCGAAAAAGAAGCGCCACTGCACGCTTCCAACGTCGCCATTTTCAACAGCGAAACCAACAAGGCTGACCGCGTTGGTTTCAAAGTAGAAGACGGCAAGAAAATTCGTGTCTTCAAGTCGACCCAAAAAGCGGTTGATGCTTGAACACTGCTAGGTAGAAGACCATGGCACGACTGAAAGAGATTTACCGGAAGGAAATCGCTCCGAAGCTTAAGGAAGAACTTAAGCTGGCGAACGTGATGGAAGTTCCGCGCATTACCAAGATCACCCTGAACATGGGTCTGGGCGAAGCGATCGGCGACAAGAAAGTCATCGAGCACGCTGTTGCCGACCTGGAAAAGATCACCGGCCAGAAGGTCGTCGTGACTCACGCTCGCAAATCCATCGCAGGCTTCAAAGTCCGCGAAGGTTGGCCGATCGGTGTCAAGGTGACCCTGCGTCGCGATCGTATGTACGAGTTCCTGGATCGTCTGCTGTCGATCTCCCTGCCTCGGGTTCGCGACTTCCGCGGCCTGAATGCCAAGTCCTTCGACGGTCGTGGCAACTACAGCATGGGCGTGAAAGAGCAGATCATCTTCCCGGAAATCGATTACGATAAGATCGATGCTCTGCGCGGTCTGGACATTACCCTGACCACCACTGCCAAGACGGATGAAGAAGGTCGCGCCCTGCTGCGTGCTTTCAAATTCCCGTTCCGCAACTGATTGGAGTAGGAAAATGGCCAAGAAGAGCATGAAAAACCGTGAGCTGAAGCGTCAGCTCACCGTTGCCAAGTACGCCACCAAGCGTGCAGCGCTCAAAGCTATCATCGTCGATCTGAACGCAAGTCCAGAAGCGCGTTGGGAAGCTTCGATCGCCCTGCAGAAGCAGCCACGTGACGCCAGCGCCTCGCGCCTGCGTAACCGCTGCCGCCTGACTGGTCGTCCGCACGGCGTTTACCGCAAGTTCGGCCTGGGCCGTAACAAGCTGCGTGAAGCTGCAATGCGTGGTGACGTACCAGGTCTGGTCAAAGCCAGCTGGTAAGCCGCACTTCCTCAGTCACCCTGGTCAGGGTCGCAAGATACTGACCGGCGGTGACCTGGAGTCTGAATCAAGCCCCTTTTGGGGCTTGATTCATTTCTGGCGTGTGTCTAGAATGACCGGCTCGCCTGAGCCTGCACTTTTTACGTGTGGAATAGCTCGGCGACAGTTGTAGCCGCAAGGCTCATTTTTTTTGTATCAGGAGCATCTAGCCCATGAGTATGCAGGACCCGTTAGCGGACATGCTAACTCGAATCCGTAATGCCCAGATGGCTGAAAAGTCCGTCGTAAGCATGCCGTCTTCCACTCTGAAGGTGGCTGTAGCAAAAGTCCTGAAGGACGAAGGTTACATCGCGGGTTTTCAGGTAACTACCGACGCCAAGCCGTCGCTGTCCATCGAGCTGAAGTACTTCGAAGGCCGTCCGGTCATCGAGGAAGTGAAGCGCGTTAGCCGTCCAGGCCTGCGTCAGTACAAGTCCGTCGAAGAACTGCCGAAGGTACGTGGCGGTCTGGGCGTGTCTATCGTCTCCACCAACAAGGGTGTGATGACTGATCGTGCTGCGCGCGCTGCCGGTGTCGGCGGCGAAGTTCTTTGCACAGTGTTCTAAGGGGGGATAAGCATGTCTCGCGTCGCTAAGAACCCCGTTAAGCTGCCAGCTGGTGTCGAAGTCAAATTCGCCGGCCAACAGCTTTCGGTGAAGGGTGCCAAGGGCACTCTCGAACTGAATGTCCATTCGTCCGTCGAGATCGTCCAGGAAGCTGGTGAGCTGCGTTTCGCTGCTCGCAACGGCGACCAGCAGACTCGCGCAATGGCTGGTACCACGCGTGCGTTGGTCAACAACATGGTCCAGGGCGTAAGCCAAGGCTTCGAGCGCAAGCTCCAGCTGGTCGGTGTTGGTTACAAGGCACAAGCAAAAGGCTCGGTCCTGAACCTGGCCCTTGGCTTCTCGCACCCAGTGGATTATGAACTGCCGGAAGGCATCACCGCTGAAACTCCTAGCCAGACCGACATCCTGATCAAGGGTATCGACAAGCAGCTGGTAGGTCAGGTGGCCGCCGAGATCCGCGACTTCCGTCCACCAGAGCCTTACAAAGGTAAAGGTGTGCGCTACGCGGACGAAGTCGTCCGTCGTAAAGAAGCCAAGAAGAAGTAGGGCATAGCAAATGACCGACAAAAAAGTTACTCGACTGCGTCGCGCTCGCAAAGCACGCCTGAAAATGCACGAACTCGAAGTCGTGCGTCTCTGCGTGTTCCGCTCTTCGCAGCACATCTACGCCCAGGTCATTTCGGCCGACGGCAACAAGGTCCTGGCCAGCGCCTCGACTTTGGATAAAGAACTGCGTGATGGTGCCACCGGCAACATCGACGCGGCCACTAAGGTTGGCCAGCTGGTCGCTTCGCGTGCTAAAGCCGCAGGCGTCTCGCAGGTGGCTTTCGACCGCTCTGGCTTCAAGTACCACGGCCGCGTCAAGGCGCTGGCTGATGCTGCTCGTGAAGCTGGGCTGGAGTTCTAAGTTATGTCCAATAACGACCAAAAGCGCGACGAAGGCTACATCGAGAAGCTGGTTCAAGTTAACCGCGTAGCCAAAACCGTAAAAGGTGGCCGTATCTTCACTTTCACCGCGCTGACCGTGGTAGGTGATGGTAAGGGCCGTGTAGGCTTCGGCCGTGGCAAGTCGCGTGAAGTGCCTGCTGCGATCCAGAAGGCTATGGAAGCTGCTCGCCGCAACATGATCCAGGTGGACCTGAACGGCACCACTCTGCAGTACGCTACGAAGTCCGCCCACGGCGCTTCGAAGATCTACATGCAGCCTGCATCTGAAGGTACCGGTATCATCGCTGGCGGCGCTATGCGTGCTGTCCTCGAAGTTGCTGGCGTTCAGAACGTTCTGGCCAAGTGCTACGGCTCGACCAACCCGGTAAACGTGGTTCACGCCACTTTCAAGGGTCTGAAAGCCATGCAATCCCCTGAGTCCATTGCTGCCAAGCGCGGCAAAACTGCAGCGGAGATCCTGTGATCATGGCAACCGTAAAAGTAACGCTGATCAAAAGCACCAGCGGCCGTATCCCTAGCCACAAACTGTGCGTGAAGGGTCTGGGTCTGCGTCGCATCGGTCACACTGTAGAAGTCCAGGATACTCCCGAGAATCGCGGGATGATCAACAAGGCTTACTACATGCTGCGTGTCGAGGGTTAATCGATGAAACTCAATGATCTGAGTCCAGCGCCGGGTTCCCGTCGCGAAAAGCATCGTCCGGGCCGTGGTATCGGTAGCGGTTTGGGTAAGACTGGTGGCCGTGGTCACAAAGGTCAGACCTCCCGTTCCGGTGGCACCATTGCTCCAGGCTTTGAAGGCGGTCAACAGCCGCTGCATCGTCGCCTGCCGAAGTTCGGCTTCGTTTCCCTGAAGGCCATGGACCGCGCTGAAGTGCGTCTGTCCGAGCTGGCTAAAGTGGAAGGCGACGTCGTAACCGTGCAGTCCCTGAAAGATGCCAACGTGATCAACCAGAACGTTCAGCGTGTGAAAATCATGCTGTCGGGCGAAGTGACTCGCGCTGTAACTATCAAGGGCATCGCCGCCACCAAGGGTGCGCGTGCGGCTATCGAAGCAGCTGGCGGCAAGTTCGAGGAATAAATGGCTAAGCAAGGTGCTCTCTCAGCGCTCAGCAAAGGCGGGTTATCCGAGCTCTGGGCTCGTCTGCGTTTCCTGTTCCTGGCGATTATCGTCTATCGGATAGGTGCGCACATCCCAGTTCCAGGTATCAACCCGGACCGGCTGGCGGACCTGTTTCGACAGAATGAGGGGACCATTCTTAGCTTGTTCAACATGTTTTCCGGCGGCGCGCTGGAGCGGATGAGCATCTTTGCACTGGGGATCATGCCGTACATCTCGGCATCGATCATCATGCAGCTGATGACCGCTATCAGCCCGCAGCTGGAGCAGTTGAAGAAGGAAGGTGAGGCTGGTCGTCGTAAGATCAGCCAGTACACCCGCTATGGCACCGTCGTCCTGGCCCTTGTTCAAGCCATTGGCATGTCCATTGGCCTGGCTGGTCAGGGCGTAGCTTTTTCTGCTGATTTCGGCTTCCATTTCGTCGCGGTGTCCACGTTCGTGGCCGGCGCGATGTTTATGATGTGGCTGGGTGAGCAGATTACGGAGCGCGGTGTTGGCAACGGTATCTCGATGCTGATTTTTTCGGGTATCGTCGCCGGTCTTCCGAGAGCGATCGGGCAGTCTTTCGAGTCTGCGCGTCAGGGTGATATCAACATTTTCGCCCTGGTTGCCATCGGTTTGCTGGCAGTAGCGATTATCGGTTTCGTGGTGTTCATTGAGCGTGGCCAGCGTCGTATCGCTGTTCACTACGCCAAGCGTCAGCAGGGCCGCAAGGTCTTCGCTGCGCAGACCAGCCACTTGCCGCTGAAAGTGAATATGGCCGGTGTGATTCCAGCTATCTTCGCGAGCAGCATCTTGCTGTTTCCGGCTTCGTTGGGTGCCTGGTTCGGTCAGTCTGAAGGTATGGGCTGGTTGCAGGACATCTCGCAGTCGATCGCTCCTGGTCAGCCGTTGAATATTCTGCTGTTTAGTGCAGGGATTATTTTCTTCTGCTTCTTCTATACGGCGTTGATGTTCAATCCGAAAGACGTAGCGGAAAACCTGAAGAAGTCCGGTGCCTTTATTCCGGGTATCCGTCCAGGCGAGCAGTCGGCGCGCTACATTGATGGCGTTCTGACCCGTTTGACCATGTTCGGTGCTCTTTATATGACGGCCGTGTGCCTGTTGCCCCAGTTCCTGGTGGTTGCAGCAAACGTTCCGTTCTACCTTGGCGGGACCTCGTTGCTGATCGTGGTCGTGGTTGTGATGGACTTCATGTCCCAAGTGCAATCTCACCTCGTTTCGCACCAGTACGAATCCCTGATGAAGAAAGCCAACCTGAAGGGCTACGGCAGCGGCATGCTGCGCTGAAGCACCCATAAGGTTCGAGGAGTTGGTGATGAAAGTTCGTGCATCGGTGAAAAAGCTGTGCCGTAACTGCAAGATTATTCGCCGCGAAGGTGTGGTTCGAGTAATTTGCAGCGCGGAACCGCGTCACAAACAGCGCCAAGGCTGAGTGTGATCTGCTTGAAGCCCAGCAGCTAGTGCGCTGCTGGGTTGATTATTTGTTATTACAGCGATATTATCTCGCGCCCTATTTCTTGGCTTCCGGGGCGTAGGTAGCTGTCAATTGGAGTCCCACTGAATGGCCCGTATTGCAGGCGTTAACATTCCAGATAACAAGCACACTGTTATCTCGCTGACCTACATCTATGGTGTTGGTCGCACTACTGCACAGCAGATCTGTGCAGTGACTGGGGTCAACCCAGCCGCTAAGATCAAGGATCTGAGCGACGAGCAGATTGAACAGCTGCGTGGCGAAGTGGCGAAGTTCACCACTGAAGGTGACCTGCGTCGCGAAATCAACATGAAAATCAAGCGCTTGATGGACCTGGGCTGCTACCGCGGTCTGCGTCATCGTAAAGGTCTGCCAGTGCGCGGTCAGCGTACCAAGACCAACGCGCGTACTCGCAAAGGTCCGCGTAAGCCGATCCGCAAGTAATCGCACCAGCGAATCGACAGGAATTTAGTCATGGCAAAACCTGCTGCTCGTCCTCGTAAGAAAATCAAAAAGACAGTGGTTGATGGCATCGCCCACATCCACGCGTCTTTCAACAACACCATCGTGACCATCACCGATCGTCAGGGTAACGCTCTGTCCTGGGCTACCTCCGGCGGTTCGGGTTTCCGCGGTTCCCGTAAGTCCACTCCGTTCGCTGCTCAGGTAGCCGCTGAACGTGCTGGCCAAGCTGCGCTGGAATATGGCCTGAAGAACCTCGACGTGAACGTCAAGGGCCCAGGTCCAGGTCGTGAGTCCGCTGTCCGTGCTCTGAACGGCTGTGGCTATAAGATCGCCAGCATCACCGACGTGACGCCTATCCCGCACAACGGGTGCCGTCCGCCGAAGAAGCGCCGCGTGTAATCCAGGAGATTGTAAAGAATGGCTCGTTACATTGGTCCAAAATGCAAACTGGCTCGTCGCGAAGGCACCGACCTCTTCCTGAAGAGTGGCGTGCGCGCTATCGAATCCAAGTGCAACATCGAAGCAGCTCCTGGTATCCACGGCCAGCGTCGCGGTCGTCAGTCCGACTACGGCACCCAGCTGCGTGAAAAGCAAAAAGTTCGTCGTATCTACGGCGTCCTCGAGCGTCAGTTCAGCGGCTACTATAAGCAAGCTGCTGGCAAGAAAGGTGCAACCGGTGAGAACCTGCTGCAACTGCTCGAGTGCCGTCTGGACAACGTCGTATACCGCATGGGCTTCGGTTCGACTCGTGCCGAATCGCGTCAGCTGGTATCGCACAAGTCGATCAGCGTTAACGGCAAGACCGTAAACGTTCCGTCCTACCAGGTTCGTGCTGGTGACGTGGTTGCTGTTCGCGAAAAAGCGAAGAACCAACTGCGTATCGTCCAGGCTCTGGAACTGTGTGCTCAGCGTGGCCGCGTAGAATGGGTAGATGTGGACACTGAGAAGAAGTCGGGCGTTTTCAAAAGCGTTCCTGCTCGCAGTGACCTCTCCGCCGACATCAACGAAAGCCTGATTGTCGAGCTCTACTCCAAGTAAGGGCTAGAAAATAGGTGCATCCATGCAGATTTCGGTAAATGAGTTCCTGACACCCCGTCACATTGACGTGCAGGTTGTCAGTCCAACCCGCGCTAAGATCACTCTCGAGCCTCTCGAGCGTGGTTTTGGCCACACCCTGGGCAACGCGCTGCGCCGCATCCTGTTGTCCTCAATGCCAGGCTGTGCAGTAGTCGAGGCCGAGATTGACGGTGTGCTCCACGAGTACAGCGCCATCGAAGGTGTACAGGAAGATGTCATTGAAATCCTGTTGAACCTTAAAGGTCTGGCTATCAAGCTGCACGGCCGTGACGAAGTTACGCTGACCTTGTCGAAGAAGGGTTCGGGGGTGGTTACCGCTGCCGATATTCAGCTGGATCATGATGTCGAGATCGTTAACCCCGATCACGTAATCGCCAACCTGGCGTCCAATGGCGCCTTGAACATGAAGCTCACCGTAGCTCGTGGTCGTGGCTATGAACCAGCAGACTCGCGTCAGAGCGATGAAGACGAAAGCCGCAGCATCGGTCGCTTGCAGCTCGACTCTTCGTTCAGCCCGGTTCGCCGTATCGCCTACGTGGTGGAAAACGCCCGTGTCGAACAGCGTACCAACCTGGACAAACTGGTTATTGATCTGGAAACCAACGGTACCCTGGATCCTGAAGAGGCCATCCGTCGTGCTGCAACCATCCTGCAACAGCAGTTGGCTGCGTTCGTCGACCTCAAGGGTGACAGTGAGCCAGTGGTTGTCGAACAGGAAGACGAGATCGATCCGATCCTGCTTCGCCCGGTTGACGATCTGGAACTGACTGTACGTTCGGCTAACTGCCTTAAGGCGGAAAACATCTACTACATCGGCGACCTGATTCAGCGTACCGAAGTAGAGCTGTTGAAGACTCCGAACCTGGGCAAGAAATCCCTGACTGAAATCAAGGATGTTCTGGCCTCCCGCGGTCTGTCCCTCGGCATGCGCCTCGATAACTGGCCGCCGGCAAGTCTTAAGAAGGACGACAAGGCGACTGCCTGATCGTCGTAATCACCGAACGTAGTGTTTGGTAAGGAATGAACCATGCGTCATCGTAAAAGTGGACGTCACCTGAGCCGCACCAGCTCGCACCGCAAGGCCATGTTCCAAAACATGGCTGTGTCGCTGTTCGAGCACGAGCTGATCAAAACCACTCTGCCAAAAGCCAAAGAACTGCGCCGCGTTGCCGAGCCGCTGATCACCCTGGCCAAGGTAGACAGCGTTGCTAACCGCCGTCTGGCTTTCGACCGTACTCGTTCGAAAGCTATCGTTGGTAAGCTCTTCAACGACCTGGGCAAGCGTTACGCTACCCGTCAGGGTGGCTACCTGCGCATCCTGAAGTGCGGTTTCCGCGCTGGCGACAACGCTCCTATGGCGTACGTCGAGTTGGTTGATCGTGCTACTGCTGGCGATGCTGTATCTGCCGAGTAAGACGTCAGTCTGAAACAAGAAACCGGGCCCAGTGCCCGGTTTTTTGTGCCTGCTATTAATGCATCTGTTGTTAATAGTTGTTAACTATTGCCTTTGATGGATTAATGCATTTGTGCCTGTAACCTTCATGGTCGATACTTCCTCTCAGCCGATTAGCCGGCAGTACCAAGACCCAGAGAGGAAGGATGATTATGAGCCAGAACAAAACGCTGACGACCGCCAGCGGCGCTCCCGTCGCGGATAACCAGAATTCCCGTTCCGCTGGCCCTCGTGGCCCACTGCTGCTCGACGACTTCCACCTGATCGAGAAGCTTGCCCATTTCAACCGTGAAAACATTCCTGAGCGCCGCGTGCACGCCAAGGGGTCGGGCGCCTACGGTACCTTCACCGTCACCAAGGACATCACCCAGTACACCAGCGCCAAGCTGTTTGAATCGATTGGCAAGAAGACCGAGACCTTCCTGCGTTTCTCCACGGTGGGTGGTGAGCGGGGTTCGGCTGATACCGAGCGCGATCCGCGCGGTTTCGCCCTGAAGTTCTACACCGAGGAAGGCAACTGGGACATCGTCGGCAACAATACGCCTGTGTTCTTCATCCGTGATCCGCTCAAATTCCCGGATTTTATCCACACCCAGAAACGTCTGCCGCAAAGCAACCTGAAAAGCGCGCAGATGATGTGGGACTTCTGGTCGCACTCGCCCGAGGCGCTGCACCAGATCACCATCCTGTTCTCGGACCGCGGGATTCCGGACGGCTACCGTCACATGCACGGTTTTGGCAGCCACACCTACAGCCTGATCAACGCCAAGGGCGAGCGTCACTGGGTGAAGTGGCACTACAAGACCAAACAGGGCATCAAGAACCTGGCGCCGGCCGAAGCAGCACGCCTGGCGGGTACCGATCCGGATTACGCACAGCGTGACCTGTTCAACGCCATCGAGCGCGGCGACTTCCCGAAATGGAGCGTTTGCATCCAGATCATGACCGAAGCCCAGGCTGCGGCGCACTACGAGAACCCGTTCGACGTGACCAAGACCTGGTCGCAGAAGGAGTTCCCGCTGATCGAAGTGGGTGAGCTGGAACTGAACCGCAACCCGCTGAACTACTTTGCTGAGGTCGAGCAGGCCGCCTTCGGTCCGAGCAACATGGTTCCGGGCGTCGGCCTGTCGCCAGACCGCATGCTGCAAGGTCGTGTATTCGCCTACGCTGATGCCCACCGCTACCGCGTCGGCACCAACCACCAGCAGCTGCCGGTGAACGCGCCACGTAGCCCGGTCAACAGCTACCAGCGCGACGGTGCGATGGCTTTCGGCAGCAATGGGGGGGCAGCGCCGAACTACGAGCCTAACAGCTACGCCGACGCGCCGAAGCAGGCTCCTCGCTACGCCGAGCCGGCGCTGGCACTGAGCGGTGCGGCGGACCGCTACGATCATCGCGAAGATACCGACTACTTCAGCCACGCCGGTGCGCTGTTCCGGTTGATGAACGATGAGCAGAAGGCGCTGCTGATCAACAACATCGCCGGCGCCATGAGCGGCGTCTCCGATGATGTGGTACAGCGCCAGCTGCAGTATTTCGTCAAGGCTGACCCGGCATACGGGGAAGGCATCGCGAAGGCGCTGGGAATAGTGCTGAAGTAAGTCTAAACGAGAAGCAGAACCGCCCGCATTTGGGCGGTTTTTCGCTTCAAATCGCTAGTTTTTCTCTGCTATTTCTCACTTTTCTGCTGTTTTTGCCGTGACCTTCCGGTCAGCTTGGTTCAAAATACAGACTTTAAAGCAGGGAGATGTAGGGCGATGCAAGGTCACCCGGACGTAATCGATTACCTCAACACGTTGCTGACGGGTGAACTGGCAGCTCGTGACCAATATCTGATCCATTCGCGGATGTATGAGGACTGGGGCTTCAGCAAGCTCTACGAGCGCATCAACCACGAGAGTGAGGAAGAGGCCCAACACGCCGACGCGCTGATCCGTCGGATCCTGATGCTCGAGGGCACTCCGCGCATGCGTCCGGATGACCTGGACGTGGGCACTACCGTGCCGGACATGTTCGCTGCCGACCTGCGTCTGGAGTACAAGGTGCGCGCCGCGCTGTGCAAGGGCATCGAGCTCTGCGAGCAGCACAAGGACTACATCTCCCGCGATATCCTGCGTCAGCAGCTGGCGGATACCGAGGAAGATCACACCTACTGGCTGGAGAAACAGTTGGGGTTGATCAAGTCCGTTGGGCTGGAGAACTACCTGCAGTCGCAGTTCTGAGTCGGATGGCCGGTGCTGTGCACCGGTTCGCCGGCAAGCCTGGCTCCTGGAGGCGCCGGTGTACCCGGTTCCGAGGAGCTAGGTGATCCTGTAGGAGCCTGGCTTGCCAGCGAAGGTAATTCCCGCCTCACAAAAAAGCCCCTGTCATCATTCAATGACAGGGGCTTTTTCATTTCCGCCGTTTACGCACGATCGCGAATCAACAGCGGCTTCAGGTAATGCCCGGTATGCGACTGTGGCATCTCTGCCACTTGCTCCGGCGTCCCTACCGCGATGATCTGTCCACCCTTGGATCCCCCCTCGGGTCCAAGGTCCACCAGCCAGTCGGCGGTCTTGATCACATCCAGGTTGTGCTCGATCACCACCACGGTGTTGCCGTGGTCGCGCAACCGGTGCAGCACGTCCAGCAATTGCTGGATATCCGCGAAGTGCAGGCCGGTGGTCGGCTCGTCGAGGATGTACAGGGTCTTGCCGGTATCGCGCTTGGACAGCTCACGAGAGAGCTTGACTCGCTGTGCCTCGCCACCGGACAGGGTGGTCGCCGATTGCCCCAGCTTGATGTAGGACAGCCCCACGTCCATCAGCGTCTGCAGCTTGCGCGCCAGCGCCGGCACGGCATCGAAGAACTCCCTGGCATCCTCGATGGTCATCTCCAGCACCTCGTGGATGCTCTTGCCCTTGTACTTGATCTCCAGGGTTTCGCGGTTGTAGCGCTTGCTCTTGCACACGTCGCACGGTACGTAGATGTCCGGCAGGAAGTGCATCTCCACCTTGATCAGACCATCGCCCTGGCAAGCCTCGCAACGGCCGCCCTTGACGTTGAACGAGAAGCGGCCCGGGCCGTATCCGCGGGAGCGGGACTCCGGCACGCCGGCGAACAGTTCGCGAATCGGCGTGAACAGGCCGGTGTAGGTCGCCGGGTTCGAGCGTGGTGTCCGACCGATCGGGCTCTGGTCGATATCCACCACCTTGTCCAGGTGCTGCAGGCCGTTGATGCTGTCGTGGGCCGCAGCCTCCAGGGTCGTGGCACCATTGAGCGCGGTGGCACTGAGCGGGAACAGGGTGTTGTTGATCAGGGTCGACTTGCCCGAACCGGACACGCCGGTCACGCAGGTCAGCAGGCCGATCGGGATTTCCAGGTCGACGTTGCGCAGGTTGTTGCCGCGCGCGCCCTTGAGGGTCAGCGACAGCTTCTTGTTGCGTGGCGTCCGTTTGGCCGGCACTTCGATCTTCACCCGGCCCGACAGGTACTTGCCTGTGAGCGAGTCCGGGTGGGCCATGACTTCGGCGGCGGTGCCCTGGGCAACGATGCTGCCGCCATGCACGCCGGCACCCGGGCCGATATCCACCACGTAGTCGGCTAGGCGGATCGCGTCCTCGTCGTGCTCGACCACGATCACCGTGTTGCCAATGTCCCTCAGGTGCTTCAGGGTGCCGAGCAGGCGGTCGTTGTCACGCTGGTGCAGGCCGATGGAGGGTTCGTCGAGGATGTACATCACCCCGACCAGGCCGGCGCCGATCTGGCTGGCCAGGCGGATCCGCTGTGCCTCGCCGCCGGACAGGGTGTCGGCACTGCGGTCCAGGGTCAGGTAGTCGAGACCGACGTTGACCAGGAACTGCAGGCGTTCGCAGATCTCCTTGAGGATCTTGTCGGCGATCTCGCCGCGTCGCCCGGTCAGCTTCAGCCCCGAGAAGTAGCCGGCGGCATCGCCGATCGGCAGGTTGGTGACTGCCGGCAGGGTCTTTTCGCCCACCCACACATGCCGCGCCTCACGGCGCAGGCGGGTGCCACGGCAGTCCGGGCAGGGCTGGGTGCTGAGGAACTTGGCCAGCTCCTCGCGCACGGTGGCCGACTCGGTCTCGCGGTAGCGGCGCTCGAGGTTCGGCACGATGCCTTCGAACGGGTGCGAGCGCTTGACGATATCGCCGCGGTCATTGAGGTACTTGAAGTCGACGTTCTGGTTGCCGCTGCCACTGAGGATGACCTTCTGCTGGTCCGCCGGCAAGGTGTTGAACGGCACTTCCAGGCTGAAGCCGTAGTGCGCGGCCAGCGAGCCGAGCATCTGGAAGTAGTAGACGTTGCGCCGGTCCCAGCCGCGTATCGCGCCTTCGGCCAGCGTCAGTTCGCCATTAACCAGGCGCTTGACGTCGAAGAACTGCTTTACGCCGAGGCCGTCGCAGGTCGGGCAGGCGCCGGCCGGGTTGTTGAAGGAGAACAGCTTCGGTTCCAGCTCGCTGATGGCGTGGCCACAGATCGGGCAGGCGAAGCGCGCGGAGAAGATCATTTCCTCGCCGGGCTCGTCGTCCATTGGCGCGACCAGGGCAATGCCGTCGGCCAGCCCCAGTGCGGTCTCGAAGGATTCCGCCAGGCGCTGCTGCAGGTCGGCGCGGACCTTGAAGCGGTCGACGACCACGTCGATAGAGTGCTTCTTCTGCTTGTCGAGCTTGGGCACTTCGTCCAGCTCGTACAATTTTCCGTCGACCCGGGCACGGACGAAGCCCTGGGCCCGCAGTTCCTCGAACACCGACAGGTGCTCGCCCTTGCGTTCACGAATCACCGGTGCCAGCAGCATCAGCTTGGCGCCCTCGGGCTGGGCCAGCACCAGATCGACCATCTGGCTGACGGTCTGCGCCTCCAGCGGAATGTCGTGGTCCGGGCAACGCGGCGTGCCCACGCGGGCATACAGCAGGCGCAGGTAGTCGTAGATCTCGGTGATGGTGCCGACTGTCGAGCGCGGGTTGTGCGAGGTCGATTTCTGTTCGATGGAAATGGCCGGCGACAGGCCTTCGATGGTGTCGACGTCAGGTTTTTCCATCATCGACAGGAACTGCCGGGCATAGGCCGACAGCGACTCGACGTAGCGGCGCTGGCCCTCGGCGTACAGCGTGTCGAACGCCAGGGATGACTTGCCGGACCCGGACAGGCCGGTGATGACGATCAGCTTGTCCCGGGGCAGGGTCAGGTCGATGTTCTTCAGGTTGTGGGTTCGAGCCCCACGAATCAGGATCTTGTCCAAAGTGGCCTCGCACGGCGGGCGGTAAAGGCAGGAGTATAAGACTAAATACTGGATGGATGCACACTATCGAGATACAGCATTGCAGCCTTGCATGACAGGATGCTGAACGAGTGAGCGACAAAGCGTCACCCTATACCCGCTCAAACGATGGGACTGATAGAATCGCCGCCGGTTCACACGAGGTTTTTCCATGCACGATCCCCACAGCGAACGCATGAGTAGCGGCGAGACCCGCGCGGCAAGCGGCCTGGCCCTGGTGTTCGCGTTCCGTATGCTTGGCATGTTCATGGTGTTGCCGGTCCTGGCGACCTACGGGATGGATCTGGCAGGCGCGACCCCCGCGCTGATCGGCCTGGCCATTGGTGCCTACGGCCTGACCCAGGCCCTGTTCCAGATCCCGTTCGGAATCATTTCCGACCGCATCGGTCGACGGCCGGTGATCTACCTGGGCCTGATCGTCTTCGCTCTCGGCAGCCTGCTGGCGGCCAACGCCCATTCGATCTGGGGCGTGATCGCCGGACGCATCCTGCAGGGTGCCGGGGCGATTTCCGCAGCGGTCATGGCACTGTTATCGGACCTGACCCGCGAGCAGCACCGTACCAAGGCCATGGCCATGATCGGCATGACCATCGGCTTGTCGTTCGCCGTGGCGATGGTCGTTGGTCCGCTGCTGACCCGCGCCTTCGGCCTGTCCGGGCTGTTCCTGGCGACCGGTGGCATGGCGTTGGTCGGTATCCTGATCATTGCCTTCATGGTGCCCAAGGCCACCAGCCCGCTGCAGCACCGCGAGTCGGGCGTGGCGCGCCAGGCGCTGGTGCCGACGCTCAAGCACCCGGACCTGCTGCGCCTGGACCTGGGCATCTTCGTGTTGCACGCGATGCTGATGTCGAGCTTCGTCGCCTTGCCGCTGGCCTTCGTCGAAAGGGCCGGCCTGCCCAAGGAACAACACTGGTGGGTGTACCTGACCGCCTTGCTGATCTCCTTCTTCGCCATGATCCCGTTCATCATCTACGGCGAGAAGAAACGCAAAATGAAACGAGTTTTACTCGGCGCCGTGACGACGTTGATGCTCACTGAGCTATTCTTCTGGGAGTTCGGCAATGGTTTGCGGGCCCTGGTGATCGGTACGGTGGTGTTCTTCATCGCCTTCAACCTGCTGGAGGCTTCGTTGCCGTCGCTGATCAGCAAGGTTTCACCAGCCGGTGGCAAGGGCACGGCGATGGGGGTGTATTCCACCAGTCAGTTCCTCGGCTCGGCACTCGGCGGTATTCTGGGCGGCTGGATGTTTCAGCATGGCGGTCTGTCGGCGGTCTTCCTCGGATGCGCCGCACTGGCTGCCCTCTGGCTGGCCTTTGCTGTTACCATGCGTGAACCTCCCTATGTGACGAGCCTGCGCTTGCCGTTATCGCCTGAGGCGATCCGCGAAGCGGGTCTGGTCGAGCGCCTGAAAGCCGTCGTAGGGGTAACCGATGCAGTGGTCGTAGCCGAAGAGGCCGCCATCTACATCAAACTGGACACCGAATTGTTGGATCGCACCACCCTCGAGCGCCTGGTCAATGAACCGGCCTCGCCAGCGTGCGACGCCTAGGAGAACGTTATGGCCCGTGGGGTTAACAAAGTCATATTGGTCGGCACTTGCGGCCAGGATCCCGAAGTTCGCTACCTGCCCAACGGCAACGCCGTGACCAACCTGAGTCTGGCGACCAGCGAGCAGTGGACCGACAAGCAGACCGGCCAGAAGGTCGAGAAGACCGAGTGGCACCGTGTGTCGATGTTCGGCAAGGTTGCCGAGATCGCCGGCGAATACCTGCGCAAGGGTTCGCAGGTCTACATCGAAGGCAAGCTGCAGACCCGTGAGTGGGAAAAGGACGGGATCAAGCGCTACACCACCGAGATCATCGTCGACATGCAGGGCACCATGCAGCTGCTGGGTGGCCGTCCACAACAGGGCGACCAACAGGGCGGTGGCAACAACTACCAGCAGTCCGCACCACGCCAGCAGGCGCCGCGTCCACAGCAGGCTCCACAGCGCCCAGCTCCACAGCAGGCCGCGCCGCAGCCGGCTCCGGACTTCGACAGCTTTGATGACGATATCCCGTTCTAAGTCGCTGCTTTCCCAGCGTTGAGAACCTGAAAAGCGAAGCCACTGACCTGGCTTCGCTTTTTTATTACTTGGCAATCAGTCATTTGTATTGAGGTTCCGCTTCTGATTGGCATCGTGGATCAGTTCGGCGGCGCAGGCCTACGCCGCTGTGCTACGAGGGAAAATCGATACCAAGGCGCGTGAAGTTTCATCCCTCAACGTTGAATACCTGGCGCAAGCTCGAGGTCTCGGGCAATACCTACTACTGCGACTCATACCGGGCCGTCGCCTGATCTTCGGACTGGTACGGGCAGCCCGTGTCGAAGTGCCTCAGGGAGCGGCCGGATGGCGCTAGACCCATCTTGCACCGAACTTTGCCAGCCTCCCGGGACTCAGTTCCTTACAGCGACCGCTGAAGAGGAATTATGCCCGTGCCCAGATTCAAGCTGGCCATTGTCTTGTCGATCTTCCTGTTATTCGTCAGTGGCGGCGTCGGTGCCGCTCCTGCTGCCGCGACGTCCCAGGCCCCGCCCCAGCCGCTGGTGCAGGGTGGGTTGCTCGGTGCCCTGAGTTCGAGCATCGAGGAAGTCCAGGACAAGCTCGACCTCAACGACAACCTGCTGGACGCCTGGCGCCTGCGGGCCGACCGGGCGGCCGACGAAATGGATCGGCTGGTCAGCCAGACCGTCGAACGCTCGCCCTGGAGCGTGGCGGCCGACTTTCTCCTGCTGTCGTTGATCTGGATCGGCAGTTTCGCCGCGCTGAGCCTGCTCGGCCGATTCTTCGCCCGTCGGCTCAATCGGCAGCCGCTGTTGCTCGACCGCGAGCGCGGCCGTTCCTTGGTCGATTACATCCTGCCCTACATGCTGCCTGCCTTGGCCAGCCTGCCGCTGACCCTCTACGCCAGCCATCTGCTGCCGGTTTCGGTGGGCCGCGCCCTGGCCCTGTGCCTGGCCTACGCCACCAGCAGCGGGGTGTTCTCCACCGGCTTGCTGCTGTGCCTGAGCGTGCTGTTCGACCTCGGCCACAAGCGCCGGGCGGTGCGCATCATCCGCAGCTACAGCCCGCGTCCGCTGTTTCTGATCGGTTTCCTCGCTGCCCTTAGCGACGCGCTCACCAGCCCGCAGATCGCCCGCCAGCTGGGTGGCAACATCACCAGCAGCGTCGCTGTGTTCACCGGGCTGTTCGCCTCGCTGTTCTTTGGCGTGCTGGTGTTCCGCCTGCGCCGGCCAGTGGCCCATCTGATCCGCAACCGGTCGCTGGCCCAGCGCCTGCGTCAGCCGGCCCTGCAGGAGTCGCTGCGAATCTTCTCCGGCCTCTGGTACTGGCCGATCCTGCTGATGGTACTGGTCTCGGTGGTGAACCTGATCGGCGCCGGCGAGGACAGTCAGAAGGCCCTGCGCTGCGCCTTGCTGACCACGGTGCTGCTGATCGGCACGGTGTTTCTGAGCACGATCATCCAGCACCTGTTCAAGGGCCGCAGCGTCGAGGCGATCCAGCGCAGCAGTGTGTACAAGGAGCGCCTGCTGAGCCTGTTGCATGCGCTGCTGCGGATCGCCCTGGCGGTGACCTTCATCGAACTGCTGGGGCGGATCTGGGGCCTGTCGCTCTACGAGTTCGCCGTGCAGAACACCGTCGGTCGGGCAATCAGCGATGCCCTGAGCCGCATCGGCCTGATCCTGCTGGCGACCTGGCTGCTCTGGGTGGTGCTCGACACGGCGATCCAGGAGGCGTTGAAACCGCCGGTCAATCCGCGCTCGTCGCGCCAGCCGAGCATGCGGGTGAAAACCATCCTGCCGCTCTTGCGCAATGCGGTGAAGATCATCCTGGTGGTGATCTGCACCATCACCACCATGGCCAACCTGGGGATCAACGTCGCGCCGCTGCTGGCGGGGGCCGGGGTGGTCGGGCTGGCGATCGGCTTCGGTTCCCAACAGTTGGTGCAGGATGTGATCACCGGCCTGTTCATCATCATCGAGGACACCCTGTCCATCGGCGACTGGGTGGTGCTCGACTCCGGTCACGCCGGTACCGTGGAGGGGCTGACCATCCGTACCCTGCGCCTGCGCGACGGCAAGGGCTTCGTCCATTCGGTGCCGTTCGGCCAGATCAAGGCGGTCACCAACCAGTCGCGGCAATTCGCTTTCGCGTTCTTCTCGGTGCAGTTCACCTACGACACCGATGTCGACAAGGCCACCGCGCTGATCCGCGAGGCCGGGCGGATGATCAGCGAGGACAGCTTCCTCAAGTTCAACCTGCAGGGGCCGCTGGAGGTGTTCGGGGTGGATCGCATGGACCTCAATGGCGTGGTGCTGACGGCGCAGTTCCGCACCGTGTCCGGTGGGCAGTATGCGGTCAGCCGGGCATTCAACGAGCGCCTGAAGAAGCTGGTGGACCAGAGCCCGTGGGTGCACTTCGCGCAGACTTATCCACAGCAGGTGATGTTGCCCAGCCGGACGCCGTCGGTGGACGAGGGGGCGCAGAAGGTGGCAGAGGGCGGTTCGGTGGTGTTGCCAGGGGAGCGGGTACAGACACAGTGATCCGGGGGCAGTTCGAGCCTCTTCGCGGATAAATCCTGCTCCCACAAGGCCTGAGGTTGCGCATAACCTATGTGGACACCGCAACGTTGTGGGAGCCGGATTTATCCGCGAAAGGGCCAGTAGTCACAGCGCAGTCCTACAGGTCCTCCCATGACCTAGGCTATGTATGAAATCGCTTGAAACTTGGTTATGCGGCGTTAAAAACCGGCTCAGAATGCTCATTGACAACCAGTCAACTGCGCTTCCTCGCCGGTTTTTGCCTTGCCTAACCTGCGTTTCAAACAATTTCATACACAGCCTAGTGCCTGATCAGCTTCTGCCGCACCTCATTCGCCGCCGGCGGCTCCAGTTCAAGCCAGAATTGCTGCTTGCCGGCGATTTCCGCGGCCGCCGGTATTCCATCGCGATATACCAACCGATTCCCCGCCAGCGCCGGCACCTTGCTGCCGGGCAGCAGGGTTCCTGCCAGGTTCAGGGGGTCGGCACCACACACGGCGACCAGGCTGCCATCCAGCGGTCGACGGCGGACTTCGCGCAGCAGCGCAATGGCTTCGGGCAGCGCGAACTGCTCGCCAGCCAGGCCACTGACGAAACGCCCGCCGCGAATTTCGCCACGGGCCTCCAGCCGATGCAGGGTGCGCAACAGCTCACGCCAGCTCGGCAGCCATTCCGCCTCCCGCTCCAGCAGCCGCCAGAACACCACGCCATAGCGGCGCAAGAGGGTCCTGGCAATGTGTTCGAGGGTTTCCTCGGGCAGTCGCTCGCTATCGCTGGCCGCTGGTGACGCGCGCCGCAACAGGGCCCAGCGCCCGGCGTCGTCCATGCCGCCGACCAGCGGCCCACGCCCACGCCGTGGACTGCGCGCCTGGCGCTTGCTGGCCGGGGTGACCAGCGCCCGCAGCCCGGCGAAGCTGTCGGCATTCACCAGGCCGGCACCGACCAGCTCCTGCAGTGCCGCTTCCAGCTCGGTCGGCAGCAGATGGGCCTCGTGCAGCAGCTCATCGAAGAACAGCGCGCCGTGCTGGCTCAGTGCGGCATGGACTTTCAGCGTGCGCGGTGACAGCTCCTCGACGGCGGTCTGTTGCGCCAGGCTGCTCCACAGCGCGACCTGGGGCCGTGGCAGCAGCACGATAGGCGTACTGCGCAACGTGGTCGCCGCCGTTTTGCCGCGAGCGTTGAGCCGGGTCCAGACCAGTCTGCCCGAACGGCACAGCTCATCCAGCCAGCTCGGCGAATAATCCTTCAGGCGGGCATTGAGCAGCTCACTGTCCCAGGCGCCGGCCGCTGCGGCATAGCCCTCGAGCTGGCTGACGATGGCCGGCAGTGCCGCACTGCCCCGGGCCTGGCTGGCGCTGGACAGGTGCTGCCAATCGAACAGGAAACGCATGAAGTCCTGCAGGGACACCGGCTCGATTTCCCGGCGCAGGCGCTTGACCGTATAGCGATGGATGCGCGCCAGCAGATGTCGTTCGCACCATTGCTCAGTGCTGGCGCCAGGGCTGAAACGGCCGCGCAGCACATACCCTTCGCCTTCCAGTTTCGCCAGGGCCTGGGCAACCGTGCTGCTGTCCAGGGCCAGCGGCCGGGCGATCTCCGCCAGTGACAACGGGCCGAAACCACTGAGGCGGGCGCGAATCACCTCGACGGCCGCCTCGTCGCCGTCCCGGCATCGCTCGAAGTCCGCCAGCGCCTGCAGCGGTGGTTGCAACGCGGCCTGTGGATAAAGTGCCTGCAGGCAGCCCAGGCGTTCCAGGGCGACCCAGCCGCCCTGGTCGTCGAGTTGCAAGCGGGTGGCGCGCCCGCTGCTCGCCAGGGCCCGGAGCCAATCCGCCCAGTGCTCGTTGTTCGCCACTTCGGCATCGCTGATCAGCGCCAGGCTCATCAACGCTTCGTGCATCTCGTCGACGCTGGCCGGTTGTGGCCAGGCCTCCGCCCGTACCGCATCGATCGCCTCGCCATCCAGGGCGCCGAGATCGTCGGTGCCCTGCGGGTCGCTCCAGCGGCGGTTGAGCACGGCCTGGGTGCGACGTTCCTCCAGCGGCGCATCATCGAGAAAGGTATAGGGTTTGGCGCTCAGGATTTCCGCCGCCAGCGGCGAAGGCGCCGGCAGGTCGCGGGCAATCAGGCGGATGGTGCCGCTCTCGATGCGTCTTAGCAGGGCCAGCCAGCCGTCGCTGTCCATGGCCTCGTGCAGGCAGTCGTCGAGGGTTTGCCGTACCAGCGGGTGGTCGGGAATCTCCCGTTCGCCTGCGAGGTTCTCCAGGCAGGCGATCTGGTCCGGGAATACGCAGGCCGTGAGGTCTTCACCCTTCATCCGCTGGATCTGTGGCGGCACCTTGCGCCCACCGACGAAGCGCGGCAACGCCAGCGCAACCCCGGCGTTCCAGCGCCAGCGCACACCGAACAGCGGCGCATCGAGCAGCGCCTGGACGAGGATCGGCTCGGCGCTGTTGCTGCGCAGATAGCGCCAGACCTCCTCCAGGGCGAAGCTGTGGCTGGTGGACAGCGACAGCACGATGGCGTCCTCGCTGGCGGCCGCCTGCAGTTCGAAGTTGAAGGTGCGACAGAAACGCTTGCGCAACGCCAGGCCCCAGGCGCGGTTGACCCGGCTGCCGAAGGGGCTGTGGATAACCAGTTGGGTGCCGCCGGACTCGTCGAAGAAACGCTCCATCAGCAGGGTGTCCTGGGTGGGCAGGGCGCCGAGAGCCTGGCGCGCACGGGCCAGGTACTCGACGATCTGCTCGGCGCTGGCCAGGCCCAGGCCGAGTTCGTGGCACAGCCAGTCGAGGCTGGGGCGCAGGTTGCCTGGTGTGGCGCTCAGCCGCTCGTCCAGTTCCCCGCGCAGGCGGGCCACGGCGAAGGACAGCTCATTGCTGCGCCCCGGCGCCTCGCCGAGCCAGAACGGGATGCTCGGCGGCTGGCCGTGGGCATCCTCGACCCGCACCCGACCGGTTTCCACCCGCAGGATCCGATAGGAATGGTTGCCCAGCTGGAACACGTCGCCGGCAATGCTCTCCACCGCGAAGTCTTCATTGACGCTGCCGATGTTCAGCCCCTGGGGTTCGAGCAGCACGGCATAGTCGGCGTTGTCCGGAATCGTCCCGCCGCTGGTCAGCGCTGTCAGCTGGGCACCGCGTCGACCGCGCAGGGTGCGGGCCACGGTGTCGCGGTGCAGGTAGGCGCTGCGCAGGCCCTGGCGACTGTTGAAACCCTCGGCGAGCATCTGCAGCAGGGCCTGGTAGGTCTGGTCGTCGAGCCCGGAGTAGGGGCTGGCGCGGCGGATCATTTCCAGCAGTGCCGCCTCCTGCCATTCCTGGCAACTGACCTCGGCAACGATCTGCTGCGCCAGCACGTCCAGCGGCGCACGGGGAATCAGCAGGGTATCGAGTTCGCCACGGCGCACGCAGTCGAGCAGGGCGGCACATTCGAGCAGGTCGTCGCGACTGGTTGGAAACAGCCGGCCCTTGGGCGTGCCACCCACCTGGTGACCGGAACGGCCAACCCGTTGCAGGAACGCCGAGATCGAGCCCGGCGAGCCGATCTGGCAGACCAGCTCGACTTCGCCGATATCGATGCCCAGCTCCAGCGAGGCGGTGGCGACCAGCACCCGCAGCTCTCCGCGCTTGAGACGCTGTTCGGCCTCCAGGCGCTGTTCCTTGGCCAGGCTGCCGTGGTGCGCGGCGACGGCCTGCTTGCCGAGGCGCTCGCTCAGGTGGCGGGTCAGGCGTTCGGCCAGGCGCCGGGTATTGACGAACACCAGGGTGGTGCGATGTTCGCGGGTCAGCTCGGCGAGGCGGTCGTAGACCAGCTCCCAGACGTCGGTCGCCATCACCGCGCTCAACGGAACCTTGGGGACCTCGATCGCCAGGTCGCGCGGGCGGGCATGGCCGATGTCGATGATTTCGCAAGGGCGCTGGCTGCCGACCAGGAAGCGCGACACCGCGCCGATGGGCTTCTGCGTGGCCGACAGGCCGATGCGCAGCAATGGCTGACGACACAACGCCTGCAGGCGTTCGAGGCTCAGGGCCAGGTGACTGCCACGCTTGCTGGCGGCGATGGCATGGATTTCATCGACGATCACCGTACCGGTGGTGGCGAGCATGCGCCGCCCGGATTCGGAGCCGAGCAGTACGTACAGTGATTCCGGAGTGGTAACCAGGATGTGCGGTGCGCGCTTGCGCATCTGCACGCGCTCCTTGTCCGGGGTATCGCCGGTGCGCACCGCCGTATCGATCCGCAGTGCGGGCAGCCCCTGGCGCTCCAGTTCGGCCGTGATCCCGGCCAGCGGCTCTTCAAGGTTGATGCGGATATCATTGGACAGCGCCTTGAGCGGCGAGACATAGACCACCCGGGTCTCGTCGGGCAGCTTGCCGCCCTGGGCGAGGCCCTGGCGCACCAGGTCGTCGATGACCGCGAGAAAGGCGGTGAGGGTCTTGCCGGAGCCGGTGGGCGCGGCGATCAGCGTCGACTGGCGCCGGGCGATCAGCGGCCAGGCGCGGGCCTGGGCCGCCGTGACGTCCGGGAAGGTGGCGCGAAACCAGGTCCTGACGGCCGGATGAAAGCCTGCCAGGACACCGGGGACCGATTCGGGGAGGTTCATATGCCCTTTATGCGGCCACCGGCCGCAGGTTGCAAGCGCCATGGGCCGAGCGTGCCTGCGGGCACATTCTCCGTGACGGTTGCATCCAAAACCCGCAAAATGCAACGATTGTGGTTATTGCCAATGGGAACCCCCGGGTTTCCTCCACCTTCATCGTTCTGAACTGATTCTGGGCCAGCTGACTCTATGCGAATGCGCCTTATGTTATTGGGCGGCGGGAATGCCCTCGGGCAGGCGCTGATTCGCCTGGGGGCGGAGGAAGACATCAGCTTCCTCGCCCCCCGCCCGCCGCAGGACGGCTGGGACGCCGCGAGCCTGACGCAACTGCTGGACGACACCCGTCCGGATGCGTTGATCAACCTCGCCTACTATTTCGACTGGTTCCAGGCCGAAACGGTCAGCGAAACGCGCCTGGCCGGCCAGGAAAGTGCGGTCGAGCGCCTGGCCGAACTTTGCCAGCATCACAACATCATCCTCGTCCAGCCGTCCAGCTACCGGGTCTTCGATGGCTCGCGGGCGACCGCCTACAGCGAAAAGGACGAGCCGGTACCGCTCGGCCTGCGTGGCCAGGCCCTGTGGCGCATCGAACAGAGCGTGCGGGCGACCTGTCCGCAGCATGTCCTTTTGCGTTTCGGCTGGCTGCTGGACGACAGCCGCGAGGGTTCGCTGGGGCGTTTCCTGGCGCGTGCCGAACGGCCGGAAGAGCTGCTGCTGGCTGATGACCGGCGCGGCAACCCGACGCCGGTGGACGACGCCGCGCGGGTGATCATCTCGGTGCTCAAGCAACTCGACTGTGCAGCGCCGCTGTGGGGCACCTACCACTACGCCGGCCACGAGGCGACCACACCGCTGGCCCTGGGCCAGGCGATCCTCGGCGAGGCGCGCAGCTACCGCTCGTTGGCGATCGAGTCACCGACCGCCCAGGCGCACGCAGCTCGCCCGGATGCGGCCGAAGAACCGCAGCACGCGGTGCTGGCCTGCAAGAAAATCCTTCACACCTTCGGCATCAAGCCCCGCGCCTGGCGCGCCGGGCTGCCGGCTCTACTGGACAGGTTCTATCGTCATGGCTGATGCCCCTATTCTGATTACCGGTGGCGCCGGCTTCATTGGTTCCAACCTGGCCGAGCTGCTGCTGGCCAAGGGGTACTCGATTCGCGTGCTGGACGACCTGTCGACCGGCAAGCGCAGCAACCTGGCGCTGGACGACCCACGGGTCGAACTGATCGAAGGCGATGTCGCCGACGCCGCGCTCGTCGCCCGGGTCATGGTCGGCTGCCAGGCGGTGGTGCACCTGGCGGCCGTGGCTTCGGTGCAGGCGTCGGTGGACGATCCGGTGCGGACCCACCAGAGCAACTTCATCGGCACGCTGAACGTCTGCGAGGCGATGCGCCAGGCCGGCGTCAAGCGTGTGCTGTTCGCCTCGAGCGCTGCGGTCTATGGCAACAACGGTGAAGGCGAATCGATCGTCGAGGACACGGCCAAGGCGCCGCTGACCCCCTATGCCTCGGACAAGCTGGCCAGCGAATACTACTTCGACTTCTACCGCCGCCAGCATGGCCTGGAACCGGTGATCTTCCGTTTCTTCAACGTCTTCGGACCGCGCCAGGATCCATCCTCGCCGTATTCCGGGGTCATCAGCATCTTCAGCGAACGGGCCGAGAAGGGCCTGCCGATCACCGTCTTCGGCGATGGCGAGCAGACCCGCGATTTCATCTACGTCGGCGACCTGGTGGATGTGCTGGTGCAGGCGCTCCAGGCGCCAGAGGTGGCGGAGGGTGCGATCAACGTCGGCCTGAACCGCTCCACCACCCTCAACCAGATGCTGCAGGCGCTGGCCGAGGTGGTCGGGCCGCTGCCGCCGGTGAGCTATGCGCCGGCCCGTTCCGGCGATATCCGCCATTCGCGGGCGAACAACCAGCGCCTGCTGGAGCGTTTCTCGTTCCCCGAACCGACGCCGATGAGCCTCGGGCTGGCCCGCTTGCTGGGCCGCTGAGGGTCCGTCAGGACAAATGAAAAAGGCGCCTGTCGAGGCGCCTTTTTTCGTGGGGCTGGATCAGAACTTGTAGCCCAGGCCGACCATGTAGACCATCGGGTCGACATCCACGTTGACCTTGGCACGGGTGCCGCCGGCCACGGCGTTGTTGTCGACGTAGGCGGTGGTGTCGATGTCGATGTAGCGGACCTGGGCGTTGATCATCAGCTTGTCGGTGAGCATGTAGTCGGCACCGACCTGCCAGGCCACGCCCCAGGAGTTCTTCGCGCGGAAGTTGTCGAAGCCGGCGGCGCTCGCCTGGCTGCCGACGTGCTCGTCGTAGATCCAGGTGTAGTTGATACCGGCGCCCAGATATGGCTGGAAGGCCGACTTGGCATCGAGCGGGTAGTAGACCAGGCTCAGGGTCGGTGGCAGGTGCTTGAGGGTACCGAGCTTGCCGTTGGCGGCGCCGAGGGCAGTGTTCTTGAGCTTCACGTCATGCTCGAACGGGGTGGCCGCCAGCAGCTCGATACCGAGGTGGTCGGTGACCATGTAGGCGAAGTTCAGGCCCAGCTGGGTGTCGCTGCTCATGGTGGCCTTGCCACCGAGGTCGGCGCCGGCCAGCGGGCCGCGATCGACCTTGACGCTGGAACTGTCGGCTTTCGGATTGACCGTGATCGCACCGGCGCGAACGATGATGTCACCGGCATCGTGGGCGTGGGCGAGTGGGGCGGCGAGGGCGAGCGCAACGAGAGAGGCGCTGAGCAGGGACTTGTTCATGGGGGCTCCAGAGGACGTTTCGAATTCACTGG
This sequence comes from Pseudomonas vanderleydeniana, assembly GCF_014268755.2. Classification (NCBI taxonomy): domain Bacteria; kingdom Pseudomonadati; phylum Pseudomonadota; class Gammaproteobacteria; order Pseudomonadales; family Pseudomonadaceae; genus Pseudomonas; species Pseudomonas vanderleydeniana. The sequence continues at coordinate 6,496,512 of NZ_CP077093.1, read as the reverse complement.
ATCCAATGGTAAGGAGCGGACCGATCAGGTCCTTGACTCAGCTCAATGAAAGGCCAATCGGACGTGCGCGGGACGTTGGGCTGTTCGTTCGGACGCCTTCGCGGGCAAGCCCGGCTCCCACAGTGTCAGCGTCGTTCGCAGGATTCATGCACGGCGCGAGCGCTTGTGGGGGCCGGATTTACCGATGCGTCGGACCGCCGCGAAGAGGCTTGCACCTATCGCAAGACCCTCTCCTCAATCCGGCAACTCGTACACATAGATCTTCTGCGCTTCCATGCCGTACCCGGCATCCGCCAGCTCGCTGGTGCTCGGCTTGACCTGCAGCACACCCTCGATCCAGTACGGCTGGTACAACTCGTCGAGCTTGACTCCCAGCTCGCTGGTCACGTGCACGATCTGGTTCGACGGTGGTGGCGGCACATGGATGCAGGCGCCGAAGTACGGTACCAGCAGGAACTCCGTGGTCCGGCCTTCCTCGCTCACCTCCAGCGGCACGATGTAGCCCGGCAGGCGCACGTGCTGGCCATCCAGGGCCTTGACCACCGGCGCGTTGGGCAGGGCCTGCTTGGCCGCCGGGGCCGCCTCGGGATCCATGTTGCCCAGCTGCGACAGGTCGTGCAGCGGACGCATGTCGGGTTTTTCCTCCGGGGCGTCCGGCGGGATCATTTCCTGCCAGACCAATTCACGGATGGCGTCCTTGGCCCAGGTGGGCAACGCCACCAGCAACAGCAGGGCCAGCAGGGCGCGGGACAATACGGCTTTCTTCATCGCACAGGGGCTCACAAACGAATGGACAGGCCATCGGCCAGGGACTGTCGATAGGCGCGCCAGGCCGGCACGCTGCCCATCAACAGGGCGGCGACGAGGATACCGCCGAGCAGCGTCCATTCATATTCGCTTGGCCAGGACAGCGGCAGGTAGAGACCGTAGTTGGACTGCACGTAGCCCTGGGCCAGGGCAATGCCCAGGTACAGCAGGCCGAGCCCGGCCGCCACCCCGGCCAGTGCCAGGGCGAAGGCTTCCAGCACCAGCAGGCTGGCGATATGCCAGGGCCGCGCACCCACCGAGCGCAGGATCGCCATCTCCCGTCGACGTTCGTTGAGGCTGGTGAGAATCGCCGTGAGCATGCCGATCAGGCCGGTCAGCACCACGAACAGCGAGACCACGAACAGGGCCTTTTCCGCCGTGCCCATCAGGCTCCAGAGTTCCTGCAGGGCCACCCCTGGCAGGATCGACAGCATCGGCTCGCCACGGAATTCATTGATCTCGCGTTGCAGGGCGAAGGTCGCGATCTTGCTCTTGAGGCCGAGCATGAACGCGGTGATCGCCTGGGGCGTGAGGTCCATGTTGCGTGCCTGGTCGGCGCTGATCCGTCCGGCACCATGGGCGGGGACGCCGTTGTGCCAGTCGATGTGAATCGCCTCCATGCCGCCGAGGCTGATGTGCAACGTGCGATCGACCGGCGTGCCGGTGCGCTTGAGGATACCGACCACGGTGAACGGCTTGTCGTCGTGCTTGACCAGGCTGATCGCCGCGACTCCATGGGCCAGCACCAGCTTGTCACCAAGCTTGTAGTGCAGGGCTTCGGCGACTTCGGCACCGAGCACCACTTCGAACGGGTCGGTGGCGAAGGCGCGACCGCTGGCCAGTTCCAGGTGCTGCTGGTGACCGTACTGGTAGTGCTCGAAGTAGGATTCGTTGGTTCCCAGCACCCGGTAGCCGCGGTGCGAGTCGCCGAGGGACATCGGGATCGCCCACTTCACCCGTGGGTCGTTGGCGAAGTGCTCGAAGCTGTCCCAGCGGATGTTGTTGGTGGCGTTGCCGATGCGGAACACCGAGTACAGCAGCAGGTTCACCGAGCCCGAGCGGGCGCCGACGATCAGGTCGGTGCCGCTGATGGTGCTGGCGAAACTGGCGCGAGCCTCGGTGCGCACCCGCTCCACCGCCAGCAGCAGGCAGACCGAGAGGGCGATGGCGAAGGCCGTGAGCAGGGCGGTAAAGCGGCGGTTGGCCAGGCTGGCCAGGGCCAGTCGAAACAGATACATCTCAGACCTCCGCGGGCGCGGCCGCGCGATTGAGTTCGGCCAGGGACAGGTGACGGTCGAACAATGACGCCAGGCTCTGGTCATGGCTGACGAACAGCAGGCTGGAGCCGGCCTCGCGGCATTCGGCGAACAGCAACTGGATGAAGGCCTCGCGGGCGTCGTAGTCGAGCGCCGAAGTCGGCTCGTCGGCGATCACCAGCTCTGGCTGGCCGATCAGCGCGCGGGCGGCAGCGACCCGTTGTTGCTGGCCGATCGACAGCGAATCGGCGCGGCGTTCCAGCAGCGCCGGATCCTTCAGGCCCAGGTGGGCGAGCAGAGTCGCGGCGGCCTGGTCGACGCTGCCGTGGCGCTGGGCGGCGCGGCTGGCACGCAGCCTGGAGAAGTGGCAGGGCAGCTCGACGTTTTCGCGCACCGAGAGAAACGGCAGCAGGTTGAACTGCTGGAAGATGTAGCCAGTGTGATCGACGCGAAAACGGTCGCGGGCACCGGCGCCCAGTTCGGTCAGTTCCTGGCCGAGCAGACGAATGCTGCCGCGGCTGGGTTTCTGCACGCCGCCGAGCAGGCCGAGCAGGGTGGTCTTGCCACTGCCGCTGGGGCCCTTGAGAAACAGCGTTTCGCCGGGTTCCAGGCGGAACGCCGGAATATCCAGCAACTGTGGATGCCCGGGCCAGTTGAAGCCCAGGTCGGACAGTTCGATAAGTGCTTGGGTCATGGAAACCGTTTCACAGTGTATGGATTCTCTGGTCTTGCCGGTCGGGCCTGGACTTTACGCGGGTCTGCAGGAGCGGCCGGCCGAGGCTCGGTTGCCCGCGAGGCTCTTGGCGTTCTCGAGGGCGCATTCGCGGCCCCGTCGACCGCCCGCTCCTGCAACGGACATCGGATCAGAACTTCAGCGTAGCGGCCTTCGGCGTCGCATCGACACCCTGCTGACCGCTTGGCGAGATCAGTTGTACCTGGATTTTCTGCGTGGCGGGGAAGGTCTTGAAGACCTGGCCCAGGTCGAGCTGCTTGAGCGCCGCCGGCGTGCTGCAGGTGAACTGGTAGTGCGCGTGGATTTCGCTGTGGTCGTGGTGATGCTCGTGCTCATCGCCAGCGTGGGCATGGTCGTCGTCATCATCGTCGTCGTGATCGGCATCTTCCGGCGCCTTGTCGCCGAACAACGGGCTTTCCAGTTCCTGGTTGGCGACCACGCAGCCGGCGCCCCTGGGCAGGTTGAACAGCTCCAATGGTTTGTCCAGCAGCGCGCGCACGGCTGCGACCTTGGCCTTGTCGGCGTCGCTGGTGGCCGCGTGCTCGAAGCCCACCAGGTTCATCGCCGGGCTTTGCAACTCCAGTTCCAGGGTCTGGGCATCCAGCACCGCGTTCAGGCGGCCCACGCCGTGTTCATGGGTACCGAGGCTGCCATGTTCTTTTTCATGGGCCTGGGCGGCGACCAGGGGCAGCAAGGCGAAAGGCAGGGCGAGGAGCAGGCGGCGCATGGCGTTTCTCCGGAAACGGCGAGGGGGATTTTGTTATGTGATCTTATAACGTTTCGAAGGGTTTCGGCCACCCGCTTGGCTATCCTGCTGACGCGTGGGAGCATGCAGGCTTGCCTGTTGGCGTAAAGATGATCGAGGACCGATGCATGGTGAGGATTCGTGGGACCGTCGGCCAGTGGCCGGTGGATTTGACGCTGGAGCTGGATGACAGCGAATGGGCCCGGCTGGGCGCGCAATTGCAGGGTCTGGAACCAAGGCAAGTAGCGGCCACCGCAGTGCCGAGCAAGCCGGCGAGCCAGGATGATACCCAATGGCAACTGGCCCGGGATCTGCTGCGCCGGGCCGGGCAACTGAGTGGCCCGGAACTGCTGGAGCAGTTGGAGGCGCTGACGGGCACCACGGCGGCCGGCAAGCGCCTGCTGGTGCGGCTGCGCCATAGCAGCGAGGTCAAGGTCGAGAGTGGCACGGATTCACCGCTCTACAGTTGGATCGGTGGTTGATTGCCGGCGACACGACATCGAAAAATCTTCTTCATTACCTCGCGTCAACTGTCGACGCCTTGACCCATGTCATCGCACGTTCAGGATTCTTGGCTAGAGTTATCTATTGGCAGGCAGTAATCGCCTCCACCGTGATTGCCAAGAGGCGCCGGCGATGTCCCGTGCGCCACCACCTGATCAGGAGTGCACGATGGACCTCAACCGTCGGCAGTTCTTCAAGGTCGCCGCCATCGGCCTTGGAGGCTCGAGCCTTGCGGCGTTGGGCATGGCCCCGACGCAGGCATTCGCCGAGCAGGTGCGCCACTTCAAGCTGGCGCATACCAAAGAAACCCGCAATACCTGTCCCTACTGCTCGGTCGGCTGCGGCCTGATCCTGTACAGCCAGGGCGACGCGGGCAAGAACGTCAAGCAGAACATCATCCATATCGAGGGCGACGCGGACCATCCGGTCAACCGCGGCACTCTCTGCCCGAAAGGCGCTGGCCTGCTGGACTTTATCCACAGCCCGAGCCGGCTGATGTACCCCGAGGTACGCAAGCCCGGCAGCAAGGAATGGACCCGCATCGGCTGGGACGAAGCGCTCGATCGCGTCGCCGAGCTGATGAAGCAGGACCGCGATGCCAACTTCATCGAGAAGAATGCCCAGGGCCAGACGGTCAACCGCTGGCTCACCACGGGGTTCCTTGCCGCGTCCGCCGCTTCCAGCGAAGCCGGCTACCTGACGCACAAGGTGATCCGCTCGCTCGGCATGCTGGGGTTCGATAACCAGGCGCGTGTCTGACACGGTCCGACGGTGGCAAGTCTTGCCCCGACGTACGGCCGTGGCGCCATGACCAATCATTGGTCTGACATCGCCAACGCGAACCTGGTCCTGGTGATGGGCGGCAACGCTGCTGAAGCGCATCCGTGCGGCTTCAAGTGGGTGACCGAAGCCAAGGCGCACAACAAGGCGCGGCTGATCGTGGTCGACCCGCGGTTCACCCGTACCGCCTCGGTGGCGGACTACTATGCGCCGATCCGCACCGGTAGCGACATCGCCTTCATGGGCGGGCTGATCAACTATCTGCTGAGCCATGACAGGATCCAGCACGAATACGTGCGCAACTACACTGACGTGTCGTTCATCGTCAAGGCCGGCTATGGCTTCGAGGATGGCCTGTTCAGCGGCTACGACGCGGCCAAGCGCAGCTATGTCGACAAGTCCGGCTGGGGTTATGAACTCGGCGAGGACGGGTTTGCAAAGGTCGATCCGACCCTGCAGCACCCGCGTTGCGTCTACCAGTTGATGAAGCAGCACTACAGCCGCTACACGCCGGAAGTGGCGAGCATGACCTGTGGCATGCCCCAGGACCGGATGATGACGATCTGGGAAGAGATCGCCACCTGCTCGGCACCGGGCAAGACCATGACCATCCTCTATGCCCTGGGCTGGACCCAGCATTCGATCGGTGCGCAGATCATCCGCAGCGCGGCGATGGTGCAACTGTTGCTGGGCAACGTCGGCATGCCGGGAGGCGGGGTCAACGCCTTGCGCGGGCACTCCAACATCCAGGGCCTGACCGACCTGGGGCTGCTGTCCAACTCGCTGCCGGGCTACCTGACCCTGGCCGGTGATGCCGAGCAGGACTACGCCACCTTCATCGACAAGCGTGCACCCAAGCCGCTGCGGCCGGGGCAACTGTCCTACTGGCAGAACTACGGCAAGTTCCACGTCAGCCTGATGAAGGCCTGGTATGGCGCCAACGCCACCGCAGCCAACAACTGGGGCTACGACTGGCTGCCCAAGCTCGACGTGCCGGCCTACGACGTGCTGCGCATGTTCGAGATGATGGGTCAGGGCAAGGTCAACGGCTACATGTGCCAGGGCTTCAATCCGATTGCCGCGCTGCCGGACAAGAACCGCGTCACCGCCGCCCTGGGCAAGCTCAAGTGGCTGGTGGTCATGGACCCGCTGGCCACCGAGACCTCGGAGTTCTGGCGCAACGCCGGGCCGTTCAACGACGTCGACACGGCCAACATCCAGACCGAGGTGATCCGCCTGCCCACCACCTGCTTCGCCGAGGAGGACGGCTCGCTGGTCAACAGCAGCCGCTGGCTGCAATGGCACTGGAAGGGCGCCGATGGCCCCGGTGAAACCCGTACCGATGTGCAGATCATGAGCGAACTGTTCCTGCGCCTGCGTCATCGCTACCAGGCCGAGGGTGGTGCCTATCCGGACCCGATGCTCAATATCAGCTGGCCGTACAAGATCCCCGACGAGCCTTCGCCTGAAGAGCTGGCCAAGGAGATGAACGGCTGGGCGGTCAGCGACCTGAGCGACGCGAGCGGCACCACGCTCAAGGCCGGCCAGCAACTCTCGGCCTTTGCCCAGTTGAAGGACGACGGCAGCACCGCGTCCGGCTGCTGGATCTTCGCCGGCTGCTGGACCGAGCAGGGCAACCAGATGGCCCGGCGCGACAACAGCGACCCGTACGGCATGCACCAGGTGCAGAACTGGGCCTGGGCCTGGCCGGCCAACCGCCGCATCCTCTACAACCGTGCCTCCAGCGACCCGCAGGGCAAGCCCTGGGATCCGGAGAAAAAACGCCTGGTGTGGTGGAACGGCAAGGCCTGGGGCGGCACCGACGTGCCGGACTTCAAGGTCGACTCGCCGCCGGAAGCGGGGATGAATCCGTTCATCATGAACCCCGAAGGCGTGGCACGGTTCTTTGCGCTCGACAAAATGGCCGAAGGGCCGTTCCCCGAGCACTACGAACCGTTCGAGACGCCGATCGGCATCAACCCGCTGCACCCGCAGAACAAGAAGGCGATCAGCAACCCGGCCGGGCGGATCTTCGATTCGGTGTGGGATACCCTCGGCAAGCACGAGGAATATCCCTACGCGGCGACCACCTACCGGCTGACCGAACACTTCCACTTCTGGAGCAAGCATTGTCGGCTCAACGCGATTGCCCAGCCCGAGCAGTTCGTCGAGATCGGCGAGGTGCTGGCCAACGAGAAGGGGATCAAGGCCGGCGATCGGGTGCGGGTATCGAGCAAGCGTGGGCACATCGATGCGGTGGCGGTGGTGACCAAGCGGATCCGTCCGCTGCAGGTCAACAACCAGACCGTGCACCAGATCGGCATCCCGTTGCACTGGGGCTTCACCGGCACGACCCGGCATGGCTACCTGACCAACACCCTGGTGCCGTTCCTCGGTGACGGCAACACCCAGACGCCGGAGTCCAAGTCGTTCCTCGTCAAAGTGGAGAAACTCTGATGGCCAGCCAAGACATCATCGCCCGCTCCGCCACGACCACCGTGCCGCCTTCGGTACGCCAGCAGCAGGAAGTCGCCAAGCTGATCGACACCACCAAGTGCATCGGCTGCAAGGCCTGCCAGGTGGCGTGCTCGGAGTGGAACGAACTGCGTGACGAGGTCGGCCACAACCACGGCACCTACGACAACCCCCAGGACCTCAGTGCCGAAACCTGGACCCTGATGCGCTTCACCGAACACGAGCGCGACGACGGCAACCTGGAGTGGCTGATCCGCAAGGACGGCTGCATGCACTGCGCCGATCCCGGTTGCCTGAAGGCTTGCCCGAGCCCGGGGGCGATCATCAAGCACGCCAACGGTATCGTCGACTTCAACCAGGACCACTGCATCGGTTGCGGCTACTGCATCACCGGCTGTCCGTTCAACATCCCGCGGATCTCGCAGAAGGACCACAAGGCGTACAAGTGCACCCTGTGTTCCGACCGCGTGACCGTGGGCCTGGAGCCGGCCTGCGTGAAGACCTGCCCGACCGGGGCGATCGTCTTCGGCAGCAAGGACGAGATGAAGGTGCATGCCGCCGAGCGTATCGTCGACCTCAAGTCGCGTGGCTACGACAAGGCCGGGCTCTACGACCCGGATGGCGTCGGTGGTACCCACGTCATGTACGTGTTGCACCATGCCGACACGCCGAAGCTGTACGCCGGTTTGCCGGAACAACCGGTGATCAGCCCGCTGGTCGGCCTGTGGAAAGGCGTGACCAAGCCGCTGGCGCTGCTGGCCATGGGCGCGGCGGTGGTGGCCGGGTTCTTCCACTATGTGCGGGTGGGACCGCAGCGGGTCGAGGAGGAGGAACATCCGACTCCGCCCGACGGCAGTGTCCACCCGGTGGATCCCTCGGTGCATGTCTATGATCCGAACCGTCCCGGCGGGCAAGGGGAGCAACGGCCATGAGCGAGAACGACGACAAGCCTATCCTGCGCTACAACGCCAACGAGCGCAGCAATCACTGGATCGTCGCGATCCTGTTCGTGCTGGCCGGGTTGTCGGGGCTGGCGCTGTTTCATCCGGCGCTGTTCTGGCTGAGCAACCTGTTCGGCGGCGGGCCGTGGACACGCATCCTGCACCCGTTCATCGGGGTGGCGATGTTCGTGTTTTTCCTCGGGCTGGTGCTGCGGTTCTGGCGCGCCAACTTCATCACCGCCAATGACCGGCTGTGGCTACGGCGGGTCGACCGGGTGATGCTCAACCAGGAGGAGGGCGTGCCTGCGATCGGCAAGTACAACGCCGGGCAGAAGCTGCTGTTCTGGACCCTGCTGGCGTGCATGCTGGTGCTGCTGGTCAGTGGCGTGGTGATCTGGCGAGCATACTTCAGTCACTACTTCGACATCGGTACGATCCGCCTGGGCGCCTTGCTCCATGCCCTGGCGGCGTTCGTGCTGATCCTCAGCATCATCGTGCACATCTATGCCGGGATCTGGATCAAGGGGTCGATTGGCGCCATGCTGCATGGCTGGGTCAGCCGGGCCTGGGCACGCAAGCATCATGAGCTGTGGTACCGCGAGGTGACCGGCGACAAGACTCCTCGTGACCACGGTCGAAAACAAGGATGAACGCTTGAGCACTATTCTCGAACCCGGACAGATCGAAGCGTCGGCGGTAGCGCCGCCGTTCCTGCATTTGCCGCCGGCCAACCTCTTCGAACTGCGTGCCGTGCGCCTGGAACAGCTCGCCGAGGGGCATGCCCTGGACGACTACCTGCGCCTGATCGCGCAACTGTGCCGGGTCCAGCAGCAACTGATCGACCATCCGCCTGGTGGCGTGCCGGTGGCCGAGGAGCGTCAGCGCCTGTGTATCAGCCATGGGCTGCCGCCGTTGGCGGCGGACAGTCTGGTGCGTGAGGGACCGTGGCTGGCCTGGCTGCAGGCGTTGCTCGAACATCTGGCACCGTCAGGGGACGGGGCGCTGGCCGACGCGGTGCAGCGCTTGCGCGACAGCGACGACAGCCAGCGCAAGGGGTGGGGCATCGCCCTGCTCGGCGGGCAGTACGATGCCGTGCCGGCCGCCCTGGTGCCCTTTATCGGCGCCGCGCTGCAGGCGGCCTGGTCCAGTTGGCTGCTGGCCTTGCCCAGCCCGGAACTCAAGCCTGCCGGCAGCCTGGCCCAATGTCCGGCCTGCGGTTCGCCGGCCATGGCCGGGGTGGTGCGCAACCGTGGCAAGCACAATGGCCTGCGTTACCTGGCGTGCTCGCTGTGTGCCTGTGAGTGGCATGTCGTGCGGGTCAAGTGCGTGTACTGCGAGTCGAGCAAGGATCTGCGCTACACCAGTATCGAGGATGACCGACACGCGCCCGGCAAGGCGCCGTTGCGGGCCGAGTGTTGCCCGGGCTGTGAGTGTTATCTCAAGCAGAGCTACCTGGAGAACGACGCTGCGGGCGAGCCGTTGGCCGATGACCTGGCGAGCCTGGCCCTGGATATCCGGCTGGACGAGGAGGGCTTCCAGCGCCTGGCCCCGAACCTGATGCTGGCGCCCGGGGGAGGGTGAGTGGCTACACTGGAAAATCGCGTTGCCCTCATGCGCGGGCAAGCCGCGCTCCTACAGGAGACTGCACGCCACCCAATAGGTGAACGACTCCCCCCTTGCAGGAGCGCGGCTTGCCCACGAATGGGCCCGTCCCGACACCGAATGAATTGAAGGTTGCCCGAATGCCCGCGAGTCCCGCCAGCGCTACCCCACGCCTGCCCTCCATCGACACCCTGCTGCGCCACCCCACCTGCCAGCCGCTGCTCGATCGTCACGGCCGCGAGTCTGTCCTGGCCACCCTGCGCCAATTGCTCGACGACCTGCGCGAGCCCACCCGCCAGGGCCAATTGAGTCCCGCGGAACTGGCTGCCGAAGTCCTGCTCGGCCGCGCCGGCGAACGCCTGGCGATCCAGCAGCGCAGCCAGGTCCGCCGGGTGTTCAACCTTACCGGCACGGTGCTGCACACCAACCTGGGCCGGGCGCTGCTGCCGGAAGAGGCCATCGAGGCCATGCAGACCGCTGCGCGCTACCCGCTCAACCTCGAGTTTGACCTGAACACCGGCAAACGTGGCGACCGCGATGATCTGATCGAAGGGCTGATCCGCGAGCTGACCGGTGCCGAAGCGGTCACCGTGGTCAACAACAATGCCGCGGCCGTGCTGCTGGCGCTGAACAGCCTGGGCGCGCGCAAGGAAGGCATCATCTCCCGTGGCGAGCTGATCGAGATCGGTGGCGCCTTCCGTATCCCCGACATCATGGCCCGCGCTGGCGTACGCCTGCACGAGATCGGCACCACCAACCGTACCCATGCCCGCGACTATGAAGGTGCGATCAACCCGCGTACCGGCCTGTTGATGCGTGTGCATTGCAGCAACTACAGCATCCAGGGCTTCACCACCCAGGTCGCGACTGCCGAACTGGCGCGTATCGCCCATGAGCATGGCTTGCCATTGCTGGAGGACCTGGGCAGCGGCAGCCTGCTCGACCTGACCCGCTGGGGTCTGCCGGCCGAGCCGACCGTGCGCCAGGCGCTGGCCGACGGGGCTGATATCGTCACCTTCAGCGGCGACAAGCTGCTCGGCGGGCCCCAGGCCGGGATCATCGTCGGGCGCAAGGAACTGATCGCGAAGATCAAGAAGAACCCGCTCAAGCGTGCCCTGCGAGTGGACAAGATCACCCTGGCGGCGCTGGAAGCGGTACTGGCGCTCTACCGCAACCCGGATCGCCTGGCCGAGCGCCTGCCGAGCCTGCGCTTGCTGACCCGGCCCGAGGCCGAGATCGCCGCCCAGGCCGAGCGCCTGGCTCCCGGGCTGGCAGCGCGCCTTGGGCCGCAGTGGACGGTCAGCGTCGAAACGGCCCTGGGCATGATCGGCAGTGGCAGCCAACCGGTCGCGCGTCTGCCCAGTGCGGCGCTGTGTCTACGCCCGCAGGTATCGAAGAAACTGCGCGGGCGCAGCCTGCACGTCCTGGAGCGGGCCCTGCGCAATCTGCCGGTGCCGGTATTGGGGCGTATCGACGATGATGCGTTGTGGCTCGACCTGCGCCAGTTGGATGATGAAGCCCAGTGGCTGGCGCAACTGCCGGCACTGCAATTGGGGCCGGTGCAGTGATCGTCGGCACAGCCGGACATATCGACCACGGCAAGACCGCACTGCTCCAGGCGCTGACCGGCCAGGCCGGCGACCAGCGCCAGGAGGAGCGTGCGCGGGGCATGACCATCGATCTCGGTTACCGCTACGCGGCCCTGGGTGACGGGGACGGGCTGACCGGTTTTATCGATGTGCCGGGGCACGAGCGGTTTATCCACAACATGCTGGCCGGTGCCCACGGTATCGACCTGGTACTGTTGGTGGTGGCGGCTGACGACGGGGTCATGCCGCAGACCCGTGAACATCTGGCGATCATCGAATTGCTGGGCATACCCCAGGCGCTGGTGGCGATCAGCAAGAGTGACCGGGTCGAGCCGGCACGGCTGGCTGAAGTTCAGGCGCAAGTGACCGAGCTGCTGGCGCCGGGGCCTTATGCGTCGGCGGCGCTCTTTCCGCTGTCGAGTCTCTCCGGGCAGGGGATCGAGCCGCTGCGCCAAGCCTTGCGCGAGGCCCAGGGGCGCGTGCGCCAACGTAGTGTCCAGGGCGGTTTTCGCCTGGCGGTCGACCGGGCGTTTTCGGTTTCGGGGGCCGGTATCGTCGTCACCGGCACGGCCCTGGCCGGGCAGGTCGAGGTGGGCGACAACCTGCTGCTGGGCGCGGCCGGCAAGGTGGTGCGGGTGCGGGGCCTGCATGCGCAGAACCAGGCCGCGTCGCAGGCTGTTGCCGGACAACGGGTGGCGCTGAACATCAGCGCCGACCGCCTGGCGGTGGAGCAGGTGCACCGGGGTGACTGGCTGTTGCCGTCGTGGCTGCATGCACCGAGTTCGCGAGTCGACATCGAGCTTCATCTGTTACCCGGTGAAACCCGTACCTTTGAACACTTCAGTGCCGTGCATGTGCATCTCGGTACCCAGGACGTCACCGCCCGGGTCGCCTTGCTCGAAGGCGAAAAGCTCCTGGCCGGCCAGCGCATGTTCGCCCAGTTGCTGCTCAACGCACCGTTGCAGGCGGTGCACGGTGATCGTCTGGTCCTGCGCGATCAGCGCGCCCAGCGCACCCTGGGTGGCGGACGCGTGCTCGATCCGTTTGCGCCCAGCCGGCAGCGTCGCAGCGAGGCGCGCCTGCGCCAGTTGCAGGTGCTGTGCGAGGCCAGCACGCTCGAACAGGCCTTGCAGGCCCTGCTCGACACTGCGCCGGGCGGACTCGACCCGCAACGCCTGGAGCGGCAGTTCAATCGTCTGCGTGAGAGCTGGCAACTGCCCGAGCATGTCCAGGTGCTCGCCACCCGCCAGGGCCAGTTGCTGTTCGCCCGGCCGCAGTGGCAGGCGCTCAGGAACCAGTTGCTGGCGCGGCTGGCGCAGTTTCACCAGCAGGAGCCCGACCAGCTTGGCCCCGACCGCGATCGGCTGCGCCGTTTCTGCGCCTTGCCACTGGAGCGTCCGGCCTTTGTCTGCCTGCTGGATGAGTTGCTGGCCGAGGGCGCGATCAGCAGCAGCGGCCCGTGGCTGCACCTGCCGGATCACGAGGTGCAACTGAGCGAGGCCGACGAGTCGCTGTGGCAGCGCCTGCAGCCACGCTTGCTGGCGGGCGGGTTCGATCCGCCGTGGGTCAGGACCCTGGCCGGCGAGGAAAAACGGGAGGAGGGCGAAGTCCGCCTGCTGTTGCGCAAGCTCGCCCGACTGGGCCTGTTGCACCAGGTGGTACGTGACCTGTTCTACCCGCAGGTGACGTTGCAACGCATGGCCGAGCTGCTGTTGCAGCAGGCTGCGGCATCGCCGATAGTGCAGGTGGCGGCGTTTCGCGATATGTTGGGCATCGGTCGCAAACGCAGTGTGCAGATACTGGAGTACTTCGACCGGATCGGTCTGACCCGCAGGGTCGCCGATCAGCGTCATATCCGTGTTGACAGTGCCCTGGCCCAGCAGCAGGCCAGGCACTGAAAATCCAGGGAAGGCAATCGCGCCCGGTGGCGCGGCCGGGCTTCAAACCCGGTTGGGGACGGCAGCCGTTCCCGGGCAGGTTCGACTCCCGCTGCCTTCCGCCAACTTCCCCTGAATCCTGTGCAGGCCTTTAGAACCCTTTCGCGGCGGTCCGACGCATCGGTGAATCCTGTTCCCACAGAGTTTTCGGTGTACACAGGGTTTGCGTTCAGCATGATCATTGTGGGAGCCGGCGGTCCGGCGCCCCGGTTTATCCGCGAAGGGGGCCCCGAGAGCGACGCTTATGCACGCTCCCCGCACAGATCCAGGGCGAACCACTGTTGCGCCGCTTCGACATCCAGTCCCGCCCCCAGCAACGCGAACAACTTGCCCAGCGCCGCTTCGCGAGTCATGCCACCGCCGCTGACCAGGCCGGTATCGCGCAGGCGGCTGCCGGCGGCGTAGGTGTCGAACACCACCGAACCTTCCGGGCACTGGCTGATGGCAACGATCATCACGCCACGCTGGCGGGCATCGCGCAGCACATCGAGCAGCGCCTGGTCATCGGACGGGCCGGTACCACTGCCGTAGCACTCCAGCACCAGGCCCTGGATGTCACTGTCGAACAGACCGTGCAGGTGCGATGCCTGCAAGCCGGGGAACACTGGCAGCACGGCCAGGTTGACCGGTACCCGCGGCTGACGGTAATCCAGCCGGTCCGGGATCGCCGTCGCCGGTTCGCCTTCGCGATGACGGGCTGGCGCGGTGAAGGCGTCGAACGCCTCGCTGCGCAGTTTCGAGGCACGGCAGCCATGCAGCAACTGGCCGTGGAAGAACAGTTGCACGCCGCTTGGCAGGCCGTGCTCGAACTGCTTCAGGGCACCGATCAGGTTGTCCCAGGCGTCGCTGTCCGGCGCACCGGCCGGCAGCATCGAGCCGGTCAGCAGCACCGGTACCGGCAGGCCGAGCAGCAGGAACGACAGGGCAGCGGCGCTGTAGGCCAGGGTATCGGTACCGTGCAGCACCAGCACGGCGTCATGGCCCTGCTGTTCGACAGCCTCGACGATGGCATCGCGCATCGCCAGCCAGTTGGCCTGTTGCATGTTGGCGCTGTCGATCAGCGGGTTGAGTTCACGCAGCGACCAGGGCAACTGCGGGGCGTCGGCACACCCGGCGAGGTGTTCGCGCATGCGTGCCTCGAAGCCACCGGCCGGCGCCAGGCCTTCGGCGGTCTGCAGCATGCCGATGGTGCCCCCGGTATAGAGGACGAGAAGATTCTTGACTGCACCCATGGGAGCATTCCGTAGCGATTTGGAGAGAGAAAGAGACAGCCGCCCGCGGACGGGGCGGCTGAGACAAGGAGAATATCAGCGTTGCGGCTGCGCTTGGGCGGCGGCGTTGTCAGTGGCTGTTTCAGCTTGTGGATTGGCAGGCCAGGCGGCACGGTCCAGATCCAGGTCCTTGAACTTGCTGGAGTCGAACACTGGCTGGTTGACGCCGGCACGACGCTGTTCGTCGTAGTCGCGCATCACGCGCAGGCCGATCTTGAACAGCAGGGCCAGGGCGATCAGGTTGACGAACGCCAGGCAGGTCATGGTGATGTCGGCGAAGGCGAATACGGTCGACAGGTTCTGGGTCGAACCCCACACCACCAGGGCCAGTACCAGCGCGCGGTAGGTCATCAGCACGGCACGGTTGCGGCTGAGGAACTGCAGGCTGTTTTCGCCCAGGTAGTAGTTGTAGAGGATGCAGGTGAAGACGAACAGCGACAGCGCGACGCTGACGAACAGACGGCCCCAGTCACCCACTACGGCAGCCAGGGAGTTCTGGGTCAGGACGATACCATCCCCTTCGAAGCCCGGGGTGTAGAAGCCCGACAGCAGGATCAGCAGCGCGGTGCAGGTGCAGATGACGAAGGTGTCGAGGAACACGCTGAACGCCTGGACCACGCCCTGGGCGCCCGGGTGTTTCACGGCGGCTACGGCGGCCACGTTCGGCGCGCTGCCCAGGCCGGCTTCGTTGGCGAACACGCCACGCTTCACGCCCATGATGATGGCGCTGCCGAGCAGGCCGCCGAAGGCTGGGTCGAGGCCGAAGGCGCTCTTGAAGATGGTTTCCAGCATGGCCGGCACGTGTTCGATCTGGGTGCCGATCACGTACAGGGTCACGCCGATGTAGGCCAGGGTCTTGACCGGAACCAGCAGGTCGGACACGGCGGCGATACGCTTGATGCCACCCAGGAACACGATGGCCAGCAGGACGGCCAGGGCGATACCGGTGTGCTCCGGAGCGAAGCCGAAGGCGTTCTGCAGGGAGTGGGTGACGGTGTACGACTGCAGGCCGTTGAAGGCGAAGCCGTAGGTGACCAGCAGCAGGATGGAGAACACCACCGCCATGCTCTTCAGCTTCAGGCCGTGCTGGATGTAGTAGGCCGGACCGCCACGGTACAGACCATCGCCATCGGCGCGCTTGTAGACCTGGGCCAGGGTACATTCGAAGAAGCTGCTGGACATGCCGACCAGGGCGGTCACCCACATCCAGAAGACGGCGCCCGGACCACCGAGGGTCACGGCGATACCGACACCGGCGATGTTACCGGCGCCGACGCGGCCGGCGAGGCTGAGCATCAGGGCCTGGAACGAGCTGAGTTGGCCTGCCTGGCCGCGGAGGGACTCCTTGAACACACCGAACATGTGGCCGAAATGGCGGAACTGGACGAACCGCGAGCGGATCGTGAAGTAGCTGCCGAGACCGACGATCAGCACGATGAGCAGTTTCCCCGAGAGGAAATCGTTGAGTGCATCTAGCATTGGAGAATGACCTCGATTCTTATTCTTTGCATGAAAAGACGAGCAGGCGGCAGGCGCACCGCTATCCGTTGGGGCGCATGGTTGGTCATGACAGGAGTGGTTACAATTTCGCGGGTTGCTCTGCTTTGGTGCGACTTGATGCTAGACTGGCATCACTCGCACCATCCAGGTTCTTGCTCATGAGCGACCATTTCGCCGTCAATCTCAAGTTGGCCTGTAGCCACTACCGCTCTATTTCAGAGGTTTGCCGGCAGCTGTCGATCAATCGCGCGCAGTTCAACAAATACCTGAGCGGGCAAAGCCATCCGACGAACTACAACCTCAAGCGCATCGGCGATTTCTTCGGCGTGGAGGATTACGAACTGGGCCTGCCGCCGGAGCAGTTCGCCCGCCTGATCGGCGCGCGCAACCCGGCGATGCGCAGCGAGCAGTTGAACGACCCGATCAGCGAGCTGTTCAAGCCGCTGCACCGGGAGTCGGGCAATCTGTCGCGTTACTGCGGTTACTACTTCGAGTATTCCAACTGCATGTCGGTTCCCGGCTCGATCCTGGTGTCGCTGGTGCATCTGCGCGAGGAGCGCGGCAGTTTCCTGTTCGAGCGCCAGGAGCGGCAGGAGCGCAGCACCGTCAACGACGGGCATGCCGAGGTGCGTTGTCGTTATCTGGGGGCGGCCTTCCAGTTGCAGGACCGGGTGTTCCTGATCGACTACGAGTCGCTGACGCTCAACGAGATGAGCCAGACGATCCTCATCCCCAGTTTCAAGAGTCGCATCACCCGCCTCAATGGGCTCAAGACCGGGGTTTCCAGCGGCGACCGGCGCAATCCGGCGTGCACCCGGGTGGTCTGGGAGTTCCTTGGCGAGGAGATCAACCGCATCAATGCCTACCGGCAGATCAAGCTGTACCGTCCGGATGATCCGCGTATCGATGACGATGTGCGCGAGCGCCTGAGTGCCGGTTCGGTGGGCAATGGCCTGTTCGAGATCGAGTGATGCGCTGCAATGCCTGTGAGCCACTCAATCCTGTAGGCGCAGGGCTTGCCCGCGAAGAGGCCGGCAAACCCTGTCCAGCGCCTCAGTAGAGCGCTGCGAACAGCTTGCGCCGGTAGGTGGTGACCAGCGGGTGATCGTTGCCCAGCAGGTCGAACACCTGCAGCAGGGTCTTGTGCGGCAACCCTTCACCGTAGCCACGGTTGCGACTGAACAGCTTGAGCAGGGCATCCAGCGCGGCCTCGTACTGCTGGCGGGCCAGTTGCTGGATCGCCAACTGGTAGGTCGCTTCGTCGTCCTTCGGATCCTGCGCCAGGCGAGCCTTGAGGTCGGCGGCATCCGGCAGGTCGGCGGCCTGGCGCAGGAAGGTCAGTTGAGCCTTGGCGCCCGCCAGGGCGGCCTTGTGTTCATCGCCCTTGACCGTATCGAGCACGGTCTGGGCCTCGCCCAACTCACCGCGCTCGGCGAGGCAGCGTGCGAACAGGATCAGCGCCTTGGCGTTGGTATTGTCTTCGCCCAGCAGGGCGACGAGGATAGCCTCGGCTTCGGCGACGCGGCCTTCGCTGAACAGAGCCTGGGCCTGTTCCAGTGGATCGGCCGCAGCGGGCGCCGGCATCTGCACGTGGGGTTCAAGCATGGCGCGCACCGCCGACTCCGGCTGGGCGCCAGCGAAACCGTCGACCGGCTGGCCGTCCTTGAACAGCACCACGGTGGGCAGGCTGCGGATACCGAAGCGGGCGACGATGTCTTGCTCGGCATCGCAGTCGACCTTGGCCAGCAGCAGCTCGCCCTGATAGCTCTCGGCGATCTGTTGCAGCATTGGCATCAACGCCTTGCAGGGCGCGCACCATTCCGCCCAGAAGTCCACCAGTACTGGCTTGTGGAAAGAGTTCTGGATCACCGCCTGGTCGAAGTTCAGGGCGGTGGCGTCGAAGATGTAGGGCGTGTCCTGGGTCATCGGGAGTCTCGAAGAGCGGGGTATCGCGCAACTATAAGGCTTGGGCGGGTTGGCCGGAAGCGGGGCATGCAGCCATCTCCCCCGTGGCTGGGCTCAGGGGCGGCTGGCGTGGTAGAGGCTGACCTGGCGAAACTCCTCCGGCTCCATCAGGTCCGGCAGGGTCAGCGCCTGGAGCATCTCCAGGCGCCGGTACAACGGATGACGGAAATCGCGTACCCGTGAATCGGCCACCAGCGCCTCACGGCCGCGGCTGAGGAACTGATCGAGCAGCGGCAGGTTTTCCCGGTCGTACAGCACATCGGCGACCAGGATCAGGTCGAAGCGGTCGCTCTCGGCGAAGAAGTCTTCGCTGTAACTCAACTCCACGCCATTGAGTGCGGCATTCGCCCGGCAGGCTGCCAACGCCAGCGGATCGAGGTCGCAGGCCACCACTTCGCGTGCCCCGGCTCGCGTCGCGGCAATCGCCGCGATGCCGGAGCCGGCACCGAAATCCAGCACGCGCTTGCCGGCCACCCACTCGGGGCGCTCGGCCAGGTAGCGCGCCATGGCCAGGCCGCTGGCCCAGCAGAAGCACCAATAGGGCGGCTCGTGCAGGATGCGCCGGGTTTCTTCCGGGGTGAACTCGCGGTCCATGTTCTCGGCGTCGATCAGCCACAGCCTGAGGTCGGTCCCGGGCAGCGCGCTGGCTGTCAGTCGCGCATCGCCCAGCAGCGCAGCCAGTGCCCGCTGCAGGTCGAGCGGAACCTTCATGGCGCGCTGACGAATTGCAGCTGGCCCATGGCCTGGGTGGTCGGTTGGCTCACCGTCACCGAGGGCAGGTGCAGGATCAATTGCCCCGATTGGCTGGCGCGCCCGCGTAACTCGACGCGACCTGTCGCCGGGAACACGTCGGGGTTGAAACGCAGGCGGAACGGCAACACCTGGCCGGTACCGTTGATCCTGCTGCTGGCGAGCAGTTGCTGCGGCCGGCCGCGCTCGTCGATCACCAGCAGGGCAAGCTCGACCTCGGCATTGGCCGGTACGCCCTGCAGGGTGCCGCTCAGTTCGCGCTGGTACGCGGGTAGCGGGCCGAGTGCTTCATATTCACTCAGCGGCTTTTTCACCTGTTGCTGGGGCGGTGGCGTCGGCACGGGCTTGGGTGCGCTGCTGCACGCGAGCAGCAGGCCGGTGAGGCTGAGCAAAACAAGCGGTCGTACTGACATCTACAGCTCCAACTGAGGCGAAAATCGACGGTTCTGGTGGCTTAACGTTAGTCCGCCGACTGTATACCGCAAACCCTATGGCTTGTCTTGCCACGGAGATGCGCTACCATGGCCCTCCCCATTTTTTGTTGCCTGCCACCATGCACTGTCCCTTCTGCGGTGCCAACGACACCAAAGTCATCGACTCGCGTCTGGTCGCCGAGGGCGAGCAGGTGCGCCGCCGGCGCGAATGCGTGGCTTGCGGTGAGCGTTTCACCACCTTCGAAACCGCCGAACTGGTTCTGCCACGCCTGATCAAGCAGGACGGCAGCCGCCAGCCCTTCGACGAAGAAAAACTGCGTGCCGGCATGCAGCGGGCCCTGGAAAAGCGCCCGGTGAGTGTCGAGCGCCTGGAAGCCGCGCTGGCGCATATCAAGCACAAGCTGCGCGCTACCGGTGAGCGCGAGGTCAAGTCGCTGGTCGTCGGCGAGATGGTGATGACCGAGTTGCAGAAACTCGATGAGGTCGCCTACATCCGTTTCGCCTCGGTCTATCGCCGTTTCCAGGACCTCGACGAGTTCCGCGAGGAAATCGATCGTCTTGCCCGGGAGCCTGCCAAGGAATGAGCCTTCCAGCCGAACAGGCGGTTCTCGACGCCCACTACATGGCCCGTGCCCTGGAGTTGGCGCGCAAGGGCCGTTACTCGACCCACCCGAATCCGCGGGTCGGCTGCGTCATCGTGCGCGATGGCGTGGTGGTCGGCGAGGGCTGGCACGTCCGGGCCGGTGAGCCCCATGCCGAGGTCCATGCCCTGCGCGAAGCCGGCGAGCTGGCCCGTGGCGCGACGGCCTACGTGACCCTGGAACCGTGCAGCCACTTCGGACGCACGCCGCCCTGTGCCGAGGCGCTGGTCAAGGCCGGCGTCGGTCGGGTGGTCGCCGCCATGCAGGACCCTAATCCACAAGTCGCAGGAAACGGCCTCAAGCGCCTGTCCGATGCAGGGATCGCCGTGCACAGCGGCGTGCTCGAAGGCGAGGCACGGGCGATCAACCGTGGGTTCCTCAAGCGCATGGAGCAGGGCCTGCCCTTCGTGCGGGTCAAGCTGGCGATGAGCCTGGACGGCCGCACCGCGATGGCCAGTGGCGAGAGCCAATGGATCACCGGTCCGGCCGCCCGTTCCGCGGTGCAGCGCCTGCGCGCCGAATCCAGCGTGGTGCTCACCGGCGCCGACACGGTGCTGGCCGACAGCGCTCGCCTGACCGTGCGTGCCGCCGAGCTGGGCCTGGACCCCGAGCTGACGGCCCTGGCCGAAAGCCGGCCGCCGCTGCGGGTGCTGATCGACGGCCGCCTGCGGGTGCCGCTGGACGCGGCCTTTTTCCAGGCCGGCCCGGCACTGGTGGTGACGTGCGCGACGACGATCAGCGCCGACTACCAGGCCGCTGGCCACGAAGTCCTGAGCCTGCCCGGCAACGACGGCCGGGTCGACCTGGCGGGCCTGCTCGAGCAACTGGCGGCCCGTGGCGTCAACGACCTGCTGGTCGAGGCCGGCCCACGCCTGGCTGGTGCCTTCGCCCGCCTGGGACTGGTGGACGAGTACCAGATCTTCGTCGCCGGCAAGTTCCTTGGCTCCACGGCGCGGCCCCTGCTGGACTGGCCCCTGGAGCGAATGAGCGAGGCGCCCCGGCTGAAAATCACTGAAATGCGCGCGGTCGGCGATGACTGGCGAGTCACCGCAATACCTGACCCGGCACCCGGCGTATAATTCGCGGCCAGTGCCTGGCACTGGCTCGTCTTCGAGGAGTACTTCATGTTTACCGGCATCATCGAATCCATCGGCAGCATCCGCGCGCTGAGCCCGAAAGGCGGCGACGTACGCGTCTATGTAGAAACCGGCAAGCTCGACCTGGGCGACGTCAAGCTCGGCGACAGCATCGCGGTCAACGGCGTCTGCCTGACCGCCGTCGAGCTCCCGGGCGACGGGTTCTGGGCCGACGTCAGCCGTGAGACGCTGGACTGCACCGCCTTCAACGACCTCAAGGCCGGCAGCCGGGTCAACCTGGAAAAGGCCCTGACGCCGACCACCCGCCTGGGCGGTCACCTGGTCAGCGGTCACGTCGACGGCGTCGGCGAGATCGTGGCCCGCGAGGAAAACGCCCGGGCCATCCAGTTCCGTGTGCGTGCACCCAAGGAGCTGGCCAAGTACATCGCCCACAAGGGTTCGATCACCGTCGATGGCACCAGCCTGACGGTCAACGCGGTGCACGGCGCCGAGTTCGAACTGACCATCGTCCCGCATACCCTGGTCGAGACCATCATGGCCGACTACCGCCCCGGTCGTCGGGTCAACCTCGAGGTCGACCTGCTGGCCCGCTACCTGGAGCGCCTGTTGCTGGGCGAGAAGGCCGCGGAACCCACCAGCGGTGGCATCACCGAAAGTTTCCTGGCCGCCAACGGCTACCTCAAATCCTGACGCAAGGGGGTGCCGCGTGGCGCTCAACACGATTGAAGAACTGGTCGAAGACATTCGCCAGGGCAAGATGGTCATCCTCATGGATGACGAAGACCGCGAGAACGAAGGCGACCTGATCATGGCCGCCGAGTGCTGCAAGGCCGAACACATCAACTTCATGGCCAAGTACGCCCGTGGCCTGATCTGCATGCCGATGAGCCGCGAGCGCTGCGAGCTGCTCAAGCTGCCGCTGATGGCACCACGCAACGGTTCCGGTTTCGGCACCAAGTTCACCGTGTCGATCGAGGCCACCGAAGGCGTGACCACCGGCATCTCCGCCGCCGACCGCGCACGCACCGTGCAGGCGGCCGCGGCCAGGGATGCCAAGGCTGAAGACATCGTCAGCCCCGGCCACATCTTCCCGCTGATGGCCCAGCCTGGCGGAACCCTCGCCCGTGCCGGCCACACCGAGGCCGCCTGCGACCTGGCGCGCATGGCCGGTTTCGAACCGAGCGGAGTGATCTGCGAAGTGATGAACGACGACGGCACCATGTCCCGTCGTGCCGAACTGGAAACCTTCGCCGCCGAGCACAACATCAAGATCGGCACCATCGCCGACCTGATCCACTACCGGATGATCCACGAGAGTACCGTTCAGCGGATTGCCGAGCAGCCGCTGGATAGCGAACTGGGCCAGTTCACCCTGGTGACCTATCGTGATTCGGTGGAAGGCGACGTGCACATGGCCCTCACCCTGGGCAAGGTCTGCGCCGAGGAGCCGACCCTGGTCCGCGTGCACAACATGGACCCGCTGCGCGACCTGTTGATGGTCAAGCAACCCGGACGCTGGAGCCTGCGCGCGGCGATGGCCGCAGTGGCCGAGGCCGGCAGTGGTGTGGTGCTGTTGCTCGGCCACCCGCTGGATGGCGACGTGCTGCTGGCGCATATCCGCGAGACGGTCGAGCATGCGCCGGTGAAGAAACAGACCACCTACAGCATCGTCGGCGCCGGTTCGCAGATCCTGCGTGACCTGGGCGTGCGTAAAATGCGCCTGATGAGTGCGCCGATGAAGTTCAACGCGATATCCGGTTTCGACCTGGAAGTAGTAGAATACGTGCCCTCCGAATAAAAGGCCGGCTGCGCCCGACCTTGATTCGCGGTACAAATATCCCTGAGGGGCGCGTATCAGACGCGTCCCGGCTCTTTAAGAGAATTGTCGAATGACCCTGAAGACCATCGAAGGTACCTTCATCGCCCCCAAAGGCCGCTATGCCCTGGTGGTCGGCCGTTTCAACAGCTTCGTCGTCGAAAGCCTGGTCAGCGGCGCCGTTGACGCCCTGGTTCGCCACGGCGTGAGCGAAAGCGACATCACCATCATCCGTGCGCCAGGTGCGTTCGAGATCCCGCTGGTGGTGCAGAAAGTCGCCCAGCGTAGCGAATACGCGGCGATCATCGCCCTGGGTGCGGTCATTCGTGGCGGTACTCCGCACTTCGAATACGTGGCGGGTGAGTGCACCAAGGGCCTGGCCCAGGTGTCCATGGAATTCGGCGTACCGGTTGCCTTTGGCGTGCTGACCGTCGACTCCATCGAACAGGCCATCGAGCGTTCCGGCACCAAGGCCGGTAACAAAGGTGCCGAAGCCGCCCTGTCCGCCCTGGAAATGGTCAGCCTGCTGGCGCAGTTGGAGGCCAAGTGATTAACGACGACAGCGATCGTTTCAACCCGCGCGAGCCACGCCCTGAAGGCGCCGGCAAGCCGTCCAAGAGTGCCAAGCGTCGCGAAGCCCGCCAGCTCGCGACCCAGGCGCTCTATCAATGGCACATGGCCAAGCAATCGCTGAATGAAATCGAAGCACAGTTCCGTGTCGACAACGATTTCACCGATGTCGACGGTGCGTACTTCCGGGAGATCCTCCACGGGGTGCCGCAGTTCAAGAACGAGATCGACAACGCGCTCAAGCCGTGCCTGGACATCGAGATCGAAGAACTCGACCCGGTCGAGCTGTCGGTGCTGCGCCTGTCGACCTGGGAACTGCTCAAGCGCGTCGACGTGCCATACCGCGTGGTGATCAACGAAGGTATCGAGCTGGCGAAGATCTACGGTTCGACCGACGGTCACAAGTTCGTCAACGGTGTACTCGACAAGCTGGCACCGAATCTGCGCGAAGCCGAAGTGAAGGCGTTCAAGCGCTGACCGGCGCTTGCTCCTCCCATGGGTGAGTTCGAGCTGATCCGCAATTTCTTTGCCGCCGCGCCTTGTGCGCAGGCCGGCGAAGGCGTTGCCCTGGGTATTGGCGACGACTGTGCCCTGCTCGATGTTCCCTCCGGTGAACAGTTGGCGATTTCCACCGATACCCTGGTGGCCGGTGTGCATTTCGCCGATCCCTGCGAGCCGTTCCTGCTCGGACAGCGTGCGCTGGCCGTGGCTGCCAGCGACCTGGCCGCCATGGGCGCGACGCCCGTTGCCTTTACCCTGGCCCTCACCCTGCCGCATAACGATGCCGACTGGCTGCAGGCGTTCGCCCGCGGGCTGGACCAGATGGCCCGGCACTGTGCCTTGCGCCTGGTCGGCGGTGATACCACTCGCGGTCCGCTGAGCCTGACGCTGACGGTGTTCGGTCGCGTGCCCGTTGGGCAGGCGCTGACCCGCCGTGGTGCGCAAGTGGGTGACCTGTTGTGCGTGGGGGGGGAGTTGGGCAACGCTGCCGGGGCCTTGCCACTGGTTCTGGGGCAGCGTACTGCCGAGCCGGCACTGGCCGAACCGTTGCTGGCCCACTACTGGTCGCCGCGACCACAGTTCGCCCTGGGCCAGGCCCTGCGTGGCAAGGCCAGTGCGGCGCTGGATATTTCCGATGGTCTTTTGGCCGATTGCGGACATATCGCCGCGGCATCCGACGTGCGTTTGCTGGTCGAACGTGAAAAGCTGCCGTTGTCCCCTGCATTGCTGGGTTTCCTTGGTCTGGCATCAGCCCGGGACGCGGCGCTCAGTGGCGGTGACGACTACGTCCTGGCGTTCACCCTGCCACCGGCCGAGTTGCCCGCGCTGCTGCTCGCCCATGACTCGGTACGGGTGGTCGGGCGGGTGGAGGCCGGGCAGGGCGTTGCCCTGCTGGCCGCCGACGGGCAGGACATCACGCCGCGCATCCGCGGTTATCAACATTTTCCGGAGACGCCGTGACAGATCATCCCAAACAGGTTCCCGCCGAGTTCGTGCCGCCGTCGGTGTGGCGCAATCCCTGGCATTTCCTGGCGTTCGGCTTCGGCTCCGGAACCCTGCCCAAGGCTCCGGGCACCTGGGGGTCGCTGGTTGCGCTACCCTTTATCCCGTTATGGCAGATGTTGCCGGACTGGGGCTACTGGCTGATGCTCGGCATCACCATGCTGTTCGGCTTCTGGCTGTGCGGCAAGGTCGCCGACGACCTGCGCGTGCATGACCACGAAGGCATCGTCTGGGACGAGATGGTCGGCATGTGGATCACCCTGTGGCTGGTGCCGCAGGGCTGGTACTGGCTGCTGGCGGGCTTCCTGATGTTCCGGTTCTTCGACATCCTCAAGCCCTGGCCGATCCGCTGGATCGACCGGCATGTGCATGGCGGCGTGGGCATCATGCTCGACGACGTGCTGGCCGGCGTATTCGCCTGGCTGGCGATGCAGGGGCTGGTGCATCTCTTCGCCTGAGGGATTGGGTATGTCCGGTTGTCGTGTGTGGGGCTTGCTCCTGCTGCTGTTGCTCAGCCCCTTGGTCAGGGGCGGGGAAGCCGTCGGCCTGCCGGCGCAGGTCCGTCTGGTCAGCGAGGAATGGCTCGACTACACCAATGCCGATGGCAGCGGGCTCGCCTGGGACGTACTGCGTGAGGTGTTCGAGCCGCACGGGGTCAAGGTCGAGATTCGCAGCGAACCGTATGTCCGTTCGGTAGGCCTGGTGCAGCGCGGCGAGGCGGATGCCTGGGTCGGCTCCTACAGTCGGGAGATCGGCGGCGTCCTGTACCCGCGCTGGAACTTCGATACCGATCATATCTATTCCCTGGGCCTGGCCAGCAAACCTGTTCCCGATCAGGCTAACCTGGGCGACTTTCGCCTGGCCTGGGTGCGTGGCTACAAGTACCAGAAGTACCTGCCCAACGTGCGCGACTTCAACGAAATCCAGCGCCGCGATGGCATTCTGTCGATGCTGCAGCATGGCCGGGTCGACTTCTACATCGATGCCCTGAGCGAGGTCGAGTATGTCCTTGGCCAGGCCGAGGACCCCAAGGTATTTCGCAGCACCCATCTGGCGGAGTTGCCCCTCTACCTGGGGTTCGCCGACAACGAGCGGGGGCGGATGTTGCTGGCACTGTATGACCAGCGCATGGGCGAGCTGGTCAAGAGCGGCCGGCTGCGCAGGATTTTCGAGCACTGGAAGCAACCCTATCCGTTCGAAAGCGGAAAGTATCCGGTGCTGACCGATCAAACTGATTGATAGTTATCATGGATAAATCGGCCTAAGCGTCTGTAGGAACCTCCTGTTACAATGTCGCAACCGCGAATTTCCAGCCTTCATACTGATCAGGAGCACAGGGTGCCTGTCGTTTTTGTCGCTGCCTCCAAATTGCCTACCCCTTTCGCGACTTTCACCATGAACGGTTTTCTCGAAGAGGCGACCGGTCGTGAACATGTCGTGCTGACGCTCGGGGATGTGGCCGATGGTGCACCGGTACTTGGCCGTGTGCACTCCGAATGCCTGACCGGCGATGCCTTGTTCAGCCAGCGTTGCGACTGTGGTTCGCAGCTGGAAGCCGCCCTGCAGGCGATCGCCCGCGAAGGGCGTGGTGTCCTGTTGTATCTGCGCCAGGAGGGCCGGGGCATCGGCCTGATGAACAAGATCCGTGCCTACGAACTGCAGGATGGTGGCGCCGATACCGTCGAGGCCAACGAGCGCCTCGGTTTTGCCGCCGACCTGCGTGACTACGCAATCTGCCGGCCGATGCTCGAGCACCTGGGCATCCAGTCCCTGCGGCTGATGACCAACAATCCGCGCAAGGTCAAGGCGCTGACCGACATGGGCATCACCGTGGCCGAGCGTGTGCCGCTGCACACCGGGCACAACCCGCACAACAAGCTCTATCTGGCGACCAAGGCCGGCAAGCTCGGCCACATGATGGGCAACGAGCACCAGAACGAGGCCGACCCGGCGTGACCCGTGGCCAGGTGAAGCGTCGATTGGCGGTTGGCTGGTACAAGCAGTTACTGCTGACGGTCCTGCCGCTGTTCGTTGCCAGTTGGGCGTTCGGCCAGACCGAGCCGGTGCTGCCGGTCCTGGCGATGCCATTGTTCATTGCCGGCATCGCCTCGATGTTCCTCACCCTGCGGTTCTTTGGTGGCTACAAGCACGCGCTGATTGCCACTGAAAAAGCCCTGGATACGCCACAGGAACCGGCGGCGTGGATCGCGCTGGCGAATGTCCGGCGCAAGGCGCTGGTGATCGCGGCGCTGCCGACCTGGATCGGCACCCTGGCGGTGTTCGTCGGCCTGGAAGCGGTGCCGCTGATCCTGTTGGTCCTGTCCACCGCGTTGTTGTTCTACCTTTACCGCATTCCACGGCAACTCGGCTGATGAGCCGCTGACGCGGTAGGGCGCAGCGAAGGGGCAGCGCCTTGGAGTGCGGTGCCTGCTTCGCGGATAAATCCTGCTCCCACAGTTTGCGTCGATCACAGGATTTGTGTTCAGCACGGTACCGTGGGAGCGGGATTTATCCGCGAACTGGCCAGCCCAGGCAACCGCGATGCCCAGGCTGTTCCGGATAGTCTTACAGGCCGAGCCGCTTCATCCGCTCGGTGACGGACGCCTCGATCCCCGCCACGTCCAAACCGCACTCGGCCAGCATCTGTGCCGGCTTCGCATGCTCGACGTAGGCATCCGGCAAGCCCAGATGCAGGATCGGCTTGAGCAGGTTGTCCTGCGCCAGGAATTCGCTGACCGCCGCCCCGGCGCCGCCCATGATGGCGTTTTCCTCGATGGTCACCAGCAACTCGTGGTTGCCGGCAATCTCGCGGACCAGGGCCTCATCCAGCGGCTTGACGAAGCGCATGTCGACCACGGTCGCATCCAGCTTCTCGGCCACCACCAGCGCCTCCGCCAGTTGTACGCCGAACACCAGCAGGGCGACCTGGCTGCCCTGACGGCGGACCACGCCCTTGCCGATCTCGATCGGCTCAAGGTTCTTCTCGATGGTTGCGTTCGGGCCGCTGCCGCGTGGGTAGCGCACCGCTGCCGGGCCGTTGTACAGGTGGCCGGTGCTGAGCATCTTGCGCAGTTCGTTCTCGTCGCTCGGTGTCATCACCAGCATGCCGGGGATGCAGCGCAGGTACGACAGGTCGAAGCTGCCAGCGTGGGTCGGACCGTCTTCGCCGACCAGGCCGGCGCGGTCGATGGCGAACAGCACGTCGAGGTTCTGCACGGCCACGTCATGCACCAGTTGGTCATAGCCACGCTGCAGGAAGGTCGAGTAGATCGCCACCACTGGCTTGGCGCCTTCGCAGGCCATGCCGGCGGCGAAGGTCACCGCGTGCTGCTCGGCAATCGCCACGTCGAAGTAGCGCAGCGGGAAGCGCTCGCTGAAGGCCACCAGGTCGGAGCCTTCCTTCATCGCCGGGGTGATGCCGACCAGGCGTGGGTCGGCAGCGGCCATGTCGCACAGCCATTCGCCGAACACCGCGGAGTACTTCGGTCCGCTGGGCTTCTTCGGCGCGGCGGCGGGAGCGTCCAGTGGTTCGAGCTTGGTGATCGCGTGGTAGCCGATCGGGTCGACTTCCGCCGGGGCGAAGCCCTTGCCCTTCTTGGTCACCACATGCAGGAACTGCGGCCCCTTGAGGTCGCGCATGTTGCGCAGGGTGGCGATCAGGGTTGGCAGGTCGTGGCCATCGATCGGGCCGATGTAGTTCCAGCCCAGCTCTTCGAACAGGGTGCCGGGGACCAGCATGCCCTTGGCGTATTCTTCGGTGCGGCGAGCGATTTCCCAGGCGCCGGGCAGGCGCGACAGCACCTTCTTGCTGCCTTCGCGCATGCTCGCGTAGGTGCGGCTGGAGAGAATCTTCGCCAGGTAGTTCGACAGCCCGCCGACGTTGCGCGAAATCGACATGTCGTTGTCGTTGAGGATCACCAGCATGTTCGCGTCGACTTCCGGCGCGTGGTTCAACGCCTCGAACGCCATGCCCGCGGTCAGCGCGCCGTCGCCGATCACCGCGATCGCCTTGCGGTCGCTGTTCTGCAGTCGAGCGGCGATGGCCATGCCCAGGGCGGCACTGATCGAGGTGCTGGAGTGACCGACGCCAAAGGTGTCGTACTCGCTCTCCGAGCGGCGCGGGAAGGCGGCCAGGCCGTCCTTCTGGCGCAGGCTGAGCATGCGCTCGCGACGACCGGTGAGGATCTTGTGCGGATAGGCCTGGTGCCCCACGTCCCATACCAGCCGGTCATCCGGGGTATCGAAGACGTAGTGCAGCGCGATGGTCAGCTCGATGACGCCAAGGCCGGCACCGAAGTGTCCGCCGGTCTGGCCGACCGAATAGAGCAACTCCTGGCGCAGTTCATCGGCCAGGGTTTCCAGCTCGGCTTCACCTAACCGGCGCAGGCCGGCCGGCGTGTCGGCACGGTCCAGCAGGGGCGTGGTCGGGCGCTTGCGGGGAATCTCATGGAACGTCGTGGGCATCAGGCGAATCGTTATAGGTATGAAGACGCGGCAGTTTACCTTATGGAGCGCACGCTGCCCACGCGATGTCGCATCAGCGGGTCGGATGCTGGCCTTTCGATTGTGTGAAAGGCCAGCGTGACCGATCGGTCAGCTGCGCCGTTCGACGATGTAGCGGGCCAGCTCGCGCAGTGGTTCGGCGGCCGCGTCAAACGGTCGCAGGGCGTGCAGGGCCTGGTCCCGCAGTTCCAGGGCGTAGGCCTTGGCCGCTTCCAGGCCGAGCAGGGCCGGGTAGGTCGGCTTGTCGCGGGCGATGTCGGCGCCCTGGCGCTTGCCGAGGGTGGCGGTATCGCTTTCGACGTCGAGGATGTCGTCTTGCACCTGGAAGGCCAGGCCGATCGCCTGGGCGTAGGTCTGCAGCGACTTGAGCTCGTCCTTCTGCACGTTGACGCTGGCCAGGGCACCGAGCGTGACGCTGGCCTCGATCAGTGCGCCGGTCTTGTGCCGGTGCATGGTTTCCAGGGCCTTCTGGTCGAGTTTGATACCTACCGAGCCGAGGTCGATGGCCTGGCCGCCGACCATGCCGGCCGGGCCCGCGGCGTGGGCCAGGGTGCTGACCATGGACAGGCGGACCTCGGCGTTCAGGTCGCTCAGGCGTGGGTCGAGCAGGGCGCTGAAGGCCAGGCTCTGCAGGCCGTCGCCCGCCAGGATCGCGCAGGCTTCATCGAACGCCTTGTGCGTGGTCGGCTGGCCGCGGCGCAGATCGTCGTCGTCCATGGCCGGCAGGTCGTCGTGGACCAGCGAGTAGGCATGGATCAGCTCGACCGCACAGGCGGCGCCATTGGCCTGTTCCGGCTTGCCGCCGAGCGCTTCGCAGGCCGCGTAGACCAGCAGCGGGCGCACCCGCTTGCCGCCGTTCATCACGCTGTAGCGCATGGCTTCGTACAGGCGTGCGAGACCGGCACCGGGTGGCACGAACAGGGTATCCAGCGCGGCGTTGACGCGCTCCTGGCAGGCAGCCTGATAAGTCTTGATCATTCTGGCTGTTCCGCGTCGAAGGGTTCTTCGGCCAGTTCGCCATCGCGCTCCAGCAGGATCTGCACCTTCTGCTCGGCCTGGGCCAGGGCGCCCTGGCAGTCACGGGTCAGGCGGATGCCCTGTTCGAAGGCGGTCAACGAATCTTCCAACGACAGCTCGCCGTTCTCCAGGCGCTCGACCAGTGTCTGCAGGTCGGCGAGGGATTGTTCGAAATCCAGGGAAGCTTTTTTGCGGGCCATGGCGGCGATCTCGGTAGGCGTTTTAACGGGCGCGACACTAGCAGACAGCGGGTTTCGGGGCAAATGCGAGGGGTTGCCAATCAGGAGGGCTTCAGGTGCGTCTGCGGCGTTTTGGCGGTCTGCATTCTACACCCAGGGGGGAGAGGAATTTTCAGGTCATATGACAGCTTGGGATGGTGGCCTTTTGCCTTGTTTTACCTGGCTTCCAGCGGGTTGAGTGTGCACGATCTCTCATTTGCTGATCGCCCCCGCAAATACCCGTTTTCCGCCATTGTGTAACAAGATCTGAATCGCTACCCTCTGCGACTTCCCGACCTGCATCGCCAGGTTCTTTCTGATTTTTCGTGTTTCAGTGGTGTGCCGGGTATGGACCGGGCGCAGGGTTTCGTGATGCATGGCAAGGAGGCTGTTGATGCACCGGTTATTTCCCATCCTGATCGCCCTCTGGGCCGCGGCCGCCTGGGCCGAGCCCTCGGCCGAGCTTCAGGAACCGACCGGCGGCTGGCGCTATTCGGGCCTGCTCGATCGCAGCGATGCGCCGCAGGTGGCCTACCCGACGCCGCCCATCGACCGTGGCATCCAGCGCAGCCGCACGCCGATCGAGGGGCGGATCAACCCGCCCTCCGGCCCGCGCGAGCCACACACCCTGTCGGTCAACGGCAACCCGCTGAATCTCTACACCGACGACAACGGCCGGTTTGTCCGCCCCTATGCTTTCGGCGCCGGCTCCAACAGCGTCGAAGTGCGCAGTTCCCAAGGCAAGTCGCTCAAGCGCGTGCAGTTCTACGAAGCCAACAAGCAGATCACCCCGGCGCGCATTCGCGTGGTACTGGGCTGGGACGATCCCAAGGCCGAACTCGACCTGCACATCATCACGCCCGATGGCCAGCACGCTTTCTACGCCAATCCGCGCCTGAGCAACGGCGGCGGCCTCGACCCCGACGGTGTCGACGGCCCCGGCCCGGAGATGTTCACCATGACCGCGCCGATGCACGGTACCTACCTGGTCTACGTCAACTACTGGGGCAACTACAGCGCCAGCGACGGCTATAACTTTACCGAGCGCGCCAACCAGAACGAGGTCATCACCTCGCAGATCAACCTGGTGCTCAACGAAAACACCGTCGATGAAAAGCGCGAGAGCTTTACCGTCCCACTGCGCGCGATCGGCGACCTGCTGCTGGTCAAGACCTTCAACTATTGAACATCCCGCTCCACGGATGAATGGGCTTTGCGAACATGAGCGATCACACTGCTTCCCCGGCTGCCGCTGCGCCGGCCACCCCTCCACCTGCCGGCTCGCGCCGCTGGCTGGGCCTTGTGCTCGGCCTTTGCGTGACCGGTGCGGTGGTCGGTGGCCTGGGCTGGTTTTTCAAGCACAAGTCCGTTGCCCCGGTGCCGGAGCTGGCCCTGGAAAAACTTGGCGTCAGTCGTCCGGACGCGCTGTTCGAAACCGCGTCGCTGAGCCAGTTGCCCAAGGACCTGCTCAGCGTACCGTTCCTGCGCGACACCCTCACCGAGGATTTCGTCTTCTACTACGAGACCCACGGCGACCGCCTGGGCCTGATCGGCAGCCTGCGGCGGATCATCTACGAGCATGACCTCAAGCTGCAGGACAACCTGATCGAGCAACTGTTCGACCAGCCCGCCGACATCGCCCTGTGGCGTGGCACCGATGGCCGGCTCAGGGATTTCCTGCTGGTGATGGACCGCGGTGGCCTGGCCAAGCTGCTCGAGCCGCTGGCCCACGTCGCCCTCGACGACACCCAGTTGACCAAGGTCGGCGAAGTGAAGGTCGCCGGCGACAGCGTGGCGCTCTACCGCCTGGCCTACAACGCCAGCAAGGCGCTGCTGTTCGCTTCCCGTGGTGACAAGCTGGTGGTGCTGTCCAACCCGGACCGCCTCTACGAACAATCCAGTGACGACAGTGAAGTAGCCCCGGGCGAAGTCTCGACCCAGGCCCTGGCCGCGCTGCTCGGTGGTGAAAAACTGTTCCCCGAGGCCTTTGGTCTCAAGCCACGTGAAGCGGCAGTGAAGCAGCGCATCTCGGTGGCCTCCAGCGTCCTCGCCATGGGTTACCAGCGCTTCATCCCGAGCTTCGCCGGCCTGCGCCTGGACATGGACGACAAGGGCTGGCACAGCTTCCTGGCGCTCGACGAGCAGGACAAGGCCGTCGACTACGACTTCAAGCCGATCTGGCAGGCCATGCCGGTCGGCGCCAGTGCCTGCGTGGCGCTGCCACTGGCTGCCGAGCAGCAACAGCCGCTGCTGGTCAAGCTCGGTGCCGATGCGGCCACCGCACAGAAACTCACCGAGCACATGAGCGGTGCCGCCGGCCTGTGCTGGTACGCCGATTCGCGCCTGTACACGCCGCTGTTGGTAGCGAACCTGAACAAGGACAACGACAGCCTCGATGCCGACCTCGGCAAGTTGTTCGGTTCCATGGTCGGCACCCAGGAAAGCAACGTCGAGGGCGGCCTGTTCCCGATCGACGAGCAGAACAAGGACGGCCTGCATCAGTGGAAGCGCGTGGTCAGTTCGACCTTCGGCCAGTACGCCGCCAAGGAAGCCGAGAACCCCGACACCATCACCGGCCGCGGTTTCTTCCGCGTGAGCCTGGCGCGGCATGGCTCGACCCTACTGTTCTCGCTGGACGACAAGCTGGTGGACAAGGCCCTCGGCACGCTCGACAAGCACTTCCCTCCGTTGGCCGACGTGGTGCCCAAGGATGCGCTGACACCGGTGTACCTCGGCCCGGATTCCCTGGCGCAACTGATGAAGCAGGAAACCCTCGACAGCCTGCCCCAGGACATGGAACCGGTGTTCCGCAACGCCGCGCAGACCCACCTGCTGCCCAAGCTGCAGAAGCTCGCCGGCTTCGGCAAGTACGCCCTGACCCTGCCCGAAGGTACCGAGCCTGAAGGCCACTGGCAGTGGCTGCCGCTGCAATGGCGGGCGATGTGACGTCCATGTTCAGCACCGCCTGGCAACGTTGCACGGCTGTGGCGAGTGGGCTTGCCCACGCTGGGCTGCATGGCAGCCCTGAAACCTGCGAACGGGGCCTGGCTGATGCAACGCGGTGGCTGGCTTTGCGGCCGCTGCGCAGCCGAGCGTGGGCAAGCCCACTCGCCACGGTGAGGGGGCGCCTGTGCGTACTGGCGCTGCTGTTCAGCACGTCGGCATTCGCCGTCGAAACACCCGCCCTGGATGTCGAGCAATCCCAGGTGTTCCGCGCCTGGTTCGTGCGCATCGCCCAGGAGCAGCTGACCCAGGGCCCGAGTCCGCGCTGGTACCAGCAGGACTGCGCCGGCCTGGTGCGCTTCGCCGCCAACGAGGCGCTCAAGCAACACGATGACAAGTGGTTGCGGGCCAATGGCCTGTCCAACCGCTACCTGCCACCCGAGCTGACCCTGAGCGACAGCCAGCGCAAGCTGGCCCAGCAATGGCAGCAGGGTGGCGGCAAGGTCGGGCCCTACGTCAACGCGATCAAGCTGATCCAGTTCAACAGCCAGCTGGTCAGCCGCGACCTCAACCAGGCGCGGCCCGGTGACCTGCTGTTCTTCGACCAGGGCGACGACCAGCACCTGATGATCTGGATGGGCCGCAACATCGCCTATCACACCGGCACCACCACCCCCACCGACAACGGCATGCGCTCCGCCAGCGTGCAGCAACTCATGACATGGAAGGACACCCGATGGATACCCGATGCAACGAACCCCAACTTCATCGGCGTCTACCGGCTGAACTTCCTCTCTCGATGAACGGGTCTTCCATGATGCGTCTGTTATCCCGAATGGTTTTCGCCCTGGCCGTGCTGTTGCCGGTCGCCGCAGGTGCCGCCGACGACTCGGTTGCGCCGAGCAACTACACGCCGATTGCCGGTGAAAGCTTCTTCCTGCTCGCCGACAGCAGCTTCGCCAGTGACGAGCAGGCGCTGGTCCGCCTTGAAGCGCCGGGCCGTGACTACCGGCGCTTCCGCATGGAACCGTATGGCGGCGCGGACATCCGCGTGTACCGCATCGACCAGCCGCTGGAATTCCTCAAGCGCCAGAAGAACCTGCACCGGGTGGTCAGCGACGGCCAGTTCAAGGGCGAGGGGCTGTCCAACACCCTGGCCTACCTGTGGGACAACTGGTACCGCAAGTCCCGCCGGGTGATGCAGCGGGCGTTCTCCTACGAGTCGCGCAAGCAGGTGACCGAGCAAGTGCCGGAACTGAAGATGGGCGACAGCTTCAATCGGCCGACTCCGTACGACAACCCGCCGCAATACGCGCCGCTGCCGGGCCTGCCGCTGGTCAGCCAGTTCCGCTACCCGCTGTGGGACGCCAAGCCGATCCAGCCGCCGAAGGGTGTCGACCTGGCCGGCTCCTCCAGCCAGTTCGTCAGCGTCGCACCGGGTAACGTCTACATTCCGCTGGGCAAGCTGAAACCGGGCCTGTACCTGGTCGAGGCGCTGGTCGGCAAATACCGCGCGACCACCGTGGTGTTCGTCTCCAACACCGTGGCCGTGAGCAAGATCGCCGGTGACGAGCTGATGGTCTGGGCTGCGCGCAAGCATGAAGGCAGCTCGGTGCCCAAGGTCAAGGTGCTGTGGACCGACGGCCTGGGCGTGATGAGCAGCGGCGAGACCGATGCCGACGGCCTGTTGCGCCTCAAGCACGTCAGCCCGGAGCGCTCGTTCATGATCGGCGAGGATGACGAGGGCGGGGTGTTCGTCTCCGAGAACTTCTACTACGACAGCGAAATCTACGACACCAAGCTCTACGCCTTCACCGACCGGCCGCTGTACCGGCCGGGGGATTGGGTGTCGCTGAAGATCGTCGGTCGCGAATTCAAGAACGCCCGTGACTCGGTCAACCCGACCGGCGCCCCGGTGCGGGTCAGCGTGCTCGATGCCACCGGCACCACGCTGCAGACCCTGGACCTGAACCTGGACGGCAAGGCCGGTACCCAGGGCCGTTTCCAGCTGCCGGACAATGCCGTGGCCGGCGGCTACGAACTGCGTTTCACCTACCGCGACCAGACCTACAGCAGCGCCTTCCGCGTCGCCGAGTACATCAAGCCGCACTTCGAGATTTCCCTGGACCTGGCCAAGCAGGACTTCCGCACCGGCGAGCCGGTCAAGGGCAAGCTGCAACTGCTGTACCCGGACGGCAAGCCGGTGGCCGACGCACGGGTGCAACTGACCCTGCGCGCCCAGCAACTGTCGATGGTCGACAACGAACTGCAGTACCTCGGGCAATTCCCGGTGGAACTGACCAGCGCCGAGCTGACCACCGACGACAAGGGCCAGGCCGCACTCGACCTGCCGGCCGCGGAGAAGCCCAGCCGCTACATGCTCACCGTGTTCGCCAGCGATGGCGCCGCGTACCGGGTCAAGACCACCAAGGAGATCCTCATCGAGCGTGGCGCTTCGCGCTACAGCCTGTCGGCCCCGCAGCGTTTCAGCGCCAGTGGCGAGACGGTCGCGTTCAGCTACGCCAACGAGTCCGGCGTGGAGCAGGCCAACGCCAGCAAACCAAGCAGCTACAGCTGGGTGCGCCTGGAGGACCAGACCACCGGTGGCGGCAAGCTGGCGGCCGGCGACAAGGGTTTCAGCGTCACCTTCGATCGTCCCGGCACCTACAACCTGTCGCTCAAGGATGACCACGAGCGCATCCTCGGCGCCGCCGGCCACTCGGTCACCGGCGACGGTGTGAAAGCCGTGCCCGGTACCGTCGAGATCCTGCTCGACAAGCCCGAGTATCACGCCGGTGACGAAGCCCTGGCACTGATCACCTTCCCGGAACCGGTCAACGACGCACTGCTGTCGCTGGAGCGCGACAAGGTCGAGGCCACCGCGCTGCTGTCCAAGGGCGCCGACTGGCTGCGCCTGGAGAAGATCAGCGCCAACCAGTACCGCGCACGGATTCCGGTGAAGGATAACTTCGCCCCCAACCTGACCTTCTCGGTGCTCTACACCAAGGGCGGTGAGTACAGCTTCCAGAACGCCGGCCTCAAGGTCGCCACGCCGCAGATCGACGTGGCCATCGCCACCGACAAGGACAGCTACCAGCCGGGCGATACCGTCTCGGTGGACCTGATCACCCAGTTCGCCGGCAAGCCGATCCCGGCGCACCTGACCGTCAGCGTGGTGGACGAAATGATTTATGCCCTGCAGCCGGAAGTGGCGCCGAGCATCGACCAGTTCTTCTACCACCCGCGGCGCAACAACGTGCGTACCAGCGCCAGCCTGTCGTTCATCAGCTACGACGTGGCCCTGCCGGGCAGCCCTGGCGCGCCAGGCAAGGCCAACCGCAGCGAGCGTGGGGTCAAGGTGCTGGAGCGGCCGCGTCGCGAAGACGTCGACACCGCCGCCTGGCAGCCGGAACTGGTCACCGATGCCAATGGCAAGGTGCGTTTCACCTTCCGCATGCCGGACTCGCTGACCCGCTGGCGCATCACCGCCCGGGCCATCTCCGACGCCGGGCAGGTGGGTCAGCGCAACCAGTTCATCCGTTCCGACAAGCCGCTGTACCTGAAGTGGAGTGGCCCGACCCACTTCCGCAACGGCGACCAGCCCAAGCTCGGCCTGTTCGCCTTCAGCCAGGACGACAAGCCGGCCAAGGCCGAACTGCTGATCCGCTACGCCGGCCAGGAACAGCGCCTGCCGCTGTCGCTGAACAAGGGCGTCAACTATATCGCGCTGCCGGCGACCGCCCTGAGCGGCGGCGACTGGACGGCCGAACTGCAACAGAACGGCAAGGCCCAGGACACCCTGGCCGTGCGCCTCACCGCCGTCGGCGACGGCTGGCAGGTGACCCAGAGCCAGAGCCTCAGCGTTGCCAGTGGCGATACCCCGTTGAGCTTGCCGGCCGATGCCAGCGACATTCGCCTGCGCCTCGACGACAGCCCGCAGGCGCTGTTCCGCGCCAGCCTCGACGACCTGCTCAGCTACCCCTACGGTGGCGTCGAGCAGACCGCCAGCCAGTTGCTGCCGCTGAGCATCGCCTACCCGGCGTTGTCGGGTAACGCGCAGATCCGCGATCGCCTGCGCCTGATCCTGCAGAACAGCCGCCTGCGCCTGGTATCGATGGCAGGCCCCGAGGCCTGGTTCACCTGGTGGGGCGAGGACGTCACGCCGGATGCCTTCCTCACCGGCTACGCCTATTACGCCGACTGGTACGCCAGCAAGGCCCTGGGCGTGAGCCTGCCGCCGGAGCACTGGCAGCGGGTGCTGGACGTCTATGGCAAGCAGGCTGGCGCCACGCCGTTGCTGCAACGGGCGCTGGTGCTGTCGTTCGCCAAGGAGATGCAACTGCCGGTCAACACCCTGCTCAGCGGCCTGATGGACGAGCTGGCGAAAGCCGGCGAGGGCGCCGATGCCAATCTGCTGGATGATGGTGAAGACAGCGTGGTCATGGGCGCGCCGGACTCGGCCCTGGGCCTGGCCAGCGCGCGGGTACTGACCGCCGCGCTGGCGCGCCAGGGCAAGGTTGCCTTGCCGGACGCGTTCAGCAAGCAACTGCCGGCGGCCGAACAGCGCCTAGGCGCCAGTGCGCAACCGTTCGCCACGGCGCTGAACCTGTCGCTCAAGCCGTTCAATGCCGAGCAGGCCCAGGACCTGCTGCAGCGCCTGCTGCCGCAGCAATCCACCCTGGAGCGTGCCCTGGCATTGACCTGGCTGCAGCGCAGCGTCGAGCAGACCCCGAAAATGGTCAACCTGACGCCGGGTGAAGGCTGGCAGGTTCGCCAGGGCAGCACCGGTGAGGCCTACTGGCAGTGGCAAGGCCAGGGCGTACCGAGCGTGCTGACCCTGAGCGGTGCCCAGGAACGTCCGCTGCGGGCCAGCCTGAGCTACCTCAGCCAGGGCAAGGCCGCCGCCGACCTGCCGGTGCAGATCAGGCGCCGCCTGCTGGAACTGGTGCCGGATGGCGACGCCAATACCTTCAGCCTCAAGGCCGTGGGCGACAAGCCGCTGTCCAGCGACAGCCTCTACCTGGACGAAGTGACCCTCACCAGCAAGGCTGCCAAGCCGGTGCGCTACGGCATGCTCGAGCTGCCGCTGCCGCCGGGTGCGGATGTCGAGCGCACCACCTGGGGTGTCAACCTGGCCGGCCTGGCCGGTGAGGAGGCCACGCCACTGGAGAAGGCACACTTCGAGCCCGGGCAGATGGCCTATGGCGTGCCGGTCAACAGCCTCAACGGCGAAGTGCGCGTGCGCCACCTGATCCGCTTCTCGCAGAAGGGCCAGTTCAAGCTGCCGCCAGCGCGCTTCAGTCAGATCTATGCGCCGGAGCACCAGGCCCAGGAACAGAAGGCAGCCCTCGGACAAGTCACGGTCGAATGACATGATCCGCTCGCTGACCTGGCTGCTGTGCATCCTTCCTCTGCTGGCGACGGCAGAGGAGGCGCCGCTGCGCCTGGCCTGGAAAACCGCTGACGGCTACGAGCTGGTGCAGTTGAACACCACCCAGGTGCTCGGTCGCGAGCCGCTGCCGGCGGACTTGCAGACGCCGTTGGGCAGCCTGTGGAAACTGTTCGTCTATGCCTGGCTGGTGGACACCGACCGGCAGGAGCCAGCCTACGACTGCCATGGCCAGGATCACGAAGAAGTCTATTGCTGCACCCCGGGCGGCAGCATCGCCCGTGAGGCGGCGCTGGTCCGCTCCTGTGGCCTGTACTTCGATCCCAGGCGCCTGGACATTGATCCCGTCCAGTGGCGCAGCTACTGGCAGGCGCGCCAGGCTCCGGAGTGGCTGCTCGGCCTCGAGCGGTTGCAGCCGCAGACCCGCGTTCCCGTCGTTCAACTGCTGGAAGCGTTGCGCACGCTGCCGGCCCAGGACAGTGCGCGCAAGCTGCTGCTCGACGTGGTGCTCAACGCTGCCGACGGCCAGGCAGTGGCGGTGCTAGGTGGGCGCCTGCGGGTCAAGACCTGGAGCTGGCTCGGCGACCAGGACCCACAGTCGCGCCAGGGCGGCTTCGCCGGCTGGCTGGCGGACGGGACGCCGCTCTGGGCCGGTGGTCGCGGTACCAGCCAGATGGTGTTGCGGCACTATTCGGACGTGCTCGGCAGCTTCCTGCCAGCACCCCGGGCGGAGGACGCCGGGCGCTGCGTGCAGGTCGAGCTGTTCTCGCGCTACCCGCTCAAGGGCGTCAGCCGTGCCGATGGGCAAGCGGCTGCGGAGGGTGGCCTGCAAGGTCGCTACCGGGTCGACTTCGCCAACGGCAACCAACTCGACATCGAAAGCGCCGGTGAACTGTTCCTGCTGAACAACGCCGGCCAGCCACAACTGGTGGCCCGGCTCGATCGCGAGGAATACGTCGCCCGGGTCCTGCAGCGCGAGGCCAAGAGCGAACCGGTCGAGGCGGCCAAGGCCCTGGCCGTGGCGATCCGCAGCTACCTGTTGCAGAACGCTGGGCGTAGCGGTGACTGCCTGAGCATCGACGACAGCAGCAGTCGCCAGCGCGTGGCACCGCGACCGGCCACGGCCGAGGCGCGCGCCATCGCCGCCTGGACCAGCGATCTGGTGCTGGCCGGCAGCCCGGTGACCTATCACTCCGAGCTGTCCGGCCCGGACAAGCTGTCCTGGCAGCAGGCCGTGGAGCAGGCCAGCAACGGCGCGCGCTACGACCAGATCCTGCAGCACGCCTACCCGCGGGCGAGCCTGAGTCGCTGGGACAACCCGGTGGCCTCCTGCGACCCCTTGCCGGCGGCCCAGGAGTGGCTGCTCAAGCAGCGCCGGGTCTGGCGCCAGCGGCTGGACCGGGAAGTCGGCTATAACGAACTGAGCCGCTTCGCCGTCTGCCGCGTGTCGTTCGGTCGCCCGTATGTCGACCGCGAGCGTCAGCGCATCTACGTGCGCGGCGTGCTGACCCAGCAGGACCGCCTCGACCTGACCCATGAATACCTGCACCTGGCATTCGAAGCCCACCCGAACGGCCAGGACGAAGACTACATCGAAGGGCTTGCCCGCCACCTGTTACTGGAATAGGCCATGACATTGCGTATCCCAACCGTAGCCCTGTTCCTCGTCGCCCTGACGGCGTTGAGCACGGCCCAAGCCGAGATCAAGCTCGACACCCCGCGCGGAGGATGGCGCCAGGGTTCGTCGGATGGCGAAAACTACAGCCAGACCGTCAACTACCCGGCCTCGTCGGTCAATACGCCACTGGGCCAGGCCGACACGGCGCGGATCATGGGCCAGATCAAGGGCGCGCCGAAGAATGCCCGCGAGCCGGGCAACCTCATCGTCAACGGCGTGAGCATGCCGCTGAAGATCGATGCCGCTGGCAACTTCGACCGGCCGTTCGCCTTCCCCAACGGCACCAACAGCGTCGAGGTCCGCAGCCCCGACGGGCAGCAGCGCAAGCGCGTGCAGTTCCTCAACTCCGGCGGTGCGACCAAGGCCAAGCTGCGCATCCTGCTGTCCTGGGACAGCGACCACACCGACCTCGACCTGCACGTGGTCACCCCGGACGGCGCGCACATCTGGTACGGCGACCGCACGGCGCCCAACGGCGGCTCGCTGGACGTCGACGTCACCACCGGTTACGGCCCGGAGATCTTCTCCATGCCCGCGCCGATCAAGGGCCAGTACCTGATCTACGTGAACTACTACGGCGGTGGCTACCGCAGCGATGACGACGAGGACGGCGGCCAGGAAAACGCCGTACAGGCGTTGACCACGGCGAAGATCACGCTGATCACGGAAGAGGGCACGGTGAACGAGAAGATGGAGTCGTTCATCGTCCCGATGCGTGCACCGGGCGAACTGACGCTGGTGCGCAAGTTCAGCTATCCCTGATCCTCCATGAGCCAGGCTGCAGCGCTGCCCGGCGCCACCTCCACCCGGTTGCGGCCCTTGCCCTTGGCCCCGTAGAGTGCCTCGTCCGCCAGGGACAGCAGTCGTGACAGGTCGTGCCCGTTCTCCCGTGTCGTCACCACGCCGATGCTGACGCTGAGCAGTCCCGGCTCGAGCAGGGGCAGCGCGGCGAACTCCAGGCGGATACGTTCCGCCACGTCGACGGCTGCAGCCTCGTCGCTTTCCAGCAGGCAGGCGAATTCTTCCCCGCCAATGCGCCCGAACACGTCCAGCTTGTGCAATGTCCGGCTCATGACGCGGCTGAAGGCGATCAGCGCCTGGTCGCCCACGGCGTGGCCAAAGGTGTCGTTCAGGCGCTTGAAGTGGTCGAGGTCGCAGAGCAGCAGCGCAACCACCGTGCCACGCCGCTTGCAGCTCTCCAGCAGCTGTTCACTGCGGCTCATGAAGGCGCGGCGGTTGCCGATGCCGGTCAGGGCATCGCTGTAGGCGGCCGCCTTGAAGCGCAACTCGGCGCGCTCCTTGACCATTGCCAGGGTCATGTAGGCAATGCCGATCACGTAGACCATCGCTTCGAACAGCATGAACGAGAAAAATGAGGTGCCCTTGCCGGCGCCGGCCAGGGCCTGGTCCTGCCCCAGGCCCGTGTCATAGACCGCGCGGATGCAATAGAACACGGTGTGCAGCAAGGTCAGCAGAAACGCTGGCAGGTAGGAGACTTCGAGGCTCCTCTGGCTGCGCCAGAACTCCAGCACGGTGGCGGAGCCATAAGCGACGGTCAGCAGCGAGTAGGCGGTGACCCGGGCACTCAGCGACTCCATGAACGCGGGTACCAGGCACAGGATCAGCCAGGTCACCACACCGGCCAGGATCCCCGGTAGCCACGGTGCTCGTCCGGCCAGGACACGCATCGCCGTCCAGTTCATCGCCGCGCCCAGCAACAGTGCGATATTGCCCAGCACCACGGGCACGAAGTCGACGCCCAGGCCGCGCAGGCTCACCAGCAGCATGCCCAGCGATACCAGCAGCATCATGCTGCCGAGGTAGGCGAGCGGTCGCTCGCGGGTCTCACGGCTCCAGGCGTGCAGGGTCAGCAGGCCCATCACGCAAAAGATGAACACCGACACAATGAGCAGGGTCGGGATGTGTAGCGTCATGCTCTGAAGCTCCTTTGCCTGGCGCCTCAGAACGTTCCGGCAGCAAGCGCAAGGGTATGGCCAAAGGATGGCAACTGTACCTCAGTTGCCATGTCTTTCACCTCACTCATTTCTGGCGTTGGCTGGCGCTTCAGATCCCCGGGCCGATCACTCGTGCCGGGAGACGGGCCAGGCGATCCCAGCCGTCGGCATCGATCCCGGAGCTGTTTGCCAGCCACAGTTTCTGCAGCGGCAATTGTTCCAGCACGGATACTGCTGCCGAGGTGAGTTGCGATTCTCCCGGGCTGGCCGAGAGGGTCAGGTCCCGC
Source organism: Pseudomonas vanderleydeniana (assembly GCF_014268755.2). Classification (NCBI taxonomy): domain Bacteria; kingdom Pseudomonadati; phylum Pseudomonadota; class Gammaproteobacteria; order Pseudomonadales; family Pseudomonadaceae; genus Pseudomonas; species Pseudomonas vanderleydeniana. The sequence continues at coordinate 6,453,606 of NZ_CP077093.1, read as the reverse complement.
AAGGGCAGGCCGCTGAGGTGGGCGACTCCCGCGTCGGTGATCCAGGGGCTGTCGTACAGGCTCAAGGTGTGCAGCGGCAGATTGTGCAGGCAGGCCAGGTCGGCATCGCGCAGGTTCAGGCCACCCAGGTCGAGCCGTTCCAGCGGCAAGCCCAGTTCGCTGAGCACACGCAGGGCCTGGCCGTCGATACCACTGCAGAAACTGAGGTTGAGGTGCTTGAGTGGCAGGCCAGCCAGCTGCTTCAACTCGTTGCCGGTGATCTCGTTCAGCGAAAGGTCCAGCGACTCCAGCGCCAGGCCACGCAGATCGCCCAGGGTATCGGCCTGGATGTCCTGCACATCGCTGAGCCCCAGCCGCTGGAGCGGAAAAGCGTGCAGCGTATCGAGCCGCTCGATCATCGCTCGTGACGCTTTCAGATCCAGGTCGGCGAGTGGCATGCCTTCCAGTTCAGCCAGGTCCTCCTCGCTGACGGAGGCGCACTGCAGCGACAGCCGTTCGATCGGCAGGTCGCGGATCGCCTGCAGAGTGGCTTCGTTCGCGTAGCAGTAGTCGAGGCGCAATGAGCGCAAGGTCGTCAGGCTTCGCAGCCACTCGGTGTTCTCCAGTAGGGCGAGACGCCCCCAACCCAGCGACAGGTGTTCGAGTGGGTGCCTGGACAGATGGGCCATGCCGCGCCAGCTGAGTTGTTCGAGACGCTCCAGCTCCAGTGAGCGCAACGGCAGTCGGGAAAGTTCGAGCAGGCCGTCGTCGGTGATTTCATCGCAGCGGTTCAGCGTCAGTTCCTGCAGTGTGGTCGGGCTGAGCCTGCGCAGGAAGTCGTCGTCGAAGTCATCGCCGTAGGTATGCAGTTTCAGCCGGCGCAAGCGCTCGGTTGATGGCAGGCAGGTCTCGTTGTCGGTGCGTGAAAAACCGCTGATTTCGAGTGTGTCGAGGGCCAGGGTGGGGAAACGCTGCCACAGGCCCTGGTCGCAAGTGAAGTTCGGGCTGTCGAGCACCAGCGTACGCAAAGGCAATCCGGCCAGGGCACTGAGCCAGTCCGGCTCGGCATGGCTCAGTTCCAGGCGGTCGACCGGCAGCCCGCGAAGTTGTGGCAACCAGGCACGGGGGCGGTTGGCCTGTGGCTTGGCGTGCCGTTCGGCGACCACCCTCATGGCCGCCGGATCACCCAGGCCGGCGGCGACCCGCACCCCATCCAGGGCCGCATCCGCGGTGTCGAGCAGGTCGCGATAAAGCGCGGCGCGCACCGCGACGTCATCGGGGGCGCTGGCCAGTCGGTCGATCAGGGCTTTGCGGTGGGGAGTGAGCACTGTCTGCGGTCCGTCGTATTTTCCTGGGCGAGCCAGGCCTCGGCCGATGCCGGTGACATCGGCTTGGAATAGAAATAACCCTGCACCAGCGAGCAACCCAGGCTGGCCAGGGCATCCAGTTCGCTGCGGGTCTCCACGCCTTCGACGATGCAGTCGAGTTGCATGTCCATGCTCAGCGCCACCAGCGACTTGACGATTTTGTAGCTGGCCGGTTTCTCATGCAAGCCGGTGACGAAGCTGCGATCGATCTTGATCTTGGTGAAGGCCAGCGAGTGCAGTTGGCTGAGGCTGGAGTAGCCGGTGCCGAAGTCGTCGAGGGAAATGCCGCAGCCCAGTTGGCGGAAACCGTCGATGGTGCGTTGTACCTGGACGATGTCCTGCATGGTTGCCGTCTCGGTGATTTCCAGGTCGAGTCGCCCGGGATCGAAACCGCTCTGGACGATCACCTCGACGATCTGCCCGGCCACTTCGTCGGAGGCACAGTCGTGGGCCGAGAGGTTGAACGACAGGCGAATGTCCTCCGGCCAGCGGTTGGCGGTCGCCAGCGCCTTGCGCAGCAGGGGCGGGGTCAGGCGGTTGATCAGGCCGATCCGTTCGGCTACCGGGATGAAATGATAGGGCGAGACATCGCCCAGCTTGGGGTTATGCCAGCGCGCCAGGGCTTCGAAGGACACGGTGCGTTGCGTGCGCAGATCGATCACCGGCTGGAACACCAGGTGGAACTCCTGTTCGATGTCCGCCCGGCGCAAGGCCTGCTCGGTCACCCCTTCGTGCAACAGTTGCTGGTGATGGCAGGCGGTGAACATCGACAGCGCACCACGATTGGTGCGCTTGCTGTGATAGAGCGCGTAGTCGGCGTACTCGAAGGCTTCGATGGCGTTGGTCGCCATGTCCGGGAAGGTCGCCATGCCGAGGGAGCCGCCGATCTGCACCGGCAGGTCGGTCAGCAGAAACGGCGTGGCCAGGGCATCGCAGACCCGCTGGCCAAAGGCGACCAGCGCGTCGTCGTTGGCATCGTTGGCCAGGATCAGCGCGAACTCGTCGCCGCCCAGGCGCGCCAGGTGCATATCTTCTTCCAGCAGGCTGTTCAGGCGCTGGCCGACCTGGGCCAGCAGGCGATCACCGACGCTATGACCGAACTGGTCGTTGACGGGTTTGAAACCGTCGAGGTCAATGATGCCCACCGCCAGGCGTGTCCCCCGGGCCTCTGCATTGGCCATCTCGCGGTCCAGGGTCGTGAAGAACTGTCGGCGGTTGGGCAGCCCGGTCAGGCTGTCCTCGTTCGCCAGCTTGAGGTTCTCGTCACTCAGTTGCTCGGCCTTGGCCTGGGCGTCGACCAGCCGGGTGAAAGCCCGGTAGTGGTTGTTCAGGATCACCAACATGGTGATCGACACCAGCAGCACGTTCAGCGCGGTGGCGGTGAAGGCCGTATTGCCCTTGGTGGAGAAGAACACCACGAACACCAGGTTGACGATCAGTGCGGTACTCTGCGCGGCCGGGCGCAGGTGCATCATGCTGAAGATCACGCCGATGACGGTGATCGCCATGTAGAAGGCGACGTGGGACTGCGCATAGATATCGCCATAGGGGAACAGCGCCAGCGACCACAGGGTAAAGGCCGTGGCAATGGGCGGCGCCAGCAGATTGGTACGCACCAGGGCGCGAGCGATCAACTCCGGCGCCGGTGGGTGATGTCGCATGCGCCACCACATGCCGCCGCGGACGCTGCAGATCAGGGTCATGGCCAGCGGTACGTAGAGGGTCAGCCACCTCGGCGCATTGTCCAGGTGGGTCGTGACCAGCGCCCAGGTGTTCACGACCAGGATGAAATACATCAGCGGCAACTGCCGAGCCAGCGCGATGTACTGGGCCCTGAGCAGCCTGGGGTTGTCCAGGGGCGGGGACATGAGTTTTCGAAGTTTGCCGAATAGGCCAGTCATTGTCGCGAGAGCCTCTGTGGCCGTGGTCGATACAGCTCCCTCTGCTTGGGGGCGGCTTCGTACGTGCATCCTTACGAGGTTCAGGCGCCCGCAGGCCGATCTGTGCCGGCTGTATTCTTTATTTCGGCTGGACCGGCGAGTTCTGGAGGTCGGCGTACGGTTTTTGGGGCGTTAGAGAATGAGAGGCGATCAACGGCAGCGCCAGGCGTGCACAGGGTGATTGACGACGGAGGTGAACGACAGGCATTAAAAAGCCGGCTTGTGGCCGGCTTCTCGGGGACGGGTTTGGCTCATTTTTGGTAAGCCTCGCCCGCCTTCAAAATGTACATGCGCAAAGGCAATGTCTGGTCGGGAGACCCTGTGCAGCAGTTTTGCACAGTGTCTGTGGCAGGCTGACCCGCTTTCGGGGGACGCTGCCCAAATGTGGGGCGCAGGATACCCACATTTGCGACATATGCCCAGCGAAAACCGCCACGCAGAGCTGTCGTTTTCAGCTAAATCCGCATTTCGGCGCTATTTGCACGGTACCGGCGGGCGGCGCTTGTTCAAGGTCGACCACCAGAACACCCAGCCGAGGATACGGATGCCCTGGCGTTCGATCTGTTCGGCACTGAAAACCTCGTCGGGGTATTCGTCATTGTTGTGGCTGCGTAGCCGCAAGGCGCCCGCGGGCAGGCGGTAGACGTACTTCACCCGCAGCATGCCGTCGTGTTCCAACGCATAGATTTCGCCATCGACCACCTGGGTCAGGCTGCGGTCGATGGCGATGGTGGAGCCGTCCTCGATCTTCTCGGCCATGCTGTTGCCGGTCATCGGCGCGCAGATGGCCTTGTCGGGGTCGACGCCCATGGCCTGCAGGATCCGGTAGGGCAGGCGTACCTTGCGCCCGGGCATGGCGCTGACCTGGGTCTGCTGGGAGCCCGGTGCCGTGGGCGTTTCCTTGTAGAGCGGAACCTGCACGTCGTTGCGCTCGGTGGCGGCCAGGTCGTCGCGGGCCGAGTAGGGCTCCTGTTCACCGGCCCGTGGCCGCAAGTTGTCGGCCTCTGCCTCGGCGGCAGAAGCACCGGGATGCTTCGGACCCTCGCCTGTCCGCAGCCAGCGGCTGTTGACGCACAACAACTCCGCTATCTCATCCATGCGGGCCATGGGGATGCCACGCTTGAACCAGTTATTGACGTGCTGCGGCGTCACTTGCCGATTGGCAGCGAAGTCCGAAGCGGAAAGATGGCACTCTCGCAAGAGCGCTCTTAAGCGATCACCTGATGTATTCATGAACACAGAGTTTACTGGCGTGCTACACCCGTTTAAATAAACGAGATGTTCAAAAATAGCGCTCAAAATCACACAACGTGATTGATTTTGTTGACTATTCCTACTCTTGTGTATGGGCGCCCGTTTCGCACTGTTTAGCCATTAAACGCCTTGTTTGTCCCGGGGTAAACGGACATAAAAAAACCCCGGCGGACCGGGGTTCTTCAGCAGCGCTTGCCAGCAGGGCGAATCAGCCCTTGAAGGCGGCAACCGACTTTGTGATTTCGGCGCGGGCAGCGTCAGCATTGCCCCAGCCTTCGATCTTGACCCACTTGCCTTTCTCGAGATCCTTGTAGTTCTCGAAGAAGTGCTTGATCTGTTCCAGCAGCAGGGCTGGCAGGTCGGTGTATTCCTTCACGTCGACGTACAGCTGGGACAGCTTGTCGTGAGGAACCGCGATCACCTTGGCATCGCCACCGCCGTCGTCGGTCATGTGCAGGATGCCGACCGGACGGGCGCGGATCACCGAGCCTGGAGCGACCGGGTAAGGGGTCACGACCAGCACGTCGAGCGGGTCACCGTCGTCGGCCAGGGTGTTGGGGATGAAACCGTAGTTGGCCGGGTAGAACATCGGGGTGGCCATGAAACGGTCAACGAACAGGCAATCGCTGTCTTTGTCGATTTCGTATTTGATCGGCGCGTGGTTGGCCGGGATTTCGATCGCGACGTAGATGTCGTTCGGCAGGTCTTTACCAGCCGGAATCTTGCTGTAGCTCATTGGGCGATGCCCCCGTTAGTTGACCAGGAAACCTGGTTGGATTGACCAAAAAGTGGCGGCGATTATAGGCACATTCCGGGGTGGATGCCACGTGTTGCAGGACGTGCGGGTGGTCTGGCACCCGCTTGCCGGATCAGTGCCCAGGCTGATAGCGCGGGTCGTGCGCCTGCAGGCGGTGTAGCCGCGCCAGCGGGTCCTGGCGATAGAACGCGCGCAGTTGTTCGTAAACCCTGGGGTAGGCGGCGTCCAGCAAATCCGGGGCACTGAAGAAGTATTCGCTGGTCACCGCGAAGAACTCCGCCGGGTTTTCCGCCGCATAGGGATCGATGGCGGTTTCGGCATCGGGGTCGCGGTCGAGTTGGCGGTTGAGGTCGTCGTAGGCATGTTGCATCGCCTGGGCCCAGTCGCCGACCCGCATGTCGCTGTGCAGCGGCGGCAGGCCGTTGGCGTCGCCGTTGAGCATGTCGAGCTTGTGCGCCAGTTCGTGAATCACCAGGTTGTAGCCTTCCCAGGCGCCACTGGCGAGCACGCCGGGCCAGGCGAGGATCACCGGGCCACGGTGCCAGGCTTCGCCGCTGTGCTCGGCGTCCCACTCATGCTCGACGCCACTGGCATCGCGATGACGCTGCGGGCTGAGAAAGTCGTCCGGGTACAGCACGATCTCATGAAAGCCCGAATACCATTCCAGGTCGCCCAGGTGCAGCAACGGCAGTTGCGCCTGGGCGGCCAGCAGCAGGCGGCTGTACTGGTCCAGCTCGACCCCCGGTAAGGTGCTCAGGTGCTTGTCGGCGAGGAACAGCACGCTGTGCTCCAGCAGCCAGCGGTCCTCGGCCTCGCTCAGGCCGTCGAGAAAACTCAGGTGCTCGCGCACCCGCTGCCAGGTTTCACTGGCAATGGGATGGCGGGCAAGGGTTCGGCGGCGGCGCCAGGCACTCAGCGACCACACGGAATTAGTGGGTCTCGGCCTTGGAGGCACCACCGAAGCGGCTGCGCAGCACACCGATGATCATCGGGACCAGCGACAGCAGGATGATGAAGACCACCAGCAGCGACAGGTTCTTCTTGATGAACGGGACGTTGCCGAAGAAGTAGCCGAGCGTCACCAGGCCGCCGACCCAGAGCACGGTGCCCAGCACGCTGAAGCCGAAGAAGCGTGCATAGGGCATCTTGCCAACGCCGGCGACGAACGGTGCGAAGGTCCGCAGGATCGGCAGGAAGCGCGCCAGGGTCACGGTCTTGCCGCCGTGGCGGTCGTAGAAATCGTGGGTCTTCTGCAGGTAGTCGCGGCGGAAGATCTTCGAGTTCGGGTTGCTGAAGAGCTTTTCGCCGGCCGTTCGGCCAATGATGTAGTTGGTGCTGTCACCGAGGATCGCTGCCAGCATCAGCAGCCCGGCCAGCAGCACCGGGTCCATGCCGCCGCCCGCCGCGACGGCACCGGCGATGAACAGCAGCGAGTCGCCTGGCAGGAACGGCATCACCACCAGGCCGGTTTCGCAGAAGATCACCAGGAACAGGATGGCGTAGATCCATGGCCCGTAATTGTTCACCAGCATGTCGAGGTACACATCGAGATGCAGGATTAGGTCCAGCGGGTTGAAATCCATGGGGTGGCACCTGTGTTGACGGCCTGGTTCCGCAGGCCTGCGCAGAAAATGGACACGTAGTTAACTACATCAAATGTAGTTTTTTCGTACATTGATATGAAACCGGGATTATAAGAGCTGGAGAGGATTCTGCTTGCGGAGTTTGTAGCGAAGAGTGTCTCCAGGCGCCTGCGAATTTGTACCCGCAGTGACCAGGGGGTGAGCTTTATGGCCTCTTCGCGGATAAACCGGTGCGCCGGACCGCCTGCTCCCACAGAAACCCCAGGCTCCTAGAGGAATGCGATCCCTGTGGGAGCCGGCGGTCCGGCGCACCGGTTTATCCGCGAAGAGGGCGCCGCAGGATTCTGAGAGGGCGCCTGTCAGTCGTCGCTGATCGGCAGTACGTAGTTCTTGAACTCGGTGTCTTCGCGAAAACCGATCGATTCGTAGGTCTTCTGCGCCACCTTGTTGTCGCTGCTGGTGGAGACGCGCAGGCGCACGGCATGGGTCTCGCGGGCCATCTTCTTGGCGGTGCGCATCAGGTTGTCGGCCACCAGCTGGCGCCGGGCGTCCTCGGCCACATAGATGTCGTTGAGAATCCACACGCGCTTGAGCGACAGCGAGGAGAAGCTGGGGTAGAGCTGGCAGAAGCCCAGCAGTTTCTTGTCGTCATCGTCCGCCAGTGCCAGGTAGATCACCGACTCCTTGCGCCGCAGGCGCTTTTCCAGAAAGCTGCGGGACGAATCGGGAAGGGGCAGTGAACCGTAGAATTCACGGTATTTGACGAACAGGGGCGTCAACAGGTCCAGATGTTCCAGGGTCGCTTGAGTAATCCGCATAGATCAGGCCTCAACTTCGTGGATATGACGGCAAACGGTTCACTCACTCGGGCAGCCGCTACGTCGATGCTGCCCAAAGCGTCGCAAAAGAGCAATCCGGATGACCATCAGTCCCTGGGCGGGCCCAGTAGGAAGTTGCCGTTTGAGTGGACATCCGATTCGCTTTCCAGTGTTTGCACTTGGGCCTCGTCCTTGAGATTGACCCCCGACAGTTGCCGGCGGCAGGCTTCTTTCATCAGGTACAGCAATTTGTGGGCGGCCAGGCCGTAGCTCATGCCTTCCAGTCGCACGTTGGAGATGCAGTTGCGGTAGGCATCGGTCAGGCCGACCTTGGGATTATAGGTGAAATACAGACCCAGGCTGTCCGGAGAGCTCAAGCCCGGGCGTTCGCCGATCAGGATCACCACCATCTTCGCGCCCAGCAGCTCGCCGATCTCGTCGGCGACGGCGACGCGGCCCTGCTCCACCAGTATCACCGGTGATTGTGACCAGCCTTCGGCTTCGAGTTGTTCTTCCAGGCGTGCCAGGAACGGCACGGTATGCCGGTGCACGGCCAGCGCCGACAGACCGTCGGCGACGACGATCGCCAGGTCGACTCCGCCCGGGTGGGCCAGGGCATGCTCGCGCAGTTGCCGGGCCGAGGCGTCGTTGAGCTTGCGCCCCAGGTCCGGGCGCTGCAGGTAGCTGTGGCGGTCATCGGCGGCACTGTGCAGCAGCAGGGTTTGCCGGCCGTGCTCGGCCAACTGTGCGCTGAGGCCGGCGTGGTCGAAGGGCAGGTGCACCGCATCGCGGGCCTGCGCATGGGCGAACTGGAAGTCCAGCTGGGCGTTGGTCGGCAGGCTGGTGCCGGTGCGACCCAGGGCGATGCGTGCCGGGGTCAGGCGGCGCAGTTCCAGCCAGGGGTTGTCGCTGTCGATCTGTTTGGCCATGTCATTCATCCTAGCTGCTCCAGGGCCTGGCGGAACGCCGGGGGCAGGTTGCTGCCGAACCGCACCTTGCCGTCGGCCTGGGTGAAGATGCCCATCCTGGCCAGCCACTGCTCGAATTCCGGCGCCGGCTTCAGGCCCAGGGTCTGGCGGGCGTAGAGGGCATCGTGGAACGAGGTGGTCTGGTAGTTGAGCATGATGTCGTCGGAGCCGGGAATCCCCATGATGAAGTTGATCCCGGCCACGCCGAGCAGGGTCAGCAGGGTGTCCATGTCGTCCTGGTCGGCCTCGGCATGGTTGGTGTAGCAGATGTCGCAACCCATGGGCACGCCCAGCAGCTTGCCGCAGAAGTGGTCTTCCAGGCCCGCACGGATGATCTGCTTGCCGTTGTACAGGTATTCCGGGCCGATGAACCCGACCACGGTGTTGACCAGGAACGGCTTGAAGTGCCGGGCCACGGCGTAGGCGCGGGTTTCGCAGGTCTGCTGGTCGACACCGAAGTGGGCGTTGGCCGACAGCGCGCTGCCCTGGCCGGTCTCGAAATACATCAGGTTCTGCCCAAGGGTGCCGCGATTGAGGCTCAACCCGGCGTCGTAGCCTTCCTGGAGGATCTTCAGGCTGATGCCGAAACTGGCGTTGGCCGCCTCGGTGCCGGCGATGGACTGGAACACCAGGTCCAGTGGCACGCCCCGGTTGATCGCCTCGATGGAGGTGGTGACGTGGGTCAGCACGCAGGCCTGGGTGGGGATTTCGTAGCGCTTGATCACCGCGTCGAGCATGTGCAGCAGGTCGCAGATCGAGCTCAGGCTGTCGGTGGCCGGGTTGATGCCGATCATCGCATCGCCGTTACCGTAGAGCAGGCCGTCGAGCACGCTGGCGGCAATGCCGGCCGGATCGTCGGTGGGATGGTTGGGCTGCAGGCGGGTCGACAGGCGGCCGCGCAGGCCCAGGGTACCGCGGAACTTCGTCACCACGCGGATCTTCTGCGCCACCAGCACCAGGTCCTGCACACGCATGATCTTCGACACCGCGGCGGCCATCTCCGGCGTCAGCCCCGGAGCCAGGGCGCGCAGGCTCTGTTCGTCGGCGGCCTCGCTGAGCAGCCAGTCGCGCAGGCCGCCGACGGTCAGGTGGCTGACGGCGGCGAAGGCCTGCTTGTCGTGGGTGTCGACGATCAGCCGGGTGACTTCGTCGGCTTCGTAGGGAATCAGCATTTCCTCGAGGAAGTGCTTGAGCGGGATGTTGGCCAGGGCCATCTGGGCCGCGACCCGTTCGCCGTCGTTCTGCGCGGCGACGCCGGCGAGAAAGTCGCCGGAGCGGGCGGGACTGGCCTTGGCCATGACCTCCTTGAGGCTGTCGAAGCGATAGGTCTGGGCGCCGACGGAATGGGCGAATGTGGCCATGGGGCGGTGTCCTCCTGGATCCGAACTGTTTCTGTGGCATCCGACGTGGCGAGTGGGCTTGCCCACGCTCGGCTGCGCAGCAGCCGTAAAACCTGAGCGCCTGTTCTGTCTGGTGCGGCGCAGTCGCTGGTTTCAGGGCCGCTACGCAGCCCAACGGGGGCAAGCCCCCTCGCCACAAGGGGCTGGCGTTGTAATCCGTAGGAGCGGGGCTTGCCCGCGAAGCTTCTGGCGATCTCAGGATCCCATTCGCGGGCAAGCCCTGCTCCTACAGCTCAGTGGTGTTCGATGGCGGGGCGCCAGGCGCCCTGCACTGGTGCAACTCAGTTACCGGTCAGCATAGCGTCCGTCGGCGCTTGCGAGCGCTGGCTGGCGGTCAACTGGAAGTAGATGAAGCCCGCCACCATGAAGCCCAGGAAGATCAGGCCGATCAGCGTGTTGAACCAGGCCATCGCTACCAGGCAGACCAGGGCCAATGCAAGGGCGATGCCGGGAACGATCGGATAGCCCGGGGCACGGAAGGTCCGCTCAAGGTTCGGTTCGCTGCGGCGCAGCTTGAACAGACTCATCATACTGATGATGTACATGACGATGGCGCCGAATACCGACATGGTGATCATCGCCGCCGTCAGGCTCATGCCCTGCAGGTTGACCAGGCCGTCGCTGTAGATCGCCGCGATGCCGACCACCCCGCCGGCGAGGATCGCCCGGTGCGGGGTCTGGAAGCGCGAGAGTTTGGCCAGCGACTGTGGCAGGTAGCCGGCCCGGGCCAAGGCGAAGAACTGCCGCGAGTAGCCGAGGATGATCCCGTGGAAGCTGGCGACCAGGCCGAACAGGCCGATCCACACCAGCATGTGCATCCAGCTCGAGTTGTTGCCGACCACCGCCTTCATCGCCTGGGGCAGCGGGTCGTTGATGTTCGACAGCTGGCGCCAGTCACCGACGCCACCGGCCATCACCATCACGCCGATGGCCAGGAACACCAGGGTCAGGATGCCGCTGACATAAGCCTTGGGAATGGTGCGCTTGGGGTCCTTGGCTTCTTCGGCGGCCATGGCCGCGCCCTCGATGGCGAGGAAGAACCAGATGGCGAAGGGAATCGCCGCGAAGATGCCGGGAATCGCCGCCAGGCTGAACGTGCTCGAGCCCGACCAGCCATTGAGCACGAAGTTGCTGAAACTGAAGCCCGGCGCGACCACGCCCATGAACACCAGCAGTTCGGCCACGGCCAGCACGGTGACCACCAGCTCGAAGGTGGCCGCGATGCTGACACCGAGGATGTTCAGGGTCATGAAGACGATGTAGGCACCCACGGCGGCGATCTTCGGATCGAGGCCGGGATACTGCACGTTGAGGTAGGCGCCGATGGCCATGGCGATCGCCGGTGGGGCGAAGACGAACTCGATCAGGGTGGCAATCCCGGCGATCAGGCCGCCTTTCTCGCCGAACGCCCGGCGACTGTAGGCAAAGGGACCACCCGCATGGGGAATCGCGGTGGTCAGTTCGGTGAAACTGAAAATGAAGCAGGTGTACATGGTCGCCACCAGCAGGGCGGTGACGAGGAAGCCCAGGGTCCCGGCGGTTCCCCAGCCGTAACTCCAGCCGAAGTATTCACCGGAGATCACCAGGCCGACCGCGATGCCCCACAGGTGCAGGGTGCCGAGGGTCGGTTTGAGTTCTGTTTGGGCAGTCATAAGTCCTCGCTTGTCTTTCTTATTGTTCGGTTGTTGGACTTTCGGGTGTCGATTCTCTGTGGAGCACGCACGCAGGGCCCGGGCCGGTGTGGCCGGGCGTTATTTGGGGTGTCAGGGAGGGCCTCTTCGCGGGCAAGCCCGCTCCCACAGGGTGATGGGCGCCGGGCCCTGTGGGAGCTGGCTTGCCAGCGAATGGTCTTCAGGGGTTTAGAAGAACCCGAGCGGATTGATGTCGTAGCTCACCAGCAGGTTCTTGGTCTGCTGGTAGTGGTCGAGCATCATCTTGTGGGTTTCACGACCGACGCCGGACTTCTTGTAGCCACCGAACGCGGCGTGCGCCGGGTACAGGTGGTAGCAGTTGGTCCACACGCGACCGGCCTTGATCGCGCGGCCGACGCGGTAGGCGCGGTTGATGTCGCGGGTCCACAGGCCGGCACCGAGGCCGAACTCGGTGTCGTTGGCGATCGCCAGGGCTTCGGCTTCGTCCTTGAAGGTGGTGATGCTCACCACCGGGCCGAAGATTTCCTCCTGGAACACACGCATCTTGTTGTTGCCCTTGAGCAGGGTCGGCTGGATGTAGTAACCGCTGGAGAGGTCGCCATCGAGTTTCTGCACCTGGCCGCCGGTCAGCAACTGGGCGCCTTCCTGCTTGGCGATTTCCAGGTACGAGAGGATCTTGTCGAACTGCTGCTCGGACGCCTGGGCGCCGACCATGGTGTCGGTGTCCAGCGGGTCGCCACGCTTGATCTGCTCGACCTTCTTCATCACCGCCTGCATGAATTCGTCGTAGATCGACTCCTGCACCAGGGCGCGGGATGGGCAGGTGCACACTTCACCCTGGTTGAAGAACGCCAGCACCAGGCCTTCGGCGGCCTTTTCGATGAAGCTCGGCTCGGCCTGCATGATGTCTTCGAAGAAGATGTTCGGCGACTTGCCGCCCAGTTCCACGGTCGACGGGATGATGTTCTCGGCGGCACATTTCATGATGTGCGAGCCGACCGGGGTCGAGCCGGTGAAGGCGATCTTGGCGATGCGCTTGCTGGTGGCCAGGGCCTCGCCGGCCTCCTTGCCGAAACCGTGCACCACGTTCAGCACGCCAGGTGGCAGCAGGTCGCCGATCAGTTCCAGCAGTACGCAGATGCCCAGCGGGGTCTGCTCGGCGGGCTTGAGCACCACGCAGTTGCCGGCGGCCAGGGCCGGGGCGAGTTTCCAGGCGGCCATCAGCAGCGGGAAGTTCCACGGGATGATCTGGCCGACCACGCCCAGTGGTTCATGGATGTGATAGGCCACGGTGTTGCCGTCGATTTCGGCGGCGCTGCCTTCCTGGGCGCGCAGGCAGCCGGCGAAGTAGCGGAAGTGATCGGCGGCCAGCGGGATGTCGGCGTTGAGGGTTTCGCGCACAGCCTTGCCGTTGTCCCAGGTTTCGGTGATCGCCAGGGTTTCGAGGTTCTGTTCGATACGGTCGGCGATCTTCAGCAGGATCAGCGAGCGCGCCTGTACCGAGGTGCTGCCCCAGGCATCGGCGGCGGCGTGGGCGGCATCGAGGGCCTTGTCGATGTCCTTGGCGTTGGAACGGGGGAATTCGGCGATGGGCTTGCCGTTCACCGGCGAAGTGTTGGTGAAGTACTGGCCGTCGACCGGCGCGACGAACTCGCCATTGATGTAGTTGCCATACTTGGCCTTGAACGAAACGATGGCGCCGGCAGTACCAGGGTGGGCGTAACGCATGGTGTGTGTCTCCTTGGCTTTTGTGCTTATTGGGGAGTACGCGGTTTAGCGTCTGATCAAGCGTAGAGCAAAGGTCGGGCCAGTGCGTTGAAAGCGCTCTATGGCGGGGCCTTGCTCTGCTCGAATGCAGCCGGTACTGCTGGGTTGTGGCAGGGCTGGTACAGCAGCTGGTGACACTTTGTACCGTCTGTGGCACAGCCTGTGACTTGGCGGTCGCGCAGAGATTGCAATGCCCGCCGTGCAGGAGGATGCTGGGGCATGTGGATGTGCACGAATCTCGGACACCACGAAGCCCTGTAGGCGCCGGCTTGCTGGCGATTCAGGCGCTGCGGTGTATCAGGTGGCAGCGCGTTATCGTTCATCGCCAGCAAGTCGGCTCCCACAAGCCGGTGTTTGCCTGGTGGGTACCGAGCGGTTCTACAGGAGGAGAACAATAAGAAATGCAGAACAACCATCTGAGTCGTCACGCCCAGCAGGTGCTCACCGTGACCCAGGGCAAGGCCCTGAGCGATGGGCCGGGCAGTGATCCGTCGATCGCCCGCTCCTGGCTGCGCTGCCTGGAGGACTACCACCTCGACCCCTCGTTGAGCATCGCGCCGACCGTGCTCGAACACGGCCGCCTGCTGGAAAGCCGCGAGCGCCTGCGCCAGGTGCTGCAGATCGCCGGCAACGAGATGACCAGCCTGCACCAGCAGTTGTCCGGAGCCGGGCATGCGGTGTTGCTGACCGATGCCCGCGGGGTGATCCTCAACTGTGTCACCGCCCCCGCCGAGCGCAAGATCTTCGAGCGTGCCGGACTCTGGCTCGGCGCGGACTGGAGCGAGGCCTGCGAGGGTACCAACGGTATCGGTACCTGCCTGGTGGAGCGCCAGGCACTGACCATTCACCAGGACGAGCACTTTCGCGGTCGCCACACCGGGCTGACCTGCTCGGCCAGCCCGGTGTTCGACCCCCAGGGCGAGCTGCTGGCGGTGCTGGATGTCTCCTCGGCCCGCCCGGACGTGTCCCGGCAGAGCCAGTTCCACACCATGGCGCTGGTGAACCTGTCGGCGAAGATGATCGAGAGCTGCTATTTCCTGCGGCATTACGACAAGCACTGGTTGCTGCGTTTTCACCTGCAGGCCGAGTCCGTTGGCCTGTTCAGCGAGGGGCTGCTGGCGTTCGACGGCGAAGGGCGGGTTTGCGCGGTCAACCAGAGTGCCCTGAACCTGCTCGGGTTCGGCCGTGGCAGTTTGCTCGGCCAGCCGGTGGAAGCGTTTTTCGACTGTTCGCTGGATGAGCTGCTCGGCCGGGCCAGCCCCCAGGCCAGCGCCAGCTGGCCATTGCGTACGCGTGACGGTCGTAGCCTGTTTGCGGTCCTGCGTGGCCAGCCTCGCAGCTTGCCCAGGCCGCTGGTACCGGCGACGGTGGCCGTCGAGCGATTGGCACGGGCGGACATCTGCCTGGACGACGAGACCCTGCAAAGTGATTTTCGCAAGGCCCTGCGGGTCTTCGAACGTGATGTGCCGCTGTTGGTCAACGGCGAGACCGGCTCGGGCAAGGAGGCGTTCGCCAAGGCGGTGCATCAGTCCAGCCAGCGCGCGGACAAGCCCTTCGTCGCCCTCAACTGTGCGGCGATCCCGGAGAGCCTGATCGAAAGCGAACTGTTCGGTTATCGCGGCGGCAGCTTTACCGGCGCGCGCAAGGACGGCATGCGGGGCAAGCTGCAACAGGCCGACGGCGGCACGCTGTTTCTCGACGAGATCGGCGATATGCCGCTGGCATTGCAGACTCGCCTGCTGAGGGTGCTGGAGGACCGGCAAGTGGTGCCGATCGGCGGCGAACCCGAGGCGGTCAACGTGCGGATCATCAGTGCGACTCACCGCCACCTGCTGGAGCGGGTGCAGGCGGGTGGTTTCCGCGAGGATTTGTATTACCGGCTCAACGGGCTGGAGATCGGCCTGCCGGCCTTGCGCGAGCGCAGCGACAAGTCCCGGTTGCTGGATTTCCTGCTGGCACAGGAGGCGGCCGGGCAGGTGGTCTCGATCGACGCTTCGGCACGCCAGGCGCTGCTGGATTTCGCCTGGCCGGGCAATGTCCGGCAGTTGCGCACGGTGCTGCGCACCCTGGTGGCGTTGTGTGAAGACGGGCGGATCGGAATGGCGGATCTGCCGGCGATGATTCGCCAGGTTCGTCCGCAGGTGGAGAAGGAGGGGCCTGAGCCGGCTGGTGCACACCCGCTGGAAGATGCCGAGCGCCTGGCCCTGCTCCATGCCCTGGAGCAGCAGCGTTGGCACATGACCAATACCGCCGGGCAACTGGGGGTCAGTCGCAATACCCTGTACAGAAAGCTGCGCAAGCACGGGATCGCCCGCTAGACGCGGGATTTGTGGCCACTTGATCGTTCCCACGCTCCACGTGGGAACGCAGCCCGTGACGCTCTGCGTCACAAGAGCGGACGCCGAGCGTCCTGGGAGGCATTCCCACGCGGAGCGTGGGAACGATCGAGGCACTGTTCCGGTCAGGTCAGACCCGGAAGTGACTGACCATCGTCTGCAACTGGCTGCCCAGGCGCGCCAGCTCGACGCTGGAAGCGGCCGTCTCGTCGCTCGCGGCAGCGGTCTGCTCGCAGACGTCGCGGACGCTGATGATGCTGCGGCTGATTTCCTCGGCCACCGCGCTCTGCTCTTCGGCCGCCGCGGCGATCTGCTGGTTCATCGACTGGATGTTCGACACCGTGCGGGTGATGTTCTCCAGCGAAGTTCCGGCCTTGCGGGTCAGCTCGACACTGCTGTCGGTCAGCGAGCGGCTGTTGTTCATCACGGTCGCCACCTGCTGGGTACCGCTCTGCAGGGCCGCCACCAGGCCTTCGATTTCCTCGGTGGACTTCTGGGTACGCTGGGCCAGGCCACGAACCTCGTCGGCAACCACGGCGAAACCACGACCGGCTTCACCGGCCCGGGCCGCTTCGATGGCGGCGTTGAGTGCCAGCAGGTTGGTCTGCTCGGCCACGGCCTTGATCACGTCCATGACGCTGCCGATCTTGTCGCTTTCCTGCTGCAGCACGGTCATGGCTTCGGTCGAGCGCACCACTTCCGTGGCCAGGCGTTCGATCTGGGCGATGGCTTCACCCACCACCCGGTCACCGGCACGGGCTTCGCTGTCCGCGGCGGAGGCGGCCTGCGAGGCTTCCTCGGCGTTGCGTGCGACTTCCTGAACGGTGGCGGTCATCTCGTGCATGGCGGTGGCCACCTGATCGGTCTCGACCTTCTGGCTGTTGGCCCCGGCACTGGTCTGGCCGGTGACCGCCGACAGCTCCTCGGCCGCGCTGGCGATCTGGGTCACGCCATCGCGGATCCCGCTGATCAGGTCGCGCAGCGTCGTGCCCATGCGCTGGATGCCCTGCTGCAGCACGCCCAGTTCGTCACGGCGGGTGACCACCAGGTTGTGCGTCAGATCGCCGGAAGCGATGCGCTCCACCACGCCCAGGGTTTCCTGGATCGGACGGGTGATCTGGCGGGTGATGATCACGGCGGCAAGGATGCCGACCAGCAGCGCGAGCAGCGTGCTGCCCAGTTGCAGGCTGCGGGCCTGGGCGCTTTCGCTGTCGCGGCGGTCCAGTTGGATCTGGTACAGCTGCTCGCTGAGCGCGACGATGCTGTTGCCCTGGTCGGTCATTTCCTTGCGGGCCTGCACCACATCGTTGTTGGCCGCCTTGTACGCCTGCACGGCGGTACGGTAGTTGGTCAGGCCGGTCTCCAGCTGCTGCAGTTCGTTCTGCTGGCTGCTGCTGAAATGCTGTGCCAATTGTTTGAGGCCGACAATCGCTTCATTCAGCTGGTTGACAGCCTTCTGTTCGGTCTCTGGGTTACTGTTGGCGGTGTAGCCACGCACTTCGTAACGGGTCAGCTGGAACTGTTCCTTGGCGCGGGTGATGGCCTCGAACCGTTCGAAGCGGTTTTCATCGCCGGGGGCCATCTGCAGCACGTTGTCGTGGAGGGTGGTGATCAGTTTCTGCACGACTTCGGCGGTGTCACCCATGCTCTGGCGCGCGCTGTTGCCGGTGCGGTAGGCCTCGCGCATCTTGTTCAGCGACTGCTGGTAGGCGCTGATGGTCGCCGCCTGCTCCTTGAGCAACTTGACGTTTTCCGGGCTCTTGAAGCTGTTGAGCAGTTTCTGCTGTTGGGCGATGAACGCGTCGAGGTTGACCTGGACGTTCTGCGCGGCGGTTTCATCGCCGTTGGTCAGCATGTATTGCAACCGGGCCACGCGCAGTTTGGTCAGCGAGGCGTTCAGTTGGGTGATGTCGCTCATCCAGTTGCTGCGGTCGATCAGACCGCCCAGGCTGGTCCAGCCGGTCAGCGCCAGGATCGTGGTAAGCGCCAGGACCAGGCCGAAGCCCAGGCCCAGTTTCAGATTGACGCTGATATTGCCAAACCAGCTATTCATTGAGTTCCTCCAGTAACAGGGTGTCGCTTGCTCGTCGGGTGGCTGGAAGGTGTTGTTATTGGCGCCAGCTGAATTTGTCCGTAGGGGTATATCGGCGGTGGGGCCGATAGCTGAAAGGTTTTTTCCCGGGAAGATGTTTCACGAAATGTAACCGCTTATCGGGGACCGCGTCCTACGCCGGTTTACGCTTCGTCGGGTTGTTTTACCTGGGCCGGGCCAGGTTCATGAATTGAGGAATTTTTCACATCCCTTTCACCGCAGCGCAACCTCCCCGAACCTAGGCTCTTTACCCGAATGAGCTGGAAGCAGGTCATGGAGCGGTCTTTGTCTGCGGCAGTGAAGCCCAATGCTCAGTTGTCATTTTTGCGCTGTAGCGTCGCCGACACTGCTTGCTCAACCGCCTTTGCCTCAGGGGCAGCCGAACGTGGAATCAAGACTGCCGTACAGCTGGGTGAAGCGCATATTCGAATTGAGTCGCCTCGCCAAATACCGCAATACCCTCGTGGTGCTGCTCGCTGCGCTGTTCGTCACGCCGGTGACGCTGGCGGTCCTGCGGCCAATGGCCGCTGTCGACCTGGCCCGCGCTGGCAACCACAGTGCGAAGGCGCTGAGTGCGGCCTGGGGCAGGGGTGACATGGTGGTGCTGGTGCGCCATGTCGAACGCTGCGATCGCTCCAATGCACAATGCCTGGCGGGGGCGGATGGTATCACCGATCGCGCCCGCGATGTGGCGGTGGGGCTCGGAGCCCGCTTCGAGCAGCTCGGCCTGGCCAAGGCCGACATCTACAACAGCCCGTTGACCCGGACGGTCCAGACCTCCACCTATATGTTCAACCAGGCCAGCAGTACCCAGGACTGGTTGTTCAAGTGCCGCAAGACCATGTTGCGCGACATTCGCCGCTACAAGGTCCCGGGGCGCAACCTGATCCTGGTCACCCACAGCGAATGCATGAGTGCACTGGAACAGTCGATGAATTTCTCCATGCCATCCCCGGGCTACGGCCTGTCGTTGTTCCTGACCGAGACTTCAGCCAGCAAGGCGCCGACGGTCATGGGCTACCTTGATGCCGCCGATTGGCAACGGGTGTTCAAGCCGTAGGAAAACGTTGGGCACTCTGTGGCGCAAGCCTCATGGCACTCGATGAGGCATTTGAGTTTGCCGCGATCCCCTTTACAGTACGCGCCCCCTGGGAAATGAATCCCGGGGTTTTTCCCATGGAGTTATCCCTTGAAATACGCGAGCAAGATCGCAGCTTCCCTGCTGTTCACCCTGGCCCTGGGCGGTTGCACCGGCACTGCGATGAAAACCCGGCAGTTGGACAGCAACCAGTACACCGTGATCGGTCACAGCGAAGCGACCGCGACCGGCATGTTGCTGTTCGGGGTGATCCCGATCCGCCAGAACGATCGTTTCGTTCGTGCCCAGACCGCAGCCATCCAGGCCAAGGGCGGTGACGCACTGATCAATACCCAGGTCCAGGAAAACTGGTTCTGGGCCTGGGTCCTGACCGGCTACACCACCAAGGTGTCCGGCGACGTGGTCAAGCTGAAGAATGCTCAGTAAGTACCCGCCCCAATAAAAAAACGGCGCTCCTGAAGCGCCGTTTTTTTATGACCGCAGCCTGGTGGCCTGGGTGGCTAATTCGCCTAGTCAACTTCGGCCCAAGGGTTTGAGCATCCGAATTAACCGTACAAACCGTAAAGGCCACTAGCGGGTGTAGAAGTAGTAGGTGCGCTTGCCGCCGATGGTGACGGTAGCCAGGACCTTGTGCGAGGCATCGGGTTCCTGGTTCTGGGCCACGGCGACATTGTCCGGCGACGCCTGCAGGAATGCATCCAGTTGCTCCTGGGTCTGCACCACATCCTGTTGGCGCTGGGTGTAGAACACCGTCGAGGCCAGGCGTTCGTCCGGTTGGAACAGTGCGATCCGCTTGCCGCTGGCCTGCAGCGCGATGACCTGGTCGGTCACCGGTTTGAACGAGGTGTTACGGTCGGCCAGGGGCGCGCGCCAGGCGGCGACCAGGTAGCCACAGACCACGATGGCCAGCAGCGCGGCGGCCAGGGGGCGGCGCTTGTCGACCAGTTGGCGACTGAACGTCGACGTGGCGGAGCGGCAGCGCAGCCAGTCGAGAATCACCGCGCTGTATTCGGCGGCGATGATGGCAGCGGCCGGAGCCATGGACACCATGTACACCATGCGCTTGCTCGAGGCCAGGGTCAGCAGGGTGAACTGCGCCAGCAGCCAGATGCTGGCAAACAGCAGGTGGCGCTTGCGCATCAGGTCCTTGCGCAGGTGCCAGAGGCCCAGGTAGACCAGCAGGTTCCACGGCAGGAACGCCTCCGGCAACTTGGTGAAGTAATAGTAGAAGGGCTCGTAGTGGCCGGCGGCGGTGAAGGAGCCACTGAAGCGGCCGACACTGTTGGCCCACAGGACTTCCCTGACCGCATCCGAGCCGCCTTGCCCGTACAGCAGCTTCAGCCAGATCAGCAGCGGGATCAGCCCGGCCAGGGTGAACAGTGCCGGGCGCAGCCAGCTGCCGAGGGTGAAGCGCCTGTCGGCCAGGCTTTCACCGACCAGGTAGAAGAAAATCACCACGCCGGGCAGGGCCAGGCCCAGCACGCCCTTGGTCAGGGGCGCGATGGCGATGCCGACCATGAACACCAGCCAGCCCCCGAGGGTGCCGGCCTGGCGCTTGCGCTGTTCATGGGCGTGGAAGAAGGCGAACAGTGCCAGCGACACGCCGAGGCTGAGAATCGCATCTTCACCGACCTGGCGGGCGTTGCCCAGGTAGCTGGCCATGGTCATCAGCATCGCGGCAGCGGCCCAGGCGAGCAGGGTTGGCCGACCGATCTTGCGCATGAAACCGTAGAGTGCGAGCACCGTGAGCAGGCCGGCGAACGCCGAGGCCAGCCGCACCGCCAGCGGCGTGCCGCCCAGCAGCTTGATCGCCGTGGCGTCGAGCCAGAGGCTCAGCGGGGGTTTTTCCAGGAACGGGTCACCCAGCAGGCGTGGAGTGATCCAGTCGTTGTTCAGGTGCATTTCCATGGCGATCCCGGCAACCCGGGATTCGGTGGAGCCTTGCAGCTCGTGGTTACCGAGGGCAAAGAAGAAAACGAGACAGCCAAGCAGCAACAGCAGGAGGACGGGACGTGTTGTTCGCATGGAAATACCGGCGCAATGAAGCTCAGCCCTGGGGCAAGCAGATAACCCGGCACTATACGGAGAAAGATCTTAAGAAATTGTGAATGACTGTGTGCCAATTGGGCGGTGATGGTGAGCGGTGGCGAGCGAGCCCGCCACCGATGCTCCGGGTCAGTCGCCCAGGGCTTCCCCTTCGCGCCGCGGATCGGCGCCACCGGCCCAGGAGCTACGCCCTTGAGCGTCGCGTACCCGCATGATCGCCTGGGTTCCGCTGGTCATTTCCAGCTCGTTGAGCGCATGCCCCTGCTTCTTCAGGGTTTCGACCAGCGCTGCCGAGAACAAACCGGGTTCCAGTTCGGTCGGGCCGTTGCGGCTGCCGAAGTTGGGCAGGTTGATCGCCGCTTGCGGATCGAGGTTCCAGTCCAGCAGGCCGACCAGGGTCTTGGCCACATACTCGATGATCTGCGAGCCACCTGGCGAGCCGACGGTACCGAGGAACTCGCCGTTCTGGCGGTCGAACACCAGGGTGGGGGCCATCGATGAGCGCGGGCGCTTGCCCGGTTCGACGCGGTTGGCCACCGGCTTGCCGTTCTCGCTGGGAATGAAGGAGAAGTCGGTCAACTGGTTGTTGAGGATGAAACCCTCGACCATCAGGTGCGAACCGAACGAGCTTTCCACCGTGGTGGTCATGGACACGGCGCCACCCTGGTCATCCACGGCAACGATCTGCGAGGTGGAGATGCGCATGGGCGAGCGATCCGGGGCGAGAGCGACCGTCAGGCCGGCCGGTACCCCGGGTTCGGCCTTGCCCAGGCTGCGTTCGCCGATCAGCCGGGCCCGTTCGGCCTGGTAGGCGGGGTCGATCAGGCCGGCCACCGGTACCGGGACGAAATCGCTGTCGGCCACGTACAGGCCACGGTCGGCGTAGGCCAGTCGCTCGGCTTCGGCGATCAGGTGCACGGCCTCGGGACGAGGCTCCAGGCTGGCGGCCGTCGCGGTTTTCAGGGGCGGCAGTGCCGCTAGCGCCCAGCGCTTGTCGCGGGCTTCGAGTGCCTGCAGGGTGCCGAAGATCTGCGCGATGGCGATCGCGCCGGACGACGGCGGTGGCATGCCGCAGAGTTTCCATTGCTTGTAGTCGGAGCAGATCGGCGTGCGTTCCTTGGCCTGGTAGCCCTGCAGGTCGGCCAGCGACAGGCTGCCGGGGTTGCTGCTGCCATTGACGGCTGTGACGATTTCTTCGGCGATGCGGCCTTTGTACAGGGCATCGCTGCCTTCCTTGGCGATGCGCTTGAGCACGGCGGCCAGTGCCGGGTTCTTCAGCGTCGTGCCGACTGCTTTCGGGCGACCGTCAGGGTCCAGGAAGTAGGCGGCCATGGCCGGTGACTTCGGCAGGAACGGGCTGGCGGCAATCTGCTTGTGCAGGCGTGGTGAAATCGGAAAACCCTGTTCGGCCAGGCGGATCGCCGGCTCGAACAGTTGTGCCCAGGGCAGTCGACCGTTGCTGCGATGGGCCAGCTCCAGGGCACGCATCACACCGGGCGTGCCGACCGAACGGCCGCCGATCTGCGCCTGGGTGAAGGCCATCGGCGTTCCATCGGCATTCAGGAACAGCTTTTCGCTGGCGCCGGCCGGCGCGGTTTCGCGGCCGTCGTAGGCGTGCACCTGCTTACCGTCCCAGACCATGATGAAGGCACCGCCGCCGATCCCGGTGGCCTGTGGTTCGACCAGCGTCAGCACGGCCTGCATCGCGATGGCGGCGTCCACGGCGGAGCCGCCCTGGCGCAGGATTTCCCGGCCGGCCTCGGCAGCCAGCGGGTTGGCGGCGGCGGCCATATGCCTGCTGGCGTGTTGGGTGAGCATGCCGCTGCGATAGCCCGTGGCGATCTCCGGGGCATCGGGCAGAGGCGCGGCATGACTGCAGACGCTGAACAGGGCCAGCGACAGGGCGAGCGTCAGGGTACGAAGGGAGTGGGGGCGGGAAGTGATTCTGGAGTGCACTGCGTAGGCTCCTACCTTGGACTGAGGGGGGACTATAGAGCGAGCCAGGAGCCGGGGACAGCCCAGCGCTCTTTATCGAGAAGCATTCCCAGTCACTCGGCTTCTGCGCCTTCGTTCAGGGAGCATTCAGTGCCACGAAAGGCACCATGTGGGTTTGCCCGCCCACCCTGTCGCTGCGGATGAGTCGTACACCGATGCTTCACGAAAAACGCCTTGGCCTTGAATCGCTATCGATCTTCCTGATCGCCCTGTTGCTCTTCACCCTTGGAATCTGGGACCAGACGGCCCAGGGCTTCGACGGGCGCTGGTGGTTGTTCCTTGAGGAAATGTACCGTCATGGCCCGGGCTTCTTCGCCACGACCTATGGCGAGCCCTATCCCGACTACCCGGGCACCGCGACCTTCCTGAGCTACCTGTTCGCCCGGCTGTTCGGTGCACCGAACCACCTGGCCAATATCATGCCCACGGCGCTGGCCTCGGCGGGTGTACTGGCGATGGTCTACCGGTTGCTGGCGCCGTCCGGTCGCACCTGGGCCTTGTTGACCGTGCTGCTCACCGCGCTGACGACGCAACTGCTCGAGAAGTCCCGTTCGGTGTGCCTGGACCAGATGACGTCGCTGCTGTGCCTGGCCTGTTTCTACCTGCTGCACACTGGCGAGCGATTGGGATCGAGGCTGCGTCACTCTGCGGTGTTGACGTTGTTCGTGCTGGGTTTTGTCATTCGCGGGCCTTTGGGATTGATCGAGGTCTGCGGCGTGGCCTGTGTCTACTGGGCGATGGGAGTTTCCCGGTCGCGGGCCGACACGCTGCAGATCGTGCGCCGGGTGTTGGGCTACGGCGTGGCCGGCCTGCTGTTGCTGGCGGCCTGCTGGTGGGGGCTGATGAGCCTGGCCCGCCTGACGGCTGGCGAGGATTTCGCCCGGCAGGTCTACACCATGCAGATCGGTGGCCGCCTGGGTGAAAGCGGCGAGCCGTTCTTCTTCTACTTCCAGCTCAGCCTCTACCGCTACTTCCCGGTGGTGCCGCTGGCGCTGGCAACGCTGGTCGCGCTACGGCACAAATGGTCGCAGCGTGGGCACGACGACCAGGTGCAACTGGTCCTGCGGCTGGGGGCCTGTGGCCTGATGATCCTGCTGGGCTTGTCGGTCCCGCACTTCAAGCGTGCCTACTACATCCTGCCGATGGTGCCGATGTTTGCGGCAGTGGCAGCCTTTGGGCTGCTGAACGCGCAAGGTTGGCTGGTGGGTGTGCGGCGTGTCTACACCGCACTGGTGGCGTTGTTGCCGGGGCTCGGAACAGTCGTGGTGTTTGTCCTGCGTCACTCCTGGCTCAAGCATGGGTTCTGGCCGCAGGTGTCGGTGCCACTGCTGGTTGGCGTGCTGTTGGTGCTGCAGGTGATCGCGGCCTATCTCTGGCTGGGGAAAGCCGCCGGGTCGGGGCGGCGCCTCGTGCTGCTCAGCCTGATCGCCCTGGCGGCCCAGTGGTTGCTGCTGGTGAAGGTGGTCGAGCCGGCCAAGGACCTCGAGTTCGACACCCGCGGCTTTGTCGGCCCGGTGGAGCACCTGCGTGCGGCGAACCCGGGTCCGCTGGTGTTCCTCAACCTGGGGCAGGATACCTGGGCGGTCCGCTACATGATGAACCTGGATCACGACGAGAAGCCGCTGTTCATCGCCGGCAAGGATGCCGCCAGCCTGGACTCGCTGCCACGTCCGGCCTGGGTGATCCTGTCGCGCAAGGAGAGTGGCCTGCTGGTGGGCACCTCGCTGGAGAAGGCGGAGCCGGCGTTCGAAGGGCGCTTCAACGGCAATCCCTGCCTGGTGTTCGAGCTGAAGTAAGGGGCTGGAGGGGAGGGTCTTCGTTCAAATAGTGCTCGCCAAGGCCAGGGCATGGAGCTTTAATCGGGTCCGATTCCATTCAATCCGATTCGAGGTGACGAGCCCATGACGCAAGCAAACAACCTGGTCAGTTTCAAACGTCCGGACGGTCGCGAAGTCAGCGGCTACCTGGCCCGCCCGGCCAAGCTGGAAGGCGCCCCGGCCATCGTGGTCATCCAGGAGTGGTGGGGCCTCAACGACCAGATCCGTGGCGTGGCTGATCGTCTGGCGGCCAGCGGGTACCTGGCACTGGTGCCGGACCTGTACCGTGGCGAGTCCACGGTGGAAGAGGAAGAAGCCCATCACCTGATGAGCAAGCTCGATTTCGCCGAAGCGGTTGCCCAGGACATTCGCGGTGCCGTGCAGTACCTGGGTGGCTACACGAAGAACATCGGCGTGACCGGTTTCTGCATGGGCGGTGCACTGACCCTGCTGTCGCTCAACGCGATTCCGGAACTGACGGCCGGCGTGGTCTGGTACGGTTTTCCACCGCTGGAGTACCTCGACGCCTCGGCGATCAAGGCGCCGCTGCTCGGCCACTGGGGCACCCAGGACCTGTTCTTCGCGATCGAAACCGTCGATGCGCTGGAGGCCAAGCTGCATGAGGCCGGCGTCGATGCGACCTTCCACCGCTACCTGGCGCACCATGCCTTCGCCAACGAAACGGCCGTGGGCACGGGTCGTATCGCCGGCACCCAGTTCGACCCGGTCTGGTCGCAGTTGGCCTGGGACCGCACCCTGACATTCTTCGGCAAGACCCTCTGGCAGAACTGATCCCTTGCCACTGATCGTTCCCACGCTCAGCGTGGGAACGATCGGTGTAGGGTGGGGAAGTGTTCTGGGGGTGTCAGTACGCTGGCACTCAGTTAGATCCGTTCTGGTGACGCGGAGCGTCAGGGGCTGCATTCCCACGCGGAGCGTGGGAACGATCGGTGTAGGGTGGGGAAGTGTTCTGGGGGTGTCAGTACGCTAGCACTCAGTTAGATCCGGTCTGGTCGCAGCTGGCGTGGGACCGCCCCCTGACTTTCTTCGGCAAGCCCCTCTGGCAGAACTGATCCCTTGCCACTGATCGTTCCCACGCTCCGCGTGGGAACGCCTCCCAGGCCGCTCGGCGTCCGCTCTGGTGACGCGGAGCGTCAGGGGCTGCATTCCCACGCGGAGCGTGGGAACGATCAGAGTAGGGCGGGGAGGCGCTCGGGGTTTGTCAATACGCCCGCACCCAGCGCACCCGGGTCGTCGCCTGGGTCGAGGTGCCGCCGCTGCCCGTGCCGGGTGTCGACGGGTTGGTGATGGTCTGGTCACTGGTCACCGACGAAACGTCGATGGCGATGCCACCCTGGGAAATGGTGGTCGGGCTGGGGCTGTTGTTGCCGGTGGTGAGCGAGCCCTTGATGTTGGTGGTGGCCCCCGAGGTGCTGACCAGGCCGCCGAGGATCACGTTGCCGTAGAGCGTCCAGCCGCTGGTGGACAGGCCACCGTTGGCCTCGATCGCGATGTTGCCGATCGGCAGGCCGCTGTGGGTCACGTTGGACGAGTCGGTCCAGGTGGCCAGGGCCGGTGGCGTGGCGCTCTTGTTGCACAGGTTGGTCGGGTAGAACGAGCCTGTGCACAGGTTCGAGTAGCCGGAGAAGTTCGGCGAGTACAGCGGCACCATGCCGCTGCTGGTCAGGGTCACGTCACCGGTGGTCAGCACGGTGTTGGTCAGGCGACTCATGCTCTGCACGCCGTTGAAGGTCACGCTGCCGTCGAACCACAACACCCCGGGCGGGAATGCGGTGATGCCGGTCAGGTTCCAGCCGTTGCCTGGCGTCGCACCGTTGCCGCAGGTGCTGTTGCCGTAGTTGCAGATCATGAAGTTGCTGCCCAGCAGGGTACGCAGGTCGGTGGTCGCCAGGTTGTAGGGGCCGGCGGAAACCGTGGTGCCCGCGGCGGTCTTGACGTTCTGGATGGTCAGCATCGGGGTGTTCCCGGAGAACGAGAACACGTAGTTGGCCTGGCTTTTCAGCGGCGCCACATCCACTGCCGTGGCGGTGATGTTGCAGTACGGCACGCCGGGCAGGCCGGGTGAGGCACCGGCGACGTTCGGTGTCAGGTTGGCGATGGTGTTGCCGGTGTAGACCGTGCCGTCCTGGTTGAGCACCCTGCCGGCGATCTGGCTGGCGGTGCTGAACGTCGGCGTGTTCCATTGCGTCACCTTGAGGTTGCCGCCACCCTGGAACTTGCCGACGTTGGCGGTGAGGATCGAGACATCGCTGTTGGCCTTGAGCAGGTTGTAGGTACCGCTGAAACCCTGCATTGTCAGGGCATCGCCCCAGAAGGTGCCGACGGTGCCGGTCTGGAAGATGACGTCTCCTCCATAGATCGAGTTGTAGCTCAACGAGATGCTGGCGGGCAGGGTGCCGGTGCCGGAGATCAGTTGCGCACCGCTGGTGCTGATCGCCCCCGCCGACCGCGTGGCCTTGCTCAGGTCAAGGGTGTAGATCGCGCCGGAGGTCAGGGTGATCAGCGCGGTGCCGGTGCTGGCGGCGGTGATCGAGTTGTCGCTGTTCTTCGTGCCGCCGGCCAGCGCGGTACCGATGGTCGAGCTGCCCGACAGCACGTTGGCCTTGAAGGCACCGGCCTGGATCGCCACGTAGCTGCCGCCCGATTGCTGGATGTTGATGGACTTGGCGCCCACCGTCAGATTGACCGGTGTGCTGCTTGAGCTCAGCTTGAATGTCCCCTCGGTATTCAATGTCGCGTTGTCCGCGATGCCTCCGCCGCTGAGGGTGATACCACCCTTGGCGCACCCGGAGACATAGGCCTTGGAACCGCTCGAGATGCTCAATATGCCGTTGACGACGATGTTTGCCAGGGTCGTGCCGTTGGTGATCGACAGGCTGCCACCGGTATAGCTGAAGTCACCGTTGAACTGCAGCGCCGGTGGCAGCGGGCCGCCCGTCGTTGGCGCCGTGGTGCTGGCCGGGGTCAGCACATAGACTACCTGCAGGGTGTTGGAGGCGAGGTTGCTCTTGGCGGTGATGGTCGCTGTGACCAGGGTACTGCCGCCACTGGGAACCTTGGAGTTGATCTGGGCCGTGAGCTTGGGGTCGCTGATCGGCAGGTTGCCGACGGTGACATTGGCCAGGGTGCTGTCCTGGGTCAGTTGCCCCTGCAGGTACAGACGCACCCATTCCACGCCACTCCAGACCCGCGACTCCGCTGGCGAGGCGGCGTGGGCCGCCATCTGTTGCTGCTGGGCGCCGCCGATGCCGTACATCATGCTCAGCGCGGTGACGCTCAGGGCCATGCCGACGAACAGGATCATCAGGGTAGCGGCCATGCCGCGCTGGGAAGCGCGCGTCGAACGGGAAAACGCGGGTGCAGGCATCGGGCGCTCGGTCAGGAAGTGGGTTTTTCGAAGTTGATCAGGCAGGCCGTCGCCTTGCTTTTCACATACGCCGGCTGTGGGTCGGTGCTGTTGGGATCGAGCGTGCTGTTGTTGGCCGTGAGGCTGACTTGCAACCGATACGCGGTATTGGTGGTGTCGGTGGTCCGGCCGTAGGGCCAGCAGGTGGCGAAACCGACCGCCAGTGATGCATTGCCCTGGCCGCTTTCGATCAGCGTGGTGCTGGTCCAGGTGGTGCTGCCCCATTGCGTCGACGCCTGGGTGCAACTGACCGCCGCCTTGAGGCTGAGCAGGGCGCCGTTGCTGATCAGCAAGCCGGCGCAACTGGCGGTCGCGGTGGAGCTGGTCTGGTAGGACCAGACGATCGCGTTGCCGCTGATGCCGTTCGGTGCCGTGCTGGTCAGGGTCGGGAAGCTGGTCTGGGCGGTGGCGGTACCGGTCAGGGTACCGTTGCTCAGCAGCGCGCCGGACAGCAGGATGAAATTGTTGTCGATGTCGGAGGTGGCCCGCGCCGTGGCGCTGCCGCTCCAGAATCCGGCGTTCATCAGCTCGCGCTGTGCGGTGATCAGCGCCGAGGCCACCTGGCCGTCCTGGCGGGAACTCTGGACCGACGCCAGCGAGTTGTAGACCACGTTCTTGTACAGCGCGAGCATGGCCAGGATGCTGATCAGGGAAATGGTCGTGCCGACGAGCAGGCTGATCAGCGTGAAGCCGCGCTGCGGGCGGTTCAAGATTCGTCTCCGACCCGAATGACGCCGCCAAACAGGCTGCTGTCCTGGGAACGGGTGGTGAGCACCACCGAGCTTTGCGGCGTGCCGCCGGTGATCGTGCTGGTGCCGACGGTGACGGCCGATGCGCTGGTGCAGGTGGCAGTGATCGGTAAGGGGTCAGTCTGAGTCGGGATGGAGATGGTGATCGAACTTTTCGAGCACAGCAGCGCACCATTCTGCTCCAGCAGGCTGCGCATCTGGTTGACCACGATGTTCTGCAACTTCATGTCGCGCTGGCTGACCGCCGCCCGCGACGAGGCATAGGTGATGCCCAGGCCGATGGTCGACATCAGCAGGATGCCGATCAATGATTCGAGCAAGACATCGCCGCGTTGGCGCGCCGGCAATTTATATGAGCGGGACATCGACTGAACTCTCGCTGCCCGCCGTGACCTGCAGTGTGCCGGTGGTGCAGGTGCTGCCGCTGACCGCCAGGCCGCGGTTGCTGAAGGCGACACAGGCCATGTCGACACCCGCGACCTTGATCCCCGCGACGGCCGGAATCGGTGTGCTCCAGAGTGGCTGGCTGGTTGCGGTGCAGTCGATGGACTGCCCGGTGTTGAGGCTGAACAGCTTCAGGCTTTGCCCGGAGCGGCAGAGTACGGCGGCAGGTGCGTTGTCCTGCACGGCGCCCTGGTTGCGCAGCGCCGTCGCCTTGGCCCGGCTGATCCCCTGCTTGAGCAGCCCGGCGGCATCGCGCTGGTAGCTGCTGTTGGTCCAGGACTGGGTCAGGGGTACGCCCACGAACAAGATGAGGCCGAGCAGGGTGATGGTGATCATCAATTCGATGAGGGTGAATCCGCGGCAGCGCATTACAACCAGCCATTACTACTGTTGTAAGGGTCACATGAGCTGATGCTTCGGCTGTTGCTCTGGTCCAGGCTGATGGTGCAACCGTTGAGCGCACCGCCGTTGCCGGTCGCGGTCACGGTGTAGGTGGTCGAAGTGGAACTGAGCGAGTAGTTGAACTTGCTCGACTGGCTAGGCTGCCAGCCCGAAGACGGGTTGCTGGTACAGGACGATGGGTTGCCTGTCAGTACGCACTGTATCTGGGTGCTACCACTGGCTGTGGCGGTCGGATACACCAGTTGTTTCTGATAGGTGTTTTCCAGGTTCAGGCTCAAGGCCACCAGGTCGGACTGAGCCGCCTTGATCGTGCTCTTGTTGACGTAGCTGCTGTAGGCCGGAACCGCGATGGCGGCCAGGATGGCGACCACGACGACGCTGACCATCAGTTCCACCAGGGTGAAACCCGACTGTGCTGGATTGTGCTTCATGGATGTTTGACCGATGTGTTCCGGGGACCCCGTGGGCGCGGCGCATTATGCCACTATTGCGTAACGGTTCGGTGACTGTACCGCCTACCGTTGGGTAACTTTTTTGCGGGTGATCGCCCGTTGGCTGACGCCGGTTTCCCGTCAGCCGGCACGGGGTTTGCTCAAGCATTGCCAGCCATCCGCTGCCGGTGTCGTGGAACTGGACAACCGGCAGCGGCGGCGGCATCGTCAGGGCTACGGCCAGCCGGGCTGGCGATGATGTACGGATTCTGGCGGGAGCGAACATGGCACGGCATATTCAAATAACAACGGCTACCGACCCATGGCACGAAACGAGACAGGCGCGTCTCAAATTGCTACACGAGGGCGAGGTGCCCAACGGTCTGCTGCGCGACGAAATCCACGCGTCCTGGCGCCGTAGTCTTGGGCACGGGCTCAGTTGCCTGGAGCATGAGCCGTCCTGTCACAACCAGTACGGCGACCTGTCGTTGCTGCTCGACAGCAACCGCCTGCTCATCGATGCGGCGACGCCGGAGCTGGAGTACCTGGTCAGCCAGCAGGGCAAGGCCGGGCTGGTGATCCTCGGCGACGCCCAGGCCAACATTCTCGCTCTCGAAGGCCAGACGCACCTGTTGAAAGACTTCGGCCTCAACGACCTGCGCCCCGGCAGTTGCTGGAGCGAGTCGCTGCGGGGCACCAACGCGCTGGGCACGGCGGTGCTGGAAGGCAAGCCGACGCTGATCAACTGCGGCGAACACTACCTGGACCGCCTCAGCCGATTCTCCTGCACCTCGGTGCCGATCCGCGATCCGTCGGGCCAGGTGATCGGCGTGCTCGACGTGACCCGCGACGGCGTGATGAGCCAGCCGCAGGACAACCTGGCGACCCTGCTGCTGGCCGCCAGCAATATCGAAAGCCGGCTGTTCGCCCGCTGCTACCCCGAGCACCTGGTGCTGGCCTTCCATTCCCGTGCGCAGTATCTCGGCTCCGCCTGGCACGGCCTGCTGGCGCTGAGCCTGGACGGCGAGGTGTTGGCGGCCAACCAGCAGGCCTGCGACCTGCTGGAAATCAGTCGGGAGAAACTGCTCGGCCGGCGCAGCAGCGATCTGCTGGGCAGCCGCTCACAGCAATTCATCGCCCGCCTGTTGCAGGGTGGTGTCAGCAGCGTGCAAACCGCCAAGGGCGAGTTCTACTTCCGGGCCCTGCAGGTCCCTCGCACCACCAGCCTGCTCGGTGTGCAGCCGACGCGCAGTGCGCCACCCAAGGCCAACCTGCTGGAAGACCTGGCTGCCGGCGACAGCCGCTTCGCCCGTAGCCTGAACATGGCCAGCAAGGGCCTGGCCGGCGAACTGCCAGTGTTGCTGCTGGGCGAGACCGGCACCGGCAAGGAAGTCGTGGCCCGTGCCCTGCACCAGGCCAGCGGGCGGGCCGACAAGCCGTTCGTGGCCGTCAACTGCGCGGCGATTCCCGAAGGGCTGATCGAGTCCGAACTGTTCGGCTATCGCGACGGCGCCTTCACCGGCTCGCGCAAGGGCGGCATGGTCGGCCGGCTGATGCAGGCCCACGGTGGCACGTTGTTCCTCGACGAAATCGGCGACATGCCGCTGACCTTGCAGGCGCGCCTGCTGCGTGTGCTGCAGGAGCGCAAGGTGGCGCCGCTGGGCGCTGGCGAAGAACAGGACATCGACATCGCCGTGATCTGTGCCACTCACCGCGACCTCAAGCGGCTGGTGCAGGACAGGAGCTTCCGTGAAGACCTCTACTACCGGGTCAACGGCGTCAGCCTGCGCCTGCCGGCGCTGCGCGAGCGCGGCGAACTGGGCGGGATGATCGCCCTGGTGCTGGAAAAGCTTGGTGCCGCCCAGGTGAGCCTGGACAAGGACCTCGCCGAACTGTTCGCCGGCTATGACTGGCCCGGCAACATCCGCCAACTGGAAATGGTGCTGCGCTCGGCCCTGGCCATGCGCGAGGCCGATGAAACCGTGCTCGGCCTGGATCACCTGACTGACAGCCTGCTCGACGAACTCACCGCCAACTGCCGCCAGCCCGGCAGTGTGCGCGAGACCGAGCTGGAACTGATCCGTGCGGCGCTGGAGCGGCACCAGGGCAATGTCTCGGCGGCGGCGGATGCCGTGGGCATCAGCCGGGCCACCCTGTACCGCAAGCTCAAGCAACTGCGTACCTGATGATCGCGCTGCTGGCTCGGCTGGTCGACACCCACAACCCGGCGCTGCTGCGCCAGGCACTGGCCTGGCTGTACGGTTTCGTGCGCCCGCATTTGCGTGCCGTGGCGGCGTTGCTGGGTTTGTCGCTGTGCGCCTCGCTGCTGGTGCTGGCGCAACCCTGGCTGACCAAGACGCTGATCGACGACGGCCTGCTGGCCCGGGACTTCCCGCGGCTGGTGCAGGTGGCCGTGGCGATGATCCTGGTCGGCATCCTCGGCACGCTGCTGGGCGGCATCAATCGCTACCTGCACACGCGGTTGTCCGGGCGCATCCTGTTCGCCCTGCGTGACGATCTCTACGGCCACCTGCAAACCCTGTCGCCGGCCTTCTACGGGCGACGGCGCATCGGTGACCTGATGTCGCGCCTGGATGGCGACATTGCCGAAATCCAGCGATTCGCCGTCGACTCGCTGTTTGGCGCTGTGTCCGCGGTGATCGGCCTGGCCGGGGCGATCGCGCTGATGCTGGCGCTGTCCTGGCAACTGTCGCTGCTGCTGGCGGTGCTGATTCCCTTCGAGGTGCTGTGGCTGCGCTGGATGCGGCGCAAGGTCGAGCGTGATGCCCGCGGCTTGCGCGAGCGTTCGGCGGACCTGTCGTCGTTCCTGGTCGAAACCCTGCCGGCGATGAAATTCATCCAGGCCGCCGGCCAGCAGTCGCGCGAGGCGCAGCGGCTGCACGGGTTGGGGCAGGGCTATCTGCACCAGTTGCTGAAGTTGCAGGTCACCGAGTTTTTCACCAACGCGGTGCCCGGCACGCTGACGTCGCTGTCGCGTGCCAGCGCCTTCATGATCGGTGGTTACTGGGTGGTGCAGGGCAGCTGGCAACTCGGCTCGCTGATCGCCTTCTCCACTTACCTGGGCATGGCTGTTGGCCCGGTGCAGAGTCTGCTCGGTATCTATGTGGCGATGCAGCGGATGAGCGTCAGCCTCGGACGCGTGATGGAACTGAAGAACGAACCGGCCGAGGTCAGCCAGGTGGCGCAGCCGATGCCGCTGCCGGAGGGACGCGGCGAGCTGCGGCTCGACGGTGTCTGGTTCGCCCATGCCGAGCGCGCCGAGGCGGTGTTGCGCGGTGTCGACCTGCGGGTCGCCGGCGGGCTCAAGGTCGCCATCAGCGGCGCCTCGGGTGTCGGCAAGTCGACCCTGATCGACCTGCTGCAACGTTTCTATGACCCCAGCCAGGGACGCATCCACCTGGACGGCTGCGACCTGCGCGAACTGGACCTGGCCGAGTTGCGCCGGCGTATCGCCGTGGTCAGCCAGGACATCGTGCTGTTTCGCGGCAGCCTGGCCGACAACCTGGCCTATTCGGCACCGCACGCCAGTCGTGAGGCGATCCGGCAAGTGGCGCAGTTGGCGCAACTGGACAGCCTGATCGACGGCCTGCCGCAAGGCCTCGACAGCCAGCTCGGCGAGCGCGGCCAGCAGTTGTCCGGCGGCCAGCGGCAGCGGATCGCGATCGCCCGGGCCCTGCTGCAGGACCCACTGATTCTGGTGCTGGACGAAGCGACTTCGGCGGTGGACGAAGCCACCGAGCGCGAAGTGATCAGTGCCATCGACCGGCTGTTTGCCGGGCGAACCCGTATCCTGATCAGTCACCGGGCCTCGACGCTGATGCAGGCCGACCTGCGCCTGCACCTGGCGGACGGGCAGCTCAGGCCGTTGGGTGAAGAGGTGCTGAAGCATGGCCAATGACCTGCTGGTCGGGCTGGTCGATAGCGGGCACGCCTCGGAGCAGGCGTCGCTGATCCACGCGGGGCAGCGTTTCTGGTTGGAGGATGAGCAGCTTCGGCAGGGGCCGTTGCACACCGACAGCCTCGGCCACGGCGCGACCATGATCAGCCACCTGATGGCCGAGGCCGGCACGGCGCGCCTGTGCCTGGCCCAGGTGTTCGGCCGTCGCGGGCAGACCAGTGCCATTCAAGTGGCTGCCGCCATCCACTGGCTGATCGGGCAGGACGTGGCGCTGATCAGCCTCAGCCTCGGTTTACGCCAGGATCGGCCAGTGCTTCGACAGGCCTGCGCCGCCGCGCATGAGGCGGGCATTGTGCTCTGTGCCTCCAGCCCGGCGCAGGGCGAGGTGGTGTTCCCCGCAGCCTACCCGGGTGTGCTGCGCATCACCGGCGATGCCCGTTGTGCCGCGGGGCAGTGGTCCTGGCTGGACAGCGCCCAGGCCGAATTCGGTGCCTCGGTGCGGGCGGGCAACGGCATGGCCGGCGCCAGTGTCGCCTGCGCGGCACTGGCCGGGCATATCGTTGGCTTCCTGCAACGTGAGCCAGGGGCTGGCCGCCAGGCAGTCATCGACCATTTGCGCCAGGGCGCGAGTTTCGTCGGCCCGGAACGCCGTCGGGTGGCGCCGTGAGCATCCTGGTACTGGGCGCCGGCCCGGCGGGCGCAGCCGTCGCGTTGGGGCTCAAGCGGCTGGGTTATCCGGTGCGGGTGATCAGCGATTGGCGGCGCTTCGCGGCGGTGGAGGGCGTGTCGCAGCGCGTCCTGGATGGCTTGCGCCAGGCGGGCCTGGTGCGAGCGGTGGCCTGTGCCAACCCGGCTTCGCCGCGTCGGGTGCAGTGGAGTGGCGAGGAGCGCGGGGTCAATCAGGAGTTCCTGATCGATCGCACGGCCTTTGACCGAGCGCTGCGTGTCGATCTGCTGGACGCCGGCGTCGAACTGGTCGAGGCGCGGGTGAACGCGGTCGAGACCTCGGTCGATGGGCACCGGGTGCAACTGGACAACGGCGACACCCTGCACGGCGAATTCCTCGTCGAGGCCCGTGGGCGCCAGGCGCCGCTGGCCGGCAAGCGCCGGCGTGGTCCGGAAACCCTCAGCCTGCTCAACCGCTGGCAGGCGCAGCCCGGTCGGCCCGCCTCGGCGATCCAGAGCCTGGCCGACGGCTGGGCCTGGATGGCGCGGCTGGCCGATGGTCGTTGCTACTGGCAACTGACCCTGGATGCCGCCGCCGAGCTGCCCGGCAAGGCGCAACTGGCGCACTGGTGCGCACGGCGGCGTGGCGAATCGGCATTGGTGCGCGAGCTGTTTGGCGACGAGGCATTGCAGCCGGCCGAGTTGCACGCTCGCAGCAGCACGGCAATCGTGCTCGATGACGTCAGCGGCCCCAACTGGCTGCGGGTTGGCGATGCGGCGATGGCGGTGGACCCGCTGTCCGGCAATGGCATTTTCCAGTCGCTGTCCTCGGCGTTGCAGGCGCCGGCCGTCATCAACACCCTGCTGCGTTATCCACAGCGTGCCGAGCTGGCGCGAGGGTTCCACCAGCAGCGGGTCGAGCAGTTGTTCCTGCGCTTCGCCCGTACCGGTCGGGATTTCTACGCCTTGGAGCAACGCTGGGCCGAGCAGCCGTTCTGGCGAACCCGCAGAGCCTGGCCGGATGCCGAGCCGATGCACGCGGCGGCGGATTTCGCGCAGATGCGCGTGGTGTCTTCAGCGGTGGTCCGTGGCGATTCGATCGAGGCGGTCGAGGTGGTGGTGACGGCCGACCAGCCCCTGGGCATCTGGCACTTGCAGGGGTTGGAGCTGGCGCCTTTGGTGCGGGCGCTGCAAGCCGGCACGGTGCTGGATGAAGTGCTGCTGCGGGTGCCCGTCCCGCAGCAGCCGATGTTCCGCGCCTGGCTGGTCAGCCAGGGCATGGCTAGGTCACGCTGATCAAAGCTTGATCAGCACCGACTTCAGCTCGGTGTAGTGCTCGATGGCCGCCGCACCCATCTCACGCCCCACGCCGGACATCTTGTAGCCGCCAAACGGCAAGGTCGGGTCCAGTGCGCTGTGGCAATTGACCCACACCGAACCGGACTTGATCCGCGGGATCATCCGGTGCACCGCCGCCAGGTCGTTGGACCAGATGCTCGCACCCAGGCCATAGCGGTTGTCGTTGGCCAGGCGCACGGCTTCGTCGAGATCGTCGAACGGCATCGCCACCAGCACCGGGCCGAAGATTTCCTCCTGCACCAGGCGATGTTGCTGGTCGACGTCCACCAGCACCGTCGGCTTGACGAAATAACCCGGCCCGAACGCCTCGCCACCGCAGGCGATGGTGGCCCCGGAGTCACGGCCGATCTCGATGTAGTTGCTGACCCGCTCCTGCTGCCGTGCGGAAATCAGCGGGCCCATGGCGACGCTCGGGTCGAGGCCGTTGCCCAGCTTCATGCCGTTGGCGATATCGGCGATGTCGGCGACCACCCGGTCGAAGTGCTTGCGGTGCACATATAACCGCGAGCCGGCGCAGCACACCTGGCCCTGGTTGAAGAAGATCGCGGTGGCGGCGCCGGCGGCGGCTTCCTGCAGGTTGGCGTCTGGCATGACGATAGTCGGCGACTTGCCGCCCAGTTCCAGGGTCACGCGGGTCATGTTGTCCATGGCCGCCTTGCCGATCTGCTTGCCGACCTCGGTCGAGCCGGTGAAGGTCAGCTTGTCCACGCCCGGATGCTGGGTCAGCGGCACGCCGGCGTTCAGCCCGGTACCGGTCACCAGGTTGAACACGCCGGCCGGGTAGCCGGCCTCGATCACCAGCTCGGCCAGCTTCAGCGCGGTCAGCGGTGTTTCGTCGGCCGGCTTGAGCACGATCGTGCAGCCGGTCGCCAGGGCCGGGCCGAGCTTCCAGCAGGCCAGCAGCAGCGGGAAGTTCCAGGCGACGATGGCGCCGACCACGCCCACCGCCTCGCGACGGACGAAACCGTGGAACTGGTCGTCGGGCATCAGGGGCAGCGAGGCGTCGACGGTGTGACCTTCGATCTTGGTCGCCCAGCCGGCCATGTAGCGCAGGAAGTCGATCGCCAGCTGCACGTCCATCACCTGGGCCACGGCGGCGCTCTTGCCGTTGTTCAGGCACTCCAGCTCGGCCAGCTCCCGGGCGTCGCGCTCCATCAGGTCGGCCAGGCGCCACAGCAGGTTCTGCCGCTCGCGCGGGCGCATGCGGCTCCACGGCGAGTCGTCGAAGGCCAGGCGCGCGGCACGCACGGCGCGGTCGACATCCGCTGCCGCGGCCGATGGCACCTCACCGAGCACTTCGCCGGTGGCCGGGTTGCGAAAGCTCAGGGTCTGGCCGCTGGTGGCGTCGACCCACTGGCCGCCGATCAGCATCTTGTGCGGACGGGCCAGGAAGTTGCGGGTTTGGGGAAGTATCGGCAGTTCGGCAAGCATGGTGTGTCCCTCTGTCTTTTTAGTTGAGAAGGACTTTCGCAACCGCCATGCCAAACCCGGCTGTTAGTTTAAGTGCATGAAATGGCTGCACTTATTTCAACTTGATGGACAGCGGGAGATCGGCGGGCTGTTGCACTTTGAGACGCCTTGAGACACGGCTGGGACAGCCGTCGTGGCGGGTGTGGCCGGTTGTCTCAAGTTGGAACAGCCTGTCGCGAAATTAAACGCCGCAGCGGCTTTGCGGGGCCCGGTGAAAACCGCCTGGTAGAACTTAAGTAGTTGAGCTGAAAGTGTTTTCAGGAAGTGGCACGCAATATGTATTTGCTGTTTCAGCTGCACCGACAGGCACAATCATAAGAAAAAACTGTGGAGGTCTGATCTTGAAAACCACTCGACACCGGCATCGCGCAGCGAGCCTGGTCCTGGCCACGGCATCCTTGCTGCTGTGGACCCTGGCACCAGCCGCGGAGGAGGGCGAAACCCTCCTCCAGAACAAGTGCGTGGGTTGCCACCTTCCCGAGGGCAAAGATTCCTACAGCCGCATCAGCCACCAGCGCAAAACCCCGGAAGGCTGGCTGATGAGCATTGCGCGCATGCAGACCATGCACGGTCTGAAGATCGAGGACGACGAGCGCCGTACCCTGGTCAAATACCTGGCCGACAAGCAGGGCCTGGCGCCGAGCGAGACCGACGGTGTGCGCTACGCCATGGAGCGCCGGCTCAATACGGTCGAACACTTCGACGAACCGCTGACCCAGATGTGTTCGCGCTGCCACTCCGGTGCGCGTATCGCCCTGCAGCGACGTCCGGCGAAGGAGTGGGAACACCTGGTCAACTTCCACCTCGGGCAGTGGCCCTCCCTCGAGTACCAGGCCCAGTCGCGCGACCGTGACTGGCTGGACATTGCCCTCAAGCAGATGGTGCCGGACCTGGCCAGGCGTTTCCCGCTGGAAAGCCAGGCCTGGACCGACTGGCAGAAGAGTCGCCCGGCCGCCAAGACCCTGGCGGGGCAGTGGAGCTTCAGCGGCCACATGCTGGCCAAGGGCGACCTGCGCGGCCTGATGACCGTCACCGCCGAGGCCGGCGACACCTTCAAGGTCGAGGTCAAGGGCCAGTACGCCGACGGTACGCCGTTCACCGGCAGTGGTTCGGCAATCCTCTACAACGGCTATGAATGGTGCGGCAACGTGAAGATCGGCGACACCCACATCCGCCAGGTGTTCGCCGCCATCGACGGCCAGATGAAGGGCCGGATGTTCGAGGCCGAGCACGATGAGCGCGGCATGGACTTCAGCGCCGCGAAGGACGGCAGCAGCCAGTTGCTGGCCGTGCAGCCGGCCTACCTCAAGGCGGGCAGCGAGGCTGAACTGACCCTGGTCGGTAATGGCCTGGGCGGCACGCCAGACTTCGGCCCCGGCGTCGAAGTGCTCAAGGTGCTGGAGGCCACGCCGCAGCAGGTGCGGGTACGGGTCAAGGCGGCCGTGGATGCGCCGGTGGGCGTGCATCCGGTCAGCCTCGGCGCGCTCAAGGGCGGTGAGCTGTCGCTGTACCAGGCGATCGCCCAGGTGAAAGTGGTGCCCGAGTTCTCCGTGGCACGTATCGGCGAGAACGGCGGCTCGACGCCCAAGGTCCAGGGCCGTTTCGAGGCCGAGGCCTGGGGCAAGGGCGCCGACGGCCAGCCGTACCGCATCGGCTACCTGCCGGCGAAATGGTCGGTGGCGCCGTTCAACGAGCGCGCCAAGGACGACCAGGACGTCAAGTTCGCCGGCGTGATGGGCAAGGACGGCGTGTTCGTGCCGGGCGGTGCCGGGCCGAATCCGCAGCGGCGGATGATGACCAACAACGCCGGCAACCTGAAGGTCATCGCCGAACTCGAAGACGGCGGCCAGAAGGGCGAAGGCCACCTGATCGTCACCGTACAGCGCTGGAACAACCCACCGTTGCCATGACGGCACACCGCTCCGGACGGCGGGTGCCGTCCGGGGTTGCAAGGTCGATTGGGCTGTTTCCCCGGAGGTCGCCATGGGCGCAATCTTGAATCTGGTCGAACGCAACCTGCACGAAGTGCGGGTGGATGCCGACCGCGTGCTGTTCCATATCCCCAGCAGTTCGCTGTTCGCCACCGATGCCGTCACCGGCGGCATCATCGATGTGCTGCGCGAGCAGAGCTGTTCCCCCGAAGACCTGGTGCAGCGCCTGGCCGGGCGTTTCGCCAACCAGGAAGTCAATGAAACCCTGCGTGAGCTGATCGCGCTGGAAGTGGTCAGCGACGGCTCGCCGCTGACGCCGGAAATCGGCATCCGCAAGGTCGAGCGCACCGCGCTCAACACCGTGGTGCTCAACGTCAACACCGGCTGCAACCTGAGCTGCACCTACTGCTACAAGGAAGACCTCGACAAGCCGTCGGCCGGCAAGCGCATGGGCGCGGAAACCGCCGAGGCCTCGGTGGAAATGCTGTTGCGCGAATCGCCCGACGAGCAGCGCTACAGCGTGGTGTTCTTCGGCGGCGAGCCGCTGTCCAACCGGCCGCTGATCGAGCACATGGTCGACTACTGCGAGCGGCGCTTCGCCGAGGCCGGCAAGCAGGTGGAGTTCATCATGACCACCAACGCCACGCTGCTCACCGAAGAGATCGTCGACTACCTCAATGCCCACCGCTTCGGCTTGTCGGTGAGCATCGACGGGCCGAAGACCGTGCACGACCGCAACCGCATCACCGTCGGCGGGCAGGGCACCTACGACGTGGTGCGGCGC
This sequence comes from Pseudomonas vanderleydeniana, assembly GCF_014268755.2. NCBI lineage: Bacteria > Pseudomonadati > Pseudomonadota > Gammaproteobacteria > Pseudomonadales > Pseudomonadaceae > Pseudomonas > Pseudomonas vanderleydeniana. The sequence goes on along the minus strand of NZ_CP077093.1, from coordinate 6,413,154 downwards.
AAGGTCGACCTGCTGCTGTCGCGCTACCGCAGCCGGCCGGTCGGCGCACGGGTCACGCTGACCCGCGGCATCACCGATGTCGAGACCATCTGGAACCACCTGTTCAACGAACTGGGTTTCGCCGAGGTCGGCTTCGCCCCGGTCACGTCTGGCGACATGGCCGACTTCAACCTCACCGGCGAGGAACTGGTGCAGGTCTTCGCCAACATGAAGGCCCTGGGCCGGCGCTACCTGGAGGCGGCGCTGGAGCACCGCAACATCGGCTTCTCCAACCTGCACCAGCTGATCACCGACATCCACGAGGGCCACAAGAAGGCGCTGCCGTGCGGTGCCGGGCTGAAGATGCTGGCGGTCGACCACAAGGGCGAACTGAACCTCTGCCACCGCTTCACCGGCTCCAGCCTGCCGACCTTCGGCAACGTGCACAGCGGGGTGAAACAGGCCGAGCTGAACGACTTCCTGTCCCAGCGTCTGGACCGCACCGACACCGGCTGCGACAGCTGCCGCATCCGCAACCTGTGTTCCGGCGGTTGCTACCACGAGAGCTATGCGCGCTACGGCGACCCGGCTCACCCGACCTATCACTACTGCGAGCTGATGCGCGACTGGGTGGACTTCGGCATCGAAGTCTACAGCCGCATCATGGCCGTCAACCCGGCCTTCATCAGCAGCTACATCTCCCCGCGGAAGGCGCACTGACATGAAACACCTCAAGCCGCTCAACCAGAAGGCCCAACTGCTCGAACAGGCAGCCGCCGAAGATCGCCTCGAAGACGTCGTCGCCATGAACTCCGTGGCCGGCTGCACCGCCACCACCGACCCGGGCTGGGAAGTCGACGCCTTCGGTGGCGTGGCCTCGCTCTGCCAGCCGATGGAAGCCGACCTCTACGGCTGCTCCGACCCTTGCTGGTGGCCGGCCCAGGTGCCGGACATGATGAGCACCTACCAGGACTGGAACGCCAGCGCGACCGACTCCCTACAGGACTGGCGCAACCTCGGCACCGTATTCCCGAAAGACAAATGACCGGCGAGCAGAACAATAAGAGGGAACCACTGATGAAACTCCAAGCCATCGCCACCCTGGCGACCGCTGTCGCCGGGCTCGTCCTCGGCGCCCACGCCTGTGCGGCGGAGCCGGTCGGGCCGGCCCTGAAGGCCGGTCACGAATACCTGATCGCCACCAACTACCCGAACAACCTGCACGTGGTCGACCTGGCCACCGACCGCCTGTACAAGAGCTGCCGCCTGCCCGACGCCTTCGGCCCCGGCACGGCGATGATGGCACCGGACCGCAAGACGGCGTTCATCCTCAACAACCACTACGCCGACCTCTACGGCGTCAACCTTGATGACTGCAGCACGGTGTTCCACGCCCAGCTCTCGCAGAAACCGGGGGAGAAGGCCCGCTCGATGTTCTCCTTCGCCGTGAGCGCGGACGGCAAGGAGCTGTACACCACGGTCAACCCGACCCTGATGCTCAACGACCACTACGAAGTCCAGCCGCCGCGCCTGGACGTGTACCGCATCGCCGACGGCCTGGACGCCAGGCCGGTGCGCAGCTTCCCCATGCCGCGCCAGGTCTACCTGATGCGCGCGGCGGATGACGGCAGCCTGTACGTCGCCGGGCCGGACATCTACAAGATGGACGTGCAGACGGGCAAGTACAGCGTGGCGGTCGCTGGCCGCAACTGGAACCGACCGCACTACAGTGCCCCGGACGTGCTGTATTTCTGGCCGCACCAGACGCCCAACCACCAGTTCTCGATGCTCTACACCACCGCCAGGTTCAAGGACGACAAGCAGGACCCGGAAACCGCCGACCTGATCTACGGCTACCTGAGCATTGACCTGAAAACCGGCAAGAGCGTGGTCCAGGACTTCGCGCCTTTGACCGAACTGTACTTCACTGGTCTACGTTCGCCGAAGGATCCGAACCAGATGTTCGGTGTGCTCAACCGCCTGGCCAAGTACGACATCAAAAAGCAGAAGTTGCTGAAAGCGGCCGACCTCGACCACACCTACTACTGCGTGGCCTTCAACACCCAGGGCAGCAAGCTCTACCTGGCCGGAACCTTCAACGACATCGCCGTGTACGACCCCGACAGCCTGAAAAAGCTGAAGAACATCAAGCTGCCCGGCGGCGACATGGCGATCACCACGACGCAGGTCTTCGTGCGCTAAACGTTCAACCACGCGGCGGGAGCGAGCGGGCTCGCTCCCCCAGGCAAGGCCTCCCCGCCAGGACGGCAGACAACAACAAGATCGAGGGGACACCATGACTTCACCCAGCTACACCCGCGGCCAGCAGGACAAGCCCCTGCTGACCCTGACCATCGGCGCCGCATTCGACCAGACCGTGGCACGCTTCGCCGAGCGCGAGGCGCTGGTGGTGCGCCACCAGCAGGTGCGCTACAGCTGGGCGCAACTGGCCGAACAGGTCGAGCGCTGTGCCCGTGCGCTGCTGGCGATCGGCATGCAACCGGGCGACCGCCTCGGCATCTGGGCGCCGAACTGCGCCGAGTGGTGCATCAGCCAGTTCGCCAGCGCCAAGGTCGGCGTGATCCTGGTCAACATCAACCCGGCCTACCGCGTCAGCGAACTGGAATACGCGCTCAAGCATTCCGGCTGCCGCTGGTTGATCTGCGCCGACGCGTTCAAGACCAGCGACTACCACGCCATGCTTGGCGAACTGCTGCCGGAACTGGCCGGCAGCGCCCTGGGCGCCTTGCACAGCCGCATGCTGCCGGAACTGCGCGGCGTGATCAGCCTGGGCCGCAGCCCGGCCGCCGGCATGCTCGGCTGGACGGCGCTGCAGGAGCGCGCCGAGTGTGTCGCCGTCGAAGACCTGCGCGCCTGCAGCGCCCAACTGCAGTTCGACGAACCGATCAACATCCAGTACACCTCCGGCACCACCGGCTTCCCCAAGGGCGCGACCCTCAGCCACTACAACATCCTCAACAACGGCTACATGGTCGGCGAAAGCCTGGGCCTGACCGAGCAGGATCGCCTGGTCATCCCCGTGCCGCTGTACCACTGCTTCGGCATGGTCATGGGCAACCTCGGCTGCCTGACCCACGGCAGCACCATGATCTACCCGGGCGACGCCTTCGACCCGCTGACCGCCCTGCAGGCGGTGGCCGAGGAACGCGCCACCGTGCTGTACGGCGTGCCGACCATGTTCATCGCCGAGCTGGACCACCCGCGCCGCGGCGAATTCGACCTGTCCACCCTGCGCAGCGGCATCATGGCCGGCGCCACCTGCCCGATCGAAGTGATGAAGCGGGTGATCGGCGAAATGCACATGGCCGAGGTGCAGATCGCCTACGGCATGACCGAGACCAGCCCGGTGTCGACCCAGACCGCCGCCGACGACGACCTCGAGCGCCGCGTCGCCAGCGTCGGCCGTACCCAGCCGCACCTGGAGAGCAAGATCATCGACGAGGCCGGCCGCATCGTGCCGCGCGGGCAGATCGGCGAACTGTGCACCCGCGGCTACAGCGTGATGCTTGGCTACTGGAACAACCCCGAAGCCACCGCCGAAGCCCTCGACGGCGCGCGCTGGATGCACACAGGCGATTTGGCGGTGATGGACGAGGCGGGGTACGTGAGTATCGTCGGGCGCAACAAGGACATGATCATTCGTGGCGGCGAGAACGTGTATCCGCGGGAGATCGAGGAGTTTCTGTTCCGGCACCCGGCGGTGGCGGACGTGCAGGTGATCGGGATACCGGATGAGCGGTATGGCGAGGAGATTGTGGCGTGGGTGAAGTGTCATCCGGGGCATAGTGCGGGGGATGAAGAGTTGAAGGCGTTCTGCAAGGGGAAGATTGCGCACTTCAAGGTGCCGCGGTATTTCCTGTTTGTTGAGGCGTTTCCGATGACGGTGACGGGGAAGGTGCAGAAGTTTCGGATGCGGGAGATGAGTTTGGAGCGGTTGGTGGGGGAGAGGGTGGGGTGATGTGAGGAACATGACGTGTCGCTATTTCCGGGTTTTAGCGACACGTTTTTGGCTTATGTCGTTGGCAGCGACATAAGCGATTCTCCTTTCTCGGTGGTGGCTTGCCGATGCTTCGTAATGAGTAGAAATAGCTTTCAAAATGAACTTACTTTTCCTACGTGATTTAGGCGTGGGAGAATGTTGTGTGTGCCGATGACCGTGCCTACATTCCTGAGGTCGCTGCAAATTCAGCGATACGGGTTTCGCAGCCCGGCGATCAGTCAGGCGCACAGCGCCGCGTTAGCGGCTTTTTCATGTCTGCTTTATGGTGGGCTGTGCGCAGGAGGCTTATGCCTGCCGGTTTTTCCTGACTGACCGGTCTGCGAACCTGCGTACAGTTCGCCACCCTTGTGTCGCAGCGAGCGTGGAGATCCCCTATCACAGTCAGGAGATTTGCCATGGTTAAGAAAATCACACCAGATCCGCCGCCCTGTTCCGATGACCCTGTTAGCCCGACACGGCCCGATGCGGCTCGTTTGCTTGATACCCTCACGTTAACACTGTCCAAAACCGTCAATCGCGCTGATCCGCTTTGTCCCTCGATTTTTGCTATCCAGCCTGGGGTTACGGCTCATGATGCGTTGAGCTATGTGTCGAAATTGCTGGAGGTTGCCGAGCTGAATGGGGATGAAATCAGCTTGCATGAGAACCCGGTGGAGCGGACGTTGTTCTGGGGGATGTTGCATTCGGTGGAGATGGCGAAGGCTGTGGTGGATGCGTTGCTGGAAGGATCGCCGCCGCCGTTGGATGTTTGATTTATCAACGTAAGCATGAAGCCGCCTCAGTGGGGCGGCTTTCGTCGCAACTGTCATAGGGCGTCTGCCAATGACTTCTAACCTGCGCCGTTGACGTTCGTGAGCAGAAACTGCTGCAGCGCCGGATCGACCGCGTACAGCACAACCCCTCGACGAGCCCTTGTGAGAAGTACGTAATAGATGTTGCGAATGACTTGTTCGCGTACGGCAGGATCTGTTCGCATATTGCTCAGTCTCCTGTCCGCATTGCAGCTTGAGTCAATTTCGATTCGACCACTTCTCAGGACGATGTCCGGCCCAAGAATGACTCCCACATAGTCATACTCAAACCCTTGTACCGTGTAAATGGCACCCACTTCCTCGTGGTATCCGACGAGTTGATTCCACTCCTTGAATGCCATTTTCTGGTTCCAGCGGGCCTGCCATGGCCCAATATGGATGTCCGTGCCTACTCCGGGCGTGCGCTCCGTCTGCCAGTGCCAGCAGTAACCCGCCACGATGCGGCTTGATGCATTTCCTTGAGCTTGCTCTCTTAGGTGGTCCTCCATGACCTGAGGGGATTCAGCCACCTGCACTGAGAATTCCGGGACTGATGAATACGCCTGGGTTGCTGCTCCGAACACTAGGTCGTAGACCCAATCCACATAACTGTTGGCGCCACGACATCTCAACTGCTCGTCCAGGACATGGGTTATCACGTGGTAACCACGCGCATTGGCCATTTGCTGGAGATCACCGCTGCGGCAGTTCTCCTCTGGACTGATCCATTGAGAATCATCGATGAAAAAGACAATGAGGTGCTTGTTGTCCATCAAGCCTGCGGCCGTTGCTTTTGTCAGGCGATGGGCTTCATCGACGACGAGATAAGGAGTGACCGCCCTTCCATTTACCGCGAAGTCCAGGCCTTTTATGCACTGGCCGATAGCGGCTGACTTGACGTAGTACTTGGGATTCTTGCCCAGCCTCATGAGGTGCTGCACAAGCTTCATGGCGAGAACGGTTTTTCCGGTGCCGACCAATCCGTGGATGATGACGCAAGTGTTCGTCTGGACCTGTTGCACCAGTGGCGCAATCCTTTTGAAAGCATGCGTTTGCTGGCCAGTCGCCTTGAAGAGGTCACTGCAATTGAGTTTTTCGCTGAAATTCAGGATGAACGCGTCCGAGTACTTTCTCTGTGGCGAGGTCAGGTGCGCAAGTGCCTGTGTAGGACGCTTAAGTCGGGATAACAGCAGTGCTGCATCCTGTTCCCCATGGTTCAGAGAGCGGAGCAGGGAGCTGCTGACATGTGAGCTGAACTCATTGGCACGCAACACTTCCTCTTTCGGTTTTTCCTGGTAGTTATGAAGAAAAACCAGCGTGTTGATGGTGGGCTTGAAGTCTCCGAAGTTGAGCGCATGTTCCAGCGCCGATCGGTAGATATTCACTTGCTCACAGGGGTGTTTGCTTGGGTAGGGTTCGGACGCCGCGACTTCCAGCCAGGTCAGGCCGTGATTGGCGCGCAATTTCACAGAGCCTTGTGTCCATTGCTTCAACTCAATGACGATGATTTCCAGCCCCGCCTCACTCTCGCCGAGCAGGATGCAATCGGCACGTTCAGAGCCAATCGGCATCGGGTACTCGATCAGGATATGACCTTGGAGTGGCGGTTGCTGTTGCAGGAGCAACTTGGCGAGTTCAGGGAGGGAGTTCCTCCAGGAGCGGACTTCGGATTCTGATAGTTCCGAATCGGGAAACGTCAGGGCGAAGTCCTTGCACAGTCTTTCGATAAACTCCGGCTTTGCTGCTTCCGAGCAGAAGTCTTCGATCTTGAGGGTCGCAAGAGCCGCCATTGTCACCACTCCATACCGAATTCATGAGCCCGTGCCAACGCGTCAGGTGCACGAGGTGGGTTCCAGGCGAGGTTGCTGGTTAATTGCTCAAGGGCTAGGCGGGTGGTTTCGACGGGCTGGGAGGTGGCAGCAATGGTCACGAAGATTCCTGTGGTGTTGAGCAGGCGAAGATGCGATGGCCACTATTTCGCCTTCATTTCGGATGCTCGACACCTTACTTCCTACAGGCATGATGAGGAAGTGCGTACGACATTTCTCTGTTAGTTGAGAGGGGATTCATTGGGCCCGAGGGGCCCAAATGAGAGCCATTGCACTAGGCCAAGAGTGCGCGGGAACGAGCGGAAGTATCCGGCTTGCGTACGAGCAACCGTTCGCGGAAGTACTGGGCCGTTTCTTCATCTGTGCAGTACAGGTAACAGCCCTTCATCCCGCGGGTCATCAGGGTCCTGTAGGTGTTCTTGATAATCAGGTCGAGTAACTGCCGTATTTTTTCCGGCTCGGCTTTCATGAGCTTCTTGTAGCCGTAGACCGAGCGATCGTTCTTGTCACGTTGCTCCGGCACCGTCACCACATTGCCGCCTCGAATGATCAGGTCTGGGCCGATGATCACTCCGATGTAGTCCACTTCCAGACCCTGGCAAGTGTGGATGCAACCCACCTGTTCGACAGAGTTCTGCGCAATGATCCAGCGCTTCTCATCTTCTTCCAGGTTCCACTGGCGGCGGTAGTGCTCACCAATGACGATATCGTCGTCGCTTGCCCGCTTCTTGCTGTTCCAGGGCCAGCAATAACCGGCGACAACGCGAGCCTTGTTATTACCGTTCTTGCTCTGGATCGCCGCATGCATGGCTTGCGGCGTGTCGAACACCTTGAACTCGTATTCCTCGGTGTCGAGATGCCGGTTTGCTGTTTCCCGCACTTGGAGTGCATTGTCGAGCCAGGCCAGGTAACCATCCGATCCGCTGCAACGGAATTGCGAGGTGAGAACGTATTCCTCGACCTCGGCACCGCGTGTCTTGGCAAAAGCGCGGATGGCTTCGCGATTGCCGATATCTTTCAGCGTGACGCGCTGGTCTTCGTCGATAAAAAAGATCGTGCAGTTCGCGGCATTGATCAGTTCCTTGATCTGGTTATCGCCTTTCTGGCCGTAGAGATCGCTCTTCTCGGTCAGGCGATGGGCTTCGTCCACCACCAAAAAATCGAATGCGCTGGTGGGGGACTCCATGAACGAGCCGGAGCCGGTAAACAACTGCGAAAAGTGGCTGCGGGGCAGGGCGCCGGTCAGCTTGCTTTCGTACACCTGCCGAGGGGCGGAGTTTTTCGATACGTATTTGCCCACCAGCCCGCGACTGGTGAGGTTGACCAGCAGGTTGAGTGCCACCACGGATTTGCCGGTACCCGGACCGCCCTCGATGATCACCACTTTTGGGCGCTCCGTCGAAGCGCCTGCCGCGGCGGCCATGCAGTTTTCATGGATTTCTTTCTGGTCGTCGATAAGAACGAACTCGGCCTGCTTCTTCAGCAGTTTCACCAGCGAGTCGGCTAGAGCCTTCGATGGGCGAATGGGGCTCGCCATCAGTTCATGCAGGACGCTCTTTTCATCGCCCTTGGCGATGTGCTGCTTGATGAACGCCCGCATACGGGCCAGTTCATCCCTGCCTTTCATGAATAGCGGGGCCTTGCTGATGTAGGCCTGGTAGTGCGGCCCATCGATGACATCATCTGGCGTGTAGTTGTGCAGATAGGCACAGGCATGCACTTGGATGCCGCCGGAATACACGGCCTCGTTGAAACCCTCCAGCAGCGAGGCATACGACCAGGCCTGATAGGACGGGTGCACGGTTTCCCGGATCTTGCGGCCCAGGAGGGTTTTGACAATGGCGTCCTTGGATGTCGCACTGGCTTCAGCCCATTGTTTCAGCTCAACCAGCACCACGTTTTGCTTGCCGCTGGCATCCAGGCCGGTCAGGGTGATATCGATGCGCTTGGAGGTCTGCGGTATGTGCAGCTCAATGGCCACGCCGATGTCATTGGGGATTTCTTCGTCGCGCAACACCCGTGACATGGCTCCGAGAGAGTTCTTCCAGGCGTTCATTTCTGCGGCTGCGACGATCCGGCCGGTGGCTGACTCGAAACTACGGAGGATCACGTCCTCGATGTCGTCGTTATCGTTGTCTTTCTGAAACTGCTGTTTGGTCGCTTCGTAAACGATCAAGGTCCTTCTTCCTTACTGGAGCCGGGCAATCAGAGTTGGTCGTATTTCTTTGCGCTGTTCCGAGCCTTCTCGACCGGGTACTTCTCGCCGTTGAGTTGCAGCTTGCGTTGGGCGGCGGCGTTCAGATCGACGCCAAGCACTGAGGCCAGGCGCACCAGATACATGAGCACGTCAGCCAGCTCTTCCTCGACGGCTTGGGCTGTTTCGGGCGTGCGAGCGGCGGTCCTGGAAGCGTCTTCGGTGAGCCATTGGAAGATTTCGGTCAATTCTCCGACTTCGCCGCTCAGGGCCATGACCAGGTTCTTGGGGGAGTGGAACTGGGCCCAGTTACGGTCGCTGGCGAATTTTTCGAGGGCTTGAGCGAGTCGGGTGGTGTCGATGAGCTGGGTAGAGGCGGCGGTGAGAGTGGTCACGGAGGTGTCCTATGGTGTTGAGCAGGCAAGGACGGGAGGGCCAGTGTTTTGCCTTTACTACGGATGCTCGACACCATACTTCCTACAGTCGGTATGAGGAAGTGTGTGCGACATTTCTTTGGGGTATGAGGGAAATTGTTGAGTTTGTTTCGGCATGACCTGCTTGAGCAAGGCTGGAAATGAAGAAATAAATTTGTCCCCATTCCCACCCGTCCCCATTTCCCATTGGAGTAGTTGGCGCGGTTTCGAGGGCGATGGCGTTTGGCTGCGGCTTGCTTCGGGTTGGATTGGCTGGAGGGTTTACAGCGAGAATGGGAGGTTCTTGCTGTTGGCGTATTCGCGGGCAAGCCCGGCTCCTACAGGGGGCGGGGTATGGGGCGAAAGGCCGAGTCGGGCGAAAGGCAAACGCCAGAAACAACAAAGCCCGCACAAGGCGGGCTTTGTTTGCTTTGTTTTGGTGGAGCCGGGGGGATTTGAACCCCCGTCCGCCAGTACTCCGCTGTCGGTCCTACATGCTTAGCCGTGTCTATTGAGTTAACCCTCAGCGACCCGACGGGCAGGGTGCTTTGGGCGAGTTGTGTAAGTTTTAGCCACTTCGTCCACAACGTACTACGCGGCGATTCTGTTCTATATGACAATCATTTTGGGTTTACAGACATCCCCTGATGATTGCTGGACCCGAAGGTGCCAGGAGTGCATGTCAGCTGCAGTTAAGCAGCGAGAGCAGCACCGTATTGGTCGTCATTGGCAACTATAGAAGTTGCAACAGTGGATTTACGAGTTCTGTTACCAACTCGGCATGCACCTAGAGTTTCGCAACCAGCGTCGAATCCAAAACGGCCCCGAACCGGCTTACTTCTCAGTAGGCAGGGCCAGTGTACGCCAATGTGGCTCGAAAGGCCATCCCAACGCATGGCACCACGCTTTCGCTAGCCGCCTTTCTGGCTGTTCTGGATCTGCTGGATCGCGCGCTGGGTGATGGAGATGCACTCCTTGGTGCCCTCGGAGGTGTTCTTCGCCTGGGCGGCCTGGGCCTGCTGCACGCTGTTGGCGATCTCGCCCTGCAGGTCGGCGGCGATGATGGTGGTCTTGGCGTTGCTGATGGTCTGCAGGTTGGTGGTGCACAGGTCTTTCTCGCCATCGGCGAAGGCCGGGGCGGCAAGGAGTGCGGTGACAACGAACAGGCCGGGCAGTACGGAACGTTTCATGTGGATCTCCTTGAACCTGGGGTTCAGGCTGCGAGGTTGCCGAAGTGGCAGGGAGGCCCCTATGGGCGGGGCCTGCTCAATAGACTTCGCGGGGTGTTCAAAGGTTCTGTTTTTGTTGAGCGCGGTGGGGCTGTGGGCGCGTGGCTTGCCGGCGAAGGCGTCTTCCAGATCGCTGAAAGCTTCGCGGGCAAGCCTCGCTCCTACAGGGGAGTGGTGGGCGTTAGAGCGGTTTGGGCTGGGTGACCCGGTCGACCAGGTAGACGAGGCCGTGGTAGTCGATGCCGCCGTGCTGGCTCAGGCCGATTTCGCAGGTGCGGCTGGTGGAGATGCCTTCTTCGCAGTACTGCACCGCGTCCTTGAGGGTGCGCAGGGAGTGGGCGTTGAGTTCCGGGGTGGTGAAGCCCTTGTCGCCAGCGAAGCCGCAGCAGTGGATGCCTTCGGGGATCACTACGTTTTTGCTGCAGCGCCGCGCCAGGTCGATCAGCGCCTGGCTTTCGCCCAGGTGCTGGGTGCTGCAGGTCACGTGCACGGCAATCGGCGCGTCCTGCGGGGTGAAGGTCAACTTATCCACAAGGTGCGTGCGAATGAAGCGCACCGGGTCGTAGAGGTCGAGGCGGCTGTCGCCCAGGTCCTGGACCAGGCGCAGGGTGCACGGGCTGGTGTCGCAGTAGATCGGGTCGAGGCCGCCGCGGCTGGCGTGCAGCAGGGCGCCGATCAGTTCCTGGCGCTTGTGTTCGGCCTGTTCGGTGTAGCCCTTGGAGGCGAACGGCTGGCCGCAGCACAGTTGGTCGGTGTTGTCCGGGAACACCACCTGGTAGCCGGCCTTTTCCAGCAGCGCGCGGGTCTTGTCGAGCAGTGACATCTGTTCCTTGTCGCCAGCGGCCGGGCCCATCACCCGCGAGACGCAGGCGGCCAGGTAGACCACCCGTGGGCGTTCGTCGTTGACTGTCGGGCTGAAGCGCACGGCCCGCTCCGGTTGCGGCATGGCATTTGTCCACAGGGGGGCGCGGCCTTTGGACAACCGGGTCAGGCCGGCCGACAGCCGCGCCAGGCGCGGCGCACCGAGCAGCATGCGTGCGCCATTGGCAACGTGCAGGGTGAAGCGGGCGCCTTGCAGCGAGGTGGCGAAGTGGGTCGCCAGCCAGTCGGCGCGCTTCACGTGGGTGGCGTCGCGAGCGCGCAGTTTTTTCACCAGCTCGCCGGTGTTGATGCCCACCGGGCAGCGCTGGGCACACAGGCCGGTGGCGGCGCAGGTATCGATGCCCTGGTAGTGGTAGGCGGCTTCCAGCTCGGTGGTGTCGACGCCGGCACGCTTCTTCGCCTGGATGTCGCGCCAGATGACGATGCGCTGGCGCGGGCTGAGGGTCAGTCCCTTGGACGGGCAGACCGGTTCGCAGAAGCCGCACTCGATGCATTTGTCGACGATTTCGTCGGCGGCCGGCAGCGGCTTGAGGTTCTTCAGGTGAATCTGCGGGTCGTCGCTGAGCACCACGTCCGGGTTGAGGATGCCCTGGGGATCGAGCAGGCGCTTGATCGACCACATCAACTGGTAGGCGTCGCTGCCCCATTCCTGTTCGACGAAGGGCGCCATGTTACGCCCGGTGCCGTGTTCAGCCTTGAGCGAGCCGCCGAACTCGACGGCCACCAGTTGCGCCACGTCATCCATGAACGCCTGGTAGCGGGCGACTTCCTCGGCGCTGTTGAAGCCCTGGGTGAAGACGAAATGCAGGTTGCCCTCCAGGGCATGGCCGAACAGGATCGCTTCGTCGTAGTGGTGCTTGTCGAACAACTCGATCAGGCGGTTGACGCCGATGGCCAGTTGTTCGACCGGGAAGGTCACGTCCTCGATGATCACCGTGGTGCCGGTCTGGCGCACGGCGCCGACGGCCGGGAAGGTGTCCTTGCGGATCGCCCAGAGCCTGGCGTTTTCCGCTGGGTCTTCGGTGAAGTCGACCTGTTTCTCGACCGGGAAGGTCGTCAGAGAGGCCATGATCTGTACCAGTTGTTCGTGCAGCAGCGACGAGCTGGCGGCGCGGGACTCGATCAACAGGGCACAGGCGTTGTTCGACAGCTCGCGGACGAAGGCCGGCATGCCGGGCTTGTCCTGCACCGAGCGCAGGCTGCGGCGGTCGAGCAGTTCGACGGCGGACACCGGCTGGCGCTTGAGCACGGTGACGGCGGTGCAGCAGGTTTCCACGTCGGGGAAGACGATCAGCGCCGAGGCCTTGTGCGGGTGGTCGACCACGGTGTCGTAGGTGACGGCGCTGATGAAGCCGAGGGTGCCTTCGGAGCCGACCAGCAGGTGGCTGAGGATATCCAGCGGTTCGTCGAAATCCACCAGGGCGTTGAGGGACAGGCCAGTGGTGTTTTTCAGGCGGTACTTGTGGCGGATCTTCGCGGCGAGTTCGCTATTGGCGCGAGTTTCGCGGGCCAGGCTCGCCAGCTGGTCGAGCAGGTCGCCGTGGCTGCCGCGGAAGGCGGCGACGCTGGCCGGGTCTTCGGTGTCCAGGCGGCTGCCGTCGGCCAGCACCAGGCGGATGCCGGCCAGGGTGTGGTAGGTGTTCTGCGCGGTGCCGCAGCACATGCCGCTGGCGTTGTTGGCGACGATGCCGCCGATCTTGCAGGCGTTGATCGAGGCCGGGTCCGGGCCGATTTTGCGGCCGAAGGGTGCCAGCCAGGCATTGGCCTGGGCGCCGATGACGCCGGGTTGCAGGCGGATCTGCTGGCCCTGCTGGCGAATCTCGCGGCCGTTCCAGTTGTCGCCGAGGACGATCAGCACCGAGCCGCTGATGGCCTGGCCGGACAGGCTGGTGCCGGCGGCGCGGAAGGTCACTGGGACCTGGTCGCGGCGGGCCAGCTGGAGCAGGGCGACCACTTCGTCTTCGGACTCGACGCGGATCACCAGTTTCGGGATCAGCCGGTAGAAGCTGGCGTCGGTGCCGAAGGCCAGGGTCGAGAGCGCGTCGTCGAAACGGCGCTCGCGGGGAATCAGCTGTTCTACCGAATGGAGGAACGGGGTGGGCAGGCTCATGCAAACTCCTAACGAGGCCGTTGGCATCTGGCGTGCCCTGGCCGACCCCGTTCAGTCAGGCGGTAATTCGTGTGGGCGCTACGGTTCAGGCGCCCAGTTCACGGACCAGCGAATCACGGGTGATCTCGCTGATCGACTTGGCGCCGGTGAGCACCATGGCAACGCGCATTTCCTTCTCGAACAGCTCCAGCAGGTTCTTCACGCCCGCTTCGCCAGCGGTGGCGAGGGCGTAGAGGAATGCCCGGCCGATCAGCACGGTATCGGCGCCGAGGGCGATCATGCGCACCACGTCGAGGCCGCTGCGGATGCCGGAGTCGGCGAGGATCTTCAGCTCGCCCTTCACCGCGTCGGCAATCGCCGGCAGGGCGCGGGCGCTGGACAGCACGCCGTCGAGCTGGCGACCGCCATGGTTGGAGACGACGATGCCGTCGGCGCCGAATTTCACCGCGTCCCTGGCATCCTGCGGGTCGAGGATGCCCTTGATGATCATCGGGCCGTCCCAGAACTCGCGGATCCACTCCAGGTCCTTCCAGGAGATCGACGGGTCGAAGTTGGCGCCGAGCCAGCCGATGTAGTCGGCAAGGCCGGTCGGGTTGCCGCGATAGCGCGAGATGTTGCCCAGGTCATGCGGCTTGCCCAGCAGGCCGACGTCGAGGGCCCAGCGCGGGTGGGTCATGGCTTGCCAGACCCGGCGCAGCGGCGCGTTCGGGCCGCTCATGCCGGAGTGGGCATCGCGGTAGCGGGCGCCGGGTACCGGCATGTCCACGGTGAACACCAGGGTGGTCACGCCGGCGGCCTTGGCCCGCTCCAGGGCGTTGCGCATGAAGCCGCGGTCTTTCAGGACGTAGAGCTGGAACCACATCGGCCGGTCGATGGCCGGGGCGACTTCCTCGATCGGGCACACCGACACCGTCGACATCGTGAAGGGGATGCCGTGGTCGGCGGCCGCGCGGGCGGCCTGGACTTCGCCACGGCGGGCGTACATGCCGGTCAGGCCGACCGGGGCCAGGGCGACCGGCATGCTCAGGGTCTCGTTGAACAGCCGGGTTTCCAGGCTCAGTTCGGACATGTTCTTCAGCACGCGCTGGCGCAGGGCGATGCCGGCCAGGTCCTCGACGTTATGGCGCAGGGTGTGCTCGGCGTAGGCGCCGCCGTCGGCATAGTGGAACAGGAACGGAGGCAGCTTGCGTTGGGCGGCTGCGCGATAGTCGGTAGAGGCGGAAATGATCATGGGAACTCGCAGCGTGGGTTGACGGGGTACGGCTGTCGGGGCCTACGAGAGACCCCGACATCCTCACGTTAGTGCACCAGCATGCCGGTGAAAACGTAGGCCTGGGCCAGCGTGATCAGGCCGACGATGGTGGCGAAGAACAGACTGTGCTTGAGCGTGAAGCGGAACAGGTCGGATTCCTTGCCCACCAGGCCGGTGGCGGCGCAGGCGACGGCGATCGATTGTGGCGAGATCATCTTGCCGGTGACGCCGCCGCTGGTGTTGGCCGCGACCAGCAGGGTGTCGTTGACGCCGATCTGGTGTGCGGTGGTGGCCTGCAGCGAGCTGAACAGGGCGTTCGACGAGGTGTCCGAACCGGTCAGGAACACGCCCAGCCAGCCGAGGAACGGCGAGAAGAACGGGAACGCGGCGCCGGTCGCCGCCAGCACCAGGGCCAGGGTCGAGGACATGCCCGAGTAGTTGGTGACGAAGGCGAAGGCCAGCACCATGCCGATGGACAGGATCGGCCAGCGCAGCTCGTAGAAGGTCTCCTTCAAAGTGGTCAGACCAGTTTTGAAGTCGATCTTGAGGATCAGCATCGACACCAGCGCGGAGAAGAAGATCGCGGTGCCGGTGGCGGAGATCGGGTCGAGCTTGAACACCGCCGGAATCGGCGTCGGGTTGGCGACGATCGGCGCGGTCTTGATCACCAGTTGGTCCAGGTGCGGCACGGCGAAGTTGAACACGCTGCTGTACATCGCGCCGCCAGTGGCGAACATCGCCTTGAACGACTTCAGCGTCCAGATCGTTACCAGTACGGTGAGGATCAGGAACGGCGACCAGGCCTTGAAGATCTGGCCCAGGCTGTAGGGCGAGGCCAGGGTATTGCGCGGCTGGCCAAAGCCGCCGGCGCTGGCGGTGACCGCGGCAGCCGAGGTGGCACCGGCGATCTGCGCACCGGCGGTACGGCGCGGTTGCCAGACTTTCAGGAACAGGGTCAGGCAGACCAGGCTGGCCAGTGCCGAGGTGATGTCCGGCAGTTCCGGGCCGATGAAGTTCGAGGTGAAGTACTGGGTGACGGCGAAGCTCAGGCCGGCAACCAGCGCGGCCGGCCAGGTTTCGCGCACGCCGCGCAGGCCATCCATCATGAACACCAGCCAGAACGGCACGAACAGCGACAGCAGCGGCAATTGGCGGCCGGTCATGGCGCCGATCTTGAACGCATCGATACCAGTGACCTGGCCGGCGACGATGATCGGGATGCCCAGGGCGCCGAAGGCCACGGGTGCGGTGTTGGCGATTAGGCACAGGCCGGCGGCGTACAGCGGGTTGAAGCCCAGGCCGACCAGCAGGGCGGCGGTGATGGCGACCGGCGCGCCGAAGCCGGCGGCACCTTCCAGGAACGCGCCGAAGCAGAAGCCGATCAGCAGCACCTGCAGGCGCTGGTCGTCGGTGATCGACAACACCGAGCTGCGGATGATTTCGAACTGACCGCTCTTGACCGTCAGTTTGTAGAGAAACACCGCGGCAACGATGATCCAGGCAATCGGCCAGAGGCCATAGGCGAAACCGTAGCCGGCCGCAGCCAGCGCCATGTCGACCGGCATCTTGAAGGCGAAGATCGCCACCAGGATCGCCAGCGCCAGGGTAATGCTGCCCGCCACGTGCCCCTTGAGACGGAACACTGCCAGGGCCAGGAAGAAGAACACGATGGGAATGACGGCCGCGAGAGCGGACAGGCCGAGGCTGCCGAGCGGGCTGTAGAGCTGTTGCCAGGTTTGCATATGGGGTGGCCCCTAATTGTTGTTGGTAGGCGCAGATAAACCGATTTGGGTAATTGGTAATACCAATTTACAATCGTTGAGCGCTAGGTTAAAAGCCTTGCAGGGCATGTGTCAATTTGCCGCCCTGAAACTTTCGTCGCAGAGGCGGTTGGGAAAGGGGCTGATCGGGTGATTTATGCGCTGTCTGGTGGGTGCTGGCGCGGCGCCAATAGGCCAGAATAGGCAGCCCCGGCAAGGGTTCGGGAGCGTGAGGAGTGAGTGATGGGGTTTGATCAGATTCGTCAGCGCCGTTTGTCTGACGATATTGTCGAGCGGCTCGAGGGGATGATTCTCGAGGGCACGCTCAAGCCCGGTGAGCGCCTGCCGGCCGAGCGTGCGCTGGCCGAGCAGTTCGGCGTGTCGCGGCCGTCGTTGCGCGAGGCGATCCAGAAGCTGGTGGCCAAGGGGCTGCTGGCGAGCCGGCAGGGTGGTGGCAACTATGTGGTGGAGACGCTGGGCTCGACGTTCAGCGATCCGTTACTGCACCTGTTGGAAAACAATCCCGAGGCCCAGCGCGACCTGCTCGAATTCCGCCATACGCTGGAGGCGTCCTGCGCCTACTACGCGGCACTGCGCGCCACCGAAGTGGACCGCGATCGGCTGCGGGTGGCGTTCGAGCGACTGCAGAGCTGTTATGCACGGGCGGATGAGGTGAGCCGGGCGGAGGAGGGCGAGGCGGATGCGAACTTCCACCTGGCGATTGCCGAGGCGAGTCATAACGCGGTGTTGCTGCACACGATTCGTGGGTTGTTCGATCTGCTCAAGCGCAACGTGGTGACCAACATCGGTGGGATGTACAAGCAGCGCACGGAGACGCGCGACATGCTGATCAGTCAGCACCGGGAGTTGTACCTGGCGATCATCGAGGGGCGGGCCGAGCAGGCGCGCGAGGTGTCGAGCCGGCATATCCTGTATGTGCAGGAGGTGCTGGAAGAGGTGCGTCAGGAAGTGCAGCGGGTGGCGCGGGCGGAGCGGCGCAAGGGGATTTGAGCGGGTGATTGTGTTCGTTCAGGTGGCAAGGAGGTTGCCGGTAGATTCTTCGCGGATGAATCCGGCTCCCACAATGATCGCGTCGTGCACGACGCAAATTCTGTGGGAGCCGGATTCATCCGCGAAAGGGGCAATGGGACCTAGTCTTCCTTGCCCTTGTTGCGCACCGCGCGCTGCAGTTCGCGACCAGCGTCGCGTTCGCGTTCGGTATCGCGCTTGTCGTATTCCTTCTTGCCCTTGCCCAGGGCAATCTCGCACTTGACCAGATGCTTGCTCCAGTACAGCGAGAGGCACACGCAGGTGTAGCCCTTCTGCTGTACGCCGGCGAAGATCTTCTCCAGCTCGCGCTGGTTGAGCAGCAGCTTGCGCGTGCGCGTCGGGTCGGCGATGACGTGGGTACTCGCGGTGGTCAGCGGCGTGAAGTGGCTGCCGAACAGCCAGGCTTCGCCATCCTTGAGCAGCACATAACTGTCGACCAGTTGTGCCTTGCCCGCCCGCAAGCTCTTTACTTCCCAACCGGCCAGGACCAGGCCAGCCTCGAACCGTTGTTCGACGAAGTAATCGTGGCGCGCCTTTTTGTTTTGCGCGATGGTCCCTGTGGGGTGTTTCTTCTGTTTAGCCATAGGGGCGGCATTATAGGGGGTTGCGCGTCCGTCGGCTACGGTGAAGCTGCGTGCTTGAGCGCGTAGGATGAATCCCGGACAATGCGCCCTCTTTTGTATGCTGCCCAGCCGTGGAATTGACGCTGACATGACGACCCATATTCAACGTTCGGCCTTGCTGCCCTATCCGGCACAGGCGCTTTATGACCTGGTGAACGACGTCGCACGTTATCCGGAATTCCTGCCGTGGTGCTCGGCCTCCCAGGTGCTGGAGAGCTCGGACGTGCACATGCGCGCCACGCTGTCGGTGGCCAAGGGTGGCCTGAGTCAGCAGTTCGTGACCCGCAATACCCTGGTGCCGGGACAGTCGATCGAGATGAATCTCGAAGAGGGTCCGTTCACCCAGTTGCATGGTGTCTGGGTGTTCAAGGCGCTGGGTGAGAAGGCCTGCAAGATCAGCCTCGACCTGACCTTCGATTACGCCGGGCCGATCGTGCGGGCGACTCTCGGGCCGTTGTTCAACCAGGCGGCGAATACGCTGGTGGATGCGTTCTGTCAGCGGGCGAAGCAGATTAATGGCTGAGTCGCGGGTCGCCATCGAGGTGGTGTACGCCGAGGTCGGGCGTCAGTGCCTGCTGGAGGTTTCGGTGCCGGTGGGGACGACCTTGCGGGCGGCAGTTGGCTTGTCGGGGATGGCCGAGCAGTTTCCCGGGGTGGATCTGTCGGGTTGCCCGTTGGGGATTTTCGGCAAGGTGGTGAATGACCCGGAGGTCAGGGTCGTGGTCGAGGGAGATCGTATCGAGATCTATCGACCGCTGCTGGCGGATCCGAAAGAGGTGAGGCGGCTACGGGCGGAGAAGGCGGCCAAGGCTCGGGCGCAGAACTTGTAGGCGCATCGATCGTTCCCACGCCCCTGCGTGGGAACGCAGCCGGTGACGCTATGCGTCACAACGGCAGACGCCGAGCGTCTAGAGAGGCATTCCCACGCGGAGCGTGGGAATGATCAAAACCTTATTCAGGACTAGGCAGGGTGATATTGCCTATGGTGCAGGCTGCTCAGTGTGGCGAGCGGGCTTGCCCGCGCTGGGTGCAAAGCACCCCAAAACCTGCGGGTTGCGCCGTCTCAGGCGATACGGCTGCGGCTGCGTTGCAGCCGAGCGCGGGCAAGCCCGCTCGCCACAAAACCTGCTCTTATCCCGAGAGTTCGGCTTTCATCACGGTAAACCTGCTGACCGCTGTCAGCAGGCTTTTCTCGCGATTGGCTGCTCCGTAGGGTGTCGAGGCTGCTTTCGATCGTTCCCACGCTCCTGCGTGGGAACGCAGCCGGTGACGCTATGCGTCACAACGGCAGACGCCGAGCGGCTAGAGAGGCATTCCCACGCGGAGCGTGGGAACGATCAAAACCTTATTCAGGACGGGGCATCAACAAATAAAAAAGCCCGGACATGCCGGGCTTTTTTTGCGTCGCGATATTACTGCGGTGAGGTATCCAGCGGCTCCGGGGTCGGAACCGGCACGGTTTTCACGCCATCGACGTCTTTCTGGATCTGATCGAGCAGCGAACCTGGCTTGGCTGGCTTCTCTTTCTTCTTCGGTGTTTCGACGTTCTGCGCCGGAGCTTCGACCGTCGTGCCGCTGTCCTTGCCGAGAATGGCTTCGTCACGGCTCACGCCGGGCATGAAGTCGCCCGCCAGGCTCATGAGCTTGTCGTCGTCACTGAAAATCAGGCTGACACGTTCCTGCTGGCGCTCACCGCCACCAGGCTGCAGGCTGTACAGGTAATCCCAGCGATTGGCGTGGAATGTGTCGGTCAACAGGGGGTTGCCCATGATAAACCGTACTTGCCGTCGGGTCATTCCCGGGCGCAACTGGTCTATCATGTCCTGCGTGACGACATTGCCCTGTTGGATGTCGATTTTGTAAACCCCGGGGAATGAACAACCGGCGAGTGCGAGCAGTCCCACTAAGGTGAAACTGGTTAGCAAGAGCTTGGTGTTTTGCATCGGTGGGCGACTTCCACTATCTTGGCTGGGACAACGTAAACCCCGATCATACCCGTATTAAGAGAAGCTGCGAAGCAGCATCGGCGAGAAAGCTGACCATGGTTGAAAATAGCGAACTACGCAAAGCTGGCTTAAAAGTGACTCTGCCACGGGTCAAGATTCTACAGATGCTCGATTCCACCGAGCAGCGTCACATGAGCGCCGAGGATGTGTACAAGGCGTTGATGGAAGCTGGCGAGGATGTCGGCCTGGCGACGGTCTACCGTGTATTGACCCAATTCGAAGCGGCCGGGCTGGTGGTCCGTCACAACTTCGATGGCGGCCATGCCGTGTTCGAGCTGGCGGACGGCGAGCATCACGATCACATGGTGAACGTGGATACCGGTGAAGTCATCGAGTTCATCAACCCGGAAATCGAGAAGCTGCAGCGCGCCATTGCCGAAGAGCATGGCTTTGAGCTGATCGATCACAACCTGGTGCTGCACGTACGCAAGAAGAAGTAATCCTGCGTTACGGATTCAGGTCCGGTGAAGCGAGCGAAGGCGACCCCAGGGTCGCCTTCGTGCTTTTTTATTACCAGAAATGTTCCGGCTTGGAGATTGGCCTCCATTCAGCTTTTGGCCGTGACCACCATCTTCTTCGCGTGAGCGAGGGATTCCTTGGTGAGGTCGATGCCGCCGAGCATGCGCGCGACTTCCTCGACCCGCTCGGTCTTGCCCAGCTTGGACACGGCCGTGTGCGTGGCATTGCTGCCGCGAACCTTGTGTACGAATAGATGATGGTGGCCCTGGGCGGCAACTTGCGGCAGGTGGGTCACGGTCAGCACCTGCCCGCGGTCGCCGAGGCGTCGCAGCAGTTGGCCGACGATTTCCGCCGTCGGGCCGCCGATGCCCACGTCCACTTCGTCGAATACCAGGGTCGGGATGCGCGAGGTCTGTGCGGTGATCACCTGGATCGCCAGGCTGATGCGCGACAGCTCGCCACCCGAGGCGACCTTGGCCAGGGCTTTCAGCGGCTGCCCCGGGTTGGCGCTGACCAGTAGTTCGACCTGTTCAAGGCCATAGGGCAGCGGCTCGTCGCTGGTGTTGGCGTGCAACTCGATGTTGAAGCGTCCGCCGGGCATGCCCAGACGCTGGATTTCCTGTTCGACCGCGCTGGCCAGGCCGGTGGCGGCTTCGCGGCGCAGTTCGCTGAGTTCGCGGGCGCGTTCCTGGTAATGTCGGGCGTAGGCGGTCAGTTCTTCGCCGAGGCGTTCGATGGCCTCGTCGTTGGCGTTCATGGTTTCGATTTCGTCCAGCAGCTTCTGCTGCAGGGTCGCCACTTCGGTCGGCTGGATGCGGTGCTTGCGTGCCAGGGTATAGATGGCATCCAGGCGTTCCTCGAGATACTGCAGGCGGCCCGGGTCGGCGTCGAAGTGGTCGACGAAGCGGTTCAATTCGCCGACGGCTTCTTCCACCTGGATCTGCGCGCTGGCCAGCAGGTTGGCGGCTTCACCCAATGCGCCGGAGCCGTTGCTGACGCTGGTCAGGCGATTGAGGCAGGAGGTGAGGGCGTGCAGCACGTTGCCCGAATCGCTCTCGCTGCATTGCTCGACCACCTGGCGGCAGACACCGAGCAGGGTCTCGGCGTTGGTCAGGTTCTTGTGTTCCTGTTCCAGCTCTTCCAGTTCGTTTTCGCCGAGGGCGAGGTTTTCCAGTTCTTCGAGCTGGTAGCTGAGCAACTGGTGGCGCGCGCGCTGCTCGTCGCCGGAGTTGGACAGGCGCTCCAGCTCCTGGCGGGTCTGGCGCCAGCGTTGGGCAGCGAGCTGTACCTGGCGGGCGAGGTCGGTCGCGCCAGCGTACTCGTCGAGCAGGCGGCGGTGGGTGTCGGTCTTGAGCAGGGACTGGTGCTCATGCTGGCTGTGGATATCGATCAGCAGCTCGCCCAGGGCCTTGAGGTCGCCGAGGGGGCAGGTCGAGCCGTTGATGTAGCCGCGTGAGCGTCCTTCGGCGGTGATGACCCGACGCAGGATGCACGGGCCGTCGCTGTCCAGGTCGCGTTCGGCGAGCCAGCTGCGTGCTTCCGGGATGTCCTGCAGGTCGAAGGTGGCGAGGATGTCGGCCTTGTCCGCGCCGGGGCGCACCACGCCGCTGTCGGCCCGGTCGCCAAGGGTCAGGCCGAGGGCGTCGAGCATGATCGACTTGCCGGCACCAGTCTCGCCGGTGATGACGCTCATCCCGCGGTCCAGTTCCAGGTCGAGATGCTCGACGATTGCGTAATTGTGTACGGACAGGTGCACCAGCATGAAGGCCGCTCCCAGGTTCATGTCTGGTTATTTATACAGTGTTTTCATTTTGCCTGACAATGCCCGGCCTTAGTTCGATTCGCTTGAATGGCCGGCTTTTTTAGCGCGATCGGCGATGCATGGGGTCCATCGATCGGGCGGGGTGCATTTTTTTCGGCACTTGAACCTGGAAAATGCGGCCCCATATACGGGGGCAGAAGCGCGGGCCAAGCCCGCGGACGATATTGAAAGGAGGTTTTTATGGCTGACGAACAGAATCTGGATGCGCAAAATCAGGAAGCCAATCAGGCGGCCGAGGCTTCGAGCGATGACCTGGCAACCCGCGTGCAGGCGCTCGAAGAGCAGCTGGCCGCTGCCCAGGATCAAGGGCTGCGCGTAGCCGCCGACCTGCAGAACGTTCGCCGCCGTGCCGAGCAGGATGTCGAGAAGGCGCACAAGTTCGCCCTGGAAAAATTCTCCGGCGACCTGCTGCCGATCCTCGACAGCCTGGAGCGCGGCCTGGAGCTGTCCAATCCCGATGACGAAAGCATTCGCCCGATGCGCGAAGGCATCGAGCTGACCCTGAAGATGTTCCAGGACACCTTCAAGCGCCACCAGCTGGAAGCCATCGACCCGCACGGTGAGCCCTTCAACGCTGCGCTGCACCAGGCCATGGCCATGCAGGAAAGCGCCGACGTCGAGCCGAACAGCGTGCTGAAGGTGTTCCAGAAGGGCTACCAGCTCAACGGTCGCCTGCTGCGCCCGGCCATGGTGGTGGTGAGCAAGGCGGTCGCCCCGGTTTCGCCGACTATCGACGAGCAGGCTTGAAATCGGTCGTAGCGACCCCATCTATAAGTCAAGCGTTTAAGTGCTACCGCAGTTGGCCATAACCGCTGCGGCAAAAAAATCCAAGTTTCGGGAGAGTGAAATGGGCAAAATTATCGGTATCGACCTGGGGACTACCAACTCCTGCGTCTCCATTCTGGAAAACGGCAACGTCAAGGTGATCGAGAACGCCGAAGGCGCTCGGACCACGCCGTCGATCATTGCATACGCCAACGATGGCGAAACCCTGGTTGGCCAGTCGGCCAAGCGCCAGGCCGTGACCAACCCGCACAACACCCTGTACGCGGTAAAGCGTCTGATCGGTCGCAAGTTCGACGAAGAAGTCGTACAGAAAGACATCAAGATGGTGCCGTACAAGATCGCCAAGGCCGACAACGGTGACGCCTGGGTTGAAGTGAACGGCCAGAAGATGGCGCCGCCACAGATTTCGGCTGAAATCCTGAAGAAGATGAAGAAGACCGCCGAAGACTACCTCGGCGAGGCCGTGACCGAAGCGGTGATCACCGTTCCGGCCTACTTCAACGACAGCCAGCGCCAGGCGACCAAGGACGCCGGTCGTATCGCCGGTCTGGACGTCAAGCGCATCATCAACGAACCAACCGCCGCCGCTCTGGCCTACGGCATGGACAAGGCCAAGGGCGACCACACCGTCATCGTCTATGACCTGGGTGGTGGTACCTTCGACGTTTCCGTGATCGAAATCGCCGAAGTCGATGGCGAGCACCAGTTCGAAGTACTGGCAACCAACGGCGACACCTTCCTCGGTGGTGAAGACTTCGACATCCGTCTGATCGACTACCTCGTCGACGAATTCAAGAAAGAAAGCGGCATGAACCTCAAGGGTGACCCGCTGGCGATGCAGCGCCTGAAGGAATCCGCCGAGAAGGCCAAGATCGAGCTGTCGTCCTCGCAGTCGACCGACGTCAACCTGCCTTACATCACCGCCGATGCCTCGGGTCCGAAGCACCTGAACGTGAAGATCTCCCGCGCCAAGCTGGAGTCGCTGGTGGAAGACCTGGTTCAGCGCACCATCGAGCCTTGCCGCATCGCCCTGAAAGACGCCGGTATCGACGTCGGTTCGATCAACGACGTGATCCTGGTCGGCGGTCAGACCCGCATGCCTCTGGTGCAGAAGCTGGTTACCGAGTTCTTCGGCAAGGAAGCACGCAAGGACGTGAACCCTGACGAAGCCGTGGCCATGGGCGCTGCCATCCAGGGCGCGGTACTGGCCGGTGACGTGAAGGACGTTCTGCTGCTGGACGTCAGCCCGCTGACCCTGGGTATCGAAACCATGGGTGGCGTGATGACTGCGCTGATCGAGAAGAACACCACCATCCCGACCAAGAAGTCGCAGGTGTTCTCGACTGCCGACGACAACCAGGGCGCCGTGACCATCCACGTTCTGCAGGGCGAGCGCAAGCAAGCCGCACAGAACAAGTCGCTGGGCAAGTTCGACCTGTCCGAGATCCCGCCAGCACCCCGTGGCGTGCCACAGATCGAAGTGACCTTCGACATCGACGCCAACGGCATCCTGCACGTCGGTGCGAAGGACAAGGCCACTGGTAAAGAGCAGAAGATCACCATCAAGGCCAACTCGGGTCTGTCGGATGAAGAAATCCAGCAAATGGTTCGCGATGCCGAGCTGAACGCCGAGGAAGACCGCAAGTTCGAAGAGCTGGCTGCCGCTCGCAACCAGGGCGACGCACTGGTGCACTCGACTCGCAAGATGGTCGCCGACGCTGGCGACAAGGTGACCGCGGAAGAGAAGACCGCGATCGAAGCGGCCGTGGTTGCCCTGGAAGCCGCCGTGAAGGGCGACGACAAGGCTGCCATCGACGCCAAGGTCGAGGAGCTGTCCAAGGTCTCCGCGCCTGTGGCCCAGAAGATGTACGCCGAACAGGGCGCCAAGCCTGAGGCCGGTGCACAGCCTGCCCAGGAAGAGGCGCACAAGGACGACGTCGTCGACGCCGAGTTCGAGGAAGTCAAAGACCACAAGTAATCAAGGCTTGTTGGTCGGCCGGTTGACTGCGTTTGCGCGGTGACTGGTAGGATGTCGCCGCGCGGGAGCTTGCTCCCGCGTTGGCGTGTCTGGAGTACGCAAATTTTTACAGCATGCGACAACGCTCGGGTGCTGGCCTCAGGGGCAATTTATGGCAAAGCGTGACTATTACGAGGTATTGGGGGTCGAGCGTGGCTCCAGCGAGGCGGAGCTGAAAAAGGCTTATCGTCGTCTTGCGATGAAATATCACCCGGACCGCAATCCGGATGACAAGGCTGCGGAAGAGAAATTCAAGGAGGCCAACGAGGCCTACGAGGTCCTGTCCGATTCCAGCAAGCGTGCCGCCTACGACCAGTACGGTCATGCCGGTGTCGACCCGAGCATGGGCGGCGGCGGTGCCGGTTTCGGCGGGCAGAACTTCTCCGATATCTTCGGCGATGTGTTCAGCGATTTCTTTGGTGGTGGTCGCGGCGGTTCCCGTGGCGGCGCCCAGCGTGGCAGTGACCTGCGCTACACCCTGGAGCTGAACCTGGAAGAAGCGGTGCGCGGTACCACCGTGAATATCCGTGTGCCGACACTCGTCAACTGCAAACCGTGCGACGGTTCCGGCGCGAAGAAGGGTTCTTCGCCGGTGACCTGTCCGACCTGCGGCGGTATCGGTCAGGTGCGCATGCAGCAGGGCTTCTTCTCGGTGCAGCAGACCTGCCCGCGCTGCCATGGCCAGGGCAAGATCATTTCCGATCCGTGCGATTCCTGCCATGGTCAGGGGCGCGTCGAAGAGTACAAGACCCTGTCGGTCAAGGTGCCAGCTGGCGTCGACACCGGCGACCGCATTCGCCTGTCCGGCGAGGGCGAGGCGGGTACCCAGGGTGGTCCGACCGGCGACCTGTACGTGGTGATCAACGTGCGCGAGCACGACATCTTCCAGCGTGACGGCAAGCACCTGTACTGCGAGGTACCGATCAGCTTCGTCGATGCCGCCCTGGGTGGCGAACTGGAAGTACCGACCCTCGATGGTCGGGTCAAGCTGAAAATTCCGGAAGGTACCCAGACTGGCAAGCAGTTCCGTTTGCGTGGCAAGGGTGTGGCGCCGGTGCGTGGCGGTGGTGCGGGCGACCTGATGTGCCGCGTGGCCGTCGAGACGCCGGTGAATCTGAGTCGTCGTCAGCGCGAGCTGCTGGAAGAGTTCCGTGCCTCGCTGGATGTCGACAGTTCCCATTCGCCCAAGGCCAGCGGTTGGTTCGAGGGCATGAAGCGCTTCTTCGGCGATCTGTAAGGGGCGTTTATGCGACGTATAGCTGTAATGGGCGCCGCCGGGCGCATGGGCAAGATCCTGGTCGAGGCGGTGCAGCAGCAGGTGCCGGTCGCCGGCCTGACGGCTGCGGTGGTGCGTCCGGGCAGTTCGCTGGTCGGTGCCGATGCTGGTGAGCTGGCTTCGCTGGGGCGCATCGGCGTGCCGTTGTCCGATGCGCTGGACAAGGTGGCTGAAGAGTTCGATGTGCTGATCGACTTCACCCTGCCGGAAGTGATGCTGAAGAACCTGGCGTTCTGCCGCAAGGCGGGCAAGGCCATGGTAATCGGCACCACTGGCCTGACGGCCGAGCAGAAGCAGTTGCTGGTGGAGGCGGGCAAGGAGATTCCGATCGTCTTCGCCGCCAACTTCAGTGTGGGCGTCAACCTGTCGCTGAAGCTGCTCGAGCTGACTGCCCGGGTGCTGGGTGAGGATGCGGACATCGAGATCATCGAGACCCATCACCGGCACAAGGTCGACTCGCCTTCGGGGACGGCCATGCGCATGGGCGAGGTGATCGCCGATACGCTGGAGCGTGACCTGCAGAAGGTGGCGGTCTACGGTCGCGAAGGGCATGTCGGCGCGCGGGCGCGTGACACCATCGGCTTTGCCACCGTACGCGGTGGTGACGTGGTGGGCGATCACACCGTCTTGTTCGCTACCGAGGGTGAGCGCCTGGAAATCACCCACAAGGCCTCGAGCCGCATGACCTTCGCCAAGGGGGCCGTACGTGCGGCGCTGTGGCTGGATGGCAAGGCGGCCGGCCTGTACGACATGCAGGACGTGCTCGACCTGCATTGATCTGAGTGATGTTCCCCCTGCTTTCACTTATGGGGGCAGGTCCTGTGAGGCGGTGCAGTCAGGCCTTGTGGGAGCCGGATTTATCCGCGAAGCTTTTAGCGACCTTGAGATGGCTAAAGGCTTCGCGGATAAATCCGGCTCCCACAGGGTAGGCTCCCACAGGGTAGGCTCCCACAGGGTAGGCTCCCACAGGGTAGGCTCCCACAGGGTAGGCTCCCACAGGGTAGGCTCCCACAGGGTAGGCTCCCACAGGGTAGGCTCCCACAGGGTAGGCTCCCACAGGGTAGGCTCCCACAGGGTAGGCTGGGTGTTCTCGAAACCGCTTGGCGACGTCCTGTCGCATTCTCCAGCCTTTAAGGCTCATTAGCGGTGGATTAAAAAAGCGTTTTTCTGTAAGCTACAGCTTTAGTGTGTCCACTAAAAGCGCGCAGAATAATTCAGTGAAAGAAGCGGGGTGACGTGTCCATACGTCACTCCGCTTTTTTACAACCTGCGATCGCCCTTTCAGGCTTTATTTACGGGAGGTCTTCTTGACTAAGCCAGCCATACTTGCCCTTGCTGATGGCAGCATTTTTCGCGGCGAAGCCATTGGAGCCGACGGCCAGACCGTTGGTGAGGTGGTGTTCAACACCGCAATGACCGGCTATCAGGAAATCCTTACCGATCCTTCCTACGCCCAACAAATCGTTACCCTGACCTACCCGCACATCGGCAACACCGGCACCACGCCGGAAGACGCCGAGTCCAACCGTGTCTGGTCGGCTGGCCTGGTCATCCGCGACTTGCCGCTGGTGGCGAGCAACTGGCGTAACACGATGTCCCTGTCGGACTACCTGAAGGCCAACAATGTGGTGGCCATCGCCGGTATCGACACCCGTCGCCTGACCCGCATCCTGCGTGAGAAGGGCTCGCAGAACGGCTGCATCCTGGCCGGCGACAACATCACCGAGGAAGCGGCCATCGCCGCAGCCCGCGGCTTCCCAGGCCTGAAGGGCATGGACCTGGCGAAAGTCGTCAGCACCAAGGAAGCCTACGAGTGGCGTTCGACGGTCTGGGAATTGAAGACCGACAGCCATGCGACCATCGAGGCCGCCGACCTGCCTTACCACGTCGTGGCCTACGACTACGGGATCAAGTCGAACATCCTGCGCATGCTGGTCGAGCGCGGTTGCCGCGTCACCGTGCTGCCGGCCCAGGCGCCTGCGAGCGCGGCGCTGGCCCTGAACCCGGATGGCGTGTTCCTGTCCAACGGCCCTGGTGATCCGGAGCCTTGCGACTACGCGATCCAGGCGATCAAGGAAATCCTCGAGACCGAGATCCCGGTGTTCGGCATCTGCCTGGGTCACCAGCTGCTGGCCCTGGCCTCCGGCGCCAAGACCATCAAGATGGGTCACGGCCACCACGGTGCCAACCACCCGGTACAGGACCTGGACTCCGGTGTCGTCATGATCACCAGCCAGAACCACGGTTTCGCCGTGGACGAAGCGACCCTGCCAGGCAACGTCCGGGCTATCCACAAGTCGCTGTTCGACGGCTCGCTGCAGGGCATCGAGCGTACCGACAAGAGCGCGTTCAGCTTCCAGGGCCACCCTGAAGCCAGCCCGGGCCCGAACGATGTGGCACCGCTGTTCGATCGCTTCATCAATGAGATGGCCAAGCGTCGTTGATTGCC
This sequence comes from Pseudomonas vanderleydeniana, assembly GCF_014268755.2. NCBI lineage: Bacteria > Pseudomonadati > Pseudomonadota > Gammaproteobacteria > Pseudomonadales > Pseudomonadaceae > Pseudomonas > Pseudomonas vanderleydeniana. The sequence continues at coordinate 6,384,206 of NZ_CP077093.1, read as the reverse complement.
TGAATGCCCAGGGCGGCCCCGCGATGCGGCGGCCCCCTCGGCCACTTCAAGGATTGTTCAACGGCTTGCCGACTGACCCGCGGATTTGAGTGACAAACCCATGCCAAAACGTACAGACATTAAAAGCATCCTGATTCTCGGTGCCGGCCCGATCGTCATCGGCCAGGCCTGCGAATTCGACTACTCCGGCGCCCAGGCCTGCAAGGCCCTGCGCGAGGAGGGCTACCGCGTCATCCTGGTGAACTCCAACCCGGCGACCATCATGACCGACCCGGCCATGGCGGATGCGACCTACATCGAGCCGATCAAGTGGCGCACCGTGGCCAAGATCATCGAGAAGGAGCGTCCGGACGCGCTGCTGCCGACCATGGGTGGCCAGACTGCCCTGAACTGCGCCCTGGACCTGGAGCGCGAAGGCGTCCTGGAGAAATTCGGCGTCGAGATGATCGGTGCCAACGCCGACACCATCGACAAGGCCGAAGACCGTTCGCGCTTCGACAAGGCCATGAAGTCCATCGGCCTGGAGTGCCCGCGCTCCGGTATCGCCCACAGCATGGAGGAGGCCAACGCGGTCCTCGAGAAGCTCGGCTTCCCCTGCATCATCCGTCCGTCCTTCACCATGGGCGGCACCGGTGGCGGTATCGCCTACAACCGTGAAGAGTTCGAAGAAATCTGTGCCCGTGGTCTGGACCTGTCGCCGACCAAGGAACTGCTGATCGACGAATCGCTGATCGGCTGGAAAGAGTACGAAATGGAAGTTGTCCGCGACAAAAAGGACAACTGCATCATCGTCTGCTCCATCGAGAACTTCGACCCGATGGGCGTGCACACCGGTGACTCGATCACCGTCGCGCCGGCGCAGACCCTGACCGACAAGGAATACCAGATCCTACGTAACGCCTCGCTGGCGGTACTGCGCGAGATCGGCGTGGAAACCGGTGGTTCCAACGTGCAGTTCGGTATCTGCCCGGACACTGGCCGCATGGTCGTCATCGAGATGAACCCGCGGGTATCGCGTTCCTCGGCGCTGGCTTCGAAAGCCACCGGCTTCCCGATCGCCAAGGTCGCCGCCAAGCTGGCCGTGGGCTACACCCTGGACGAGCTGTCGAACGACATCACTGGTGGCAAGACCCCGGCGTCCTTCGAACCGTCGATCGACTACGTCGTCACCAAGCTGCCACGCTTCGCCTTCGAGAAATTCGGCCAGGCCGATGCGCGCCTGACCACCCAGATGAAGTCGGTGGGTGAAGTGATGGCTATCGGCCGGACCTTCCAGGAATCCCTGCAGAAAGCCCTGCGTGGCCTGGAAGTGGGTGTCTGCGGCCTGGACGAGAAGCTCGACCTGAGCAACCCGGAAAGCATGAGCGTGCTCAAGCGCGAACTGACCGTGCCGGGCGCCGAGCGCATCTGGTACGTGGCGGACGCCTTCCGTGCCGGCATGAGCGTCGAAGACATCTTCGGCATGAACATGATCGACCCCTGGTTCCTGGTGCAGATCGAGGACCTGGTCAAGGAAGAAGAGCGCGTCAAGACCCTGGGTCTGGCCGCCATCGACCGCGACCTGATGTTCCGCCTCAAGCGCAAGGGCTTCTCCGACCAGCGTCTGGCCAAGCTGCTGGGCGTGACCGAGAAGAACCTGCGGACCCACCGCCAGAAGCTGGAAGTGTTCCCGGTCTACAAGCGCGTCGACACCTGCGCGGCCGAGTTCGCCACCGACACCGCCTACCTGTACTCGACCTATGAGGAAGAGTGCGAGGCCAACCCGTCGACCCGCGACAAGATCATCATCCTGGGTGGTGGTCCGAACCGTATCGGTCAGGGCATCGAGTTCGACTACTGCTGCGTACACGCGGCACTGGCGCTGCGCGATGATGGCTACGAGACCGTCATGGTCAACTGCAACCCGGAAACCGTTTCCACCGACTACGACACCTCCGATCGCCTGTACTTCGAGCCGGTGACCCTGGAAGACGTACTGGAAATCGTCCGCGTCGAGAAGCCGAAGGGCGTGATCGTCCAGTACGGCGGCCAGACTCCGCTGAAACTGGCGCGTGCCCTGGAAGCGGCCGGCGTGCCGATCATCGGTACCAGCCCTGACGCCATCGACCGTGCCGAAGACCGTGAGCGCTTCCAGCAGATGGTCGAGCGTCTGAACCTGCGCCAGCCGCCGAACGCCACTGTGCGCAGCGAAGACGAAGCCGTCCGCGCCGCGAGCAAGATCGGTTATCCGCTGGTTGTGCGTCCGTCCTACGTGCTGGGCGGCCGGGCGATGGAAATCGTCTACAAGGAAGAAGAGCTCAAGCGCTACCTGCGCGAAGCGGTCCAGGTGTCGAACGACAGCCCGGTCCTGCTCGACCACTTCCTCAACTGCGCCATCGAGATGGACGTGGACGCGGTCAGCGACGGTACCGACGTGGTGATCGGCGCGATCATGCAGCACATCGAGCAGGCCGGCGTTCACTCCGGTGACTCCGCGTGCTCGCTGCCACCGTACTCGCTGCCGGCGCACATCCAGGACGAGATGCGCGAACAGGTCAAGAAAATGGCCCTGGAGCTGGGCGTTGTCGGCCTGATGAACGTGCAGCTGGCGCTGCAGGGCGAAGACATCTACGTCATCGAAGTGAACCCGCGTGCCTCGCGTACCGTGCCGTTCGTGTCGAAGTGCATCGGTGTCTCCCTGGCCATGATCGCTGCCCGCGTGATGGCTGGTAAGACCCTGAAGGAACTGGGCTTCACCAAGGAAATCATCCCGAACTTCTACAGCGTGAAAGAGGCGGTGTTCCCATTCGCCAAGTTCCCTGGCGTTGACCCGATCCTCGGCCCTGAAATGAAGTCCACCGGTGAAGTGATGGGCGTCGGCGATACCTTCGGCGAAGCGTTCGCCAAGGCGCAGATGGGTGCCAGCGAAGTGCTGCCGACCGGCGGTACCGCGTTCATCAGCGTGCGTGACGATGACAAGCCACTGGTTGCAGGCGTGGCCCGTGATCTGATCAACTTGGGCTTCGAAGTGGTTGCGACCGCCGGTACTGCCAAGCTGATCGAAGCGGCAGGCCTGAAAGTGCGCCGGGTCAACAAGGTGACCGAAGGCCGTCCGCACGTCGTTGACATGATCAAGAATGACGAAGTCACCCTGATCATCAACACGACCGAAGGCCGCCAGTCGATTGCCGACTCGTACTCCATTCGTCGTAACGCGCTGCAGCACAAGATCTACTGCACAACCACCATTGCTGCTGGCGAAGCCATCTGCGAGGCGCTCAAGTTCGGTCCCGAGAAGACCGTTCGTCGCCTGCAGGATCTACACGCAGGATTGAAGGCATGAGCATAACCAAGTACCCCATGACCGTTCAGGGTGCCAAGGCCCTGGAAGATGAGCACGCTCACCTGACCAAGGTCGTCCGTCCGAAGCTGAGCCAGGACATCGGCACGGCCCGCGAGCTGGGTGACCTGAAGGAAAACGCCGAATACCATGCTGCTCGCGAGCAGCAGGGTATGGTCGAGGCGCGGATTCGCGATATCGAAGGTCGCCTGCAGAACGCGGTGATCATCGATGTCACGACCATTCCGCACACCGGCAAGGTGATCTTCGGCACCACGGTGGAGATCGCCAACGTCGAGACCGACGAAAGCGTGACCTATCACATCGTGGGTGAGGATGAAGCTGACATCAAGCAGGGCAAGATTTCGGTGGGTTCGCCTATCGCTCGCGCCCTGATCGCCAAGGACGAAGGCGATGTCGTGACCGTCAAGACGCCGGGTGGCGTGATCGAGTACGAGATTGTCGCAGTCCGTCACATCTGAACGCAGGCGCCCGCTACGTGCGGGTGCCATGCTCTGGCAGCTGGCCCAGATGCTCTGGGTCGGCGGCTTGTGGTTATTGCACGTTGGGCTGTTGCCGGTCCTCGCGCAGATTGGCCTGGCGCCGCTGCTGATCGAAGAGATCGGCGGCCAGCTGGGCTCCTTATTGGTGGGATTTGCAGTGGTCTGCGTGACCGTGCAGGTCCTGGTGCTGGTTCGAGTCGAAGGTCGATCGAGTCTGTGGCGCGATACTCGCGGGCAGTTGCTGCTGATGGCCTGGTATGCGGGCGCGATGTATTTCGCGGTGCGCTACTGGCAGCCGCAGGCCTCGCGCTGGCAGTTGTTCAGTTATCTGGTGCTCGGCCTGTCCGGGCTGGTGCTGGTACTGCAGCCCGTTCCGGGCGAAGGTGGCAGGGCACGCGAAGCGTACCCCTGACCCTGGCGGGTATCACTTGTAGCGATGAACGTTCGACAGTTGCTTGTTGACGTCGAAGTTGCGGCGATAGATCAGTGCCATCTTGCCGATGACCTGGACCAGGTCCGCCTTGCCGACCTTGCACAGCTCTGCGATGTGCGCCAGGCGCTGTTCGCGGTCGAGGATATTGAGCTTGACCTTGATCAGCTCGTGATCGTTCAGTGCGCGCTCGAGTTCGGCTAGCACACCTTCAGTCAAACCGTTGTCAGCCACAGTCAATACTGGTTTCAGATGGTGGCCAATGGATTTGTACTGTTTCTTCTGCTCTGGAGTGAGCGGCATAATCTGACCCTGCGTCTGATCTTGTAAAAAAATGGCGGCTAGTTTACCCGACCGAGTCCGGGCCCGCCTAGTTAATCGCGATTCGACAATTTTCGAGGTGGCCCGTGGCCCGTTCCAAAACCAGCCAGAACTGGCTGAAAGAGCATTTCAACGACCCATTCGTCAAAATGGCGCAAAAAGATGGGTATCGCTCCCGTGCCAGCTACAAGCTGCTGGAGATCCAGGAGAAGGACAAGCTGATCCGTCCGGGCATGACCGTGATCGACCTGGGTGCGGCGCCGGGTGGCTGGTCGCAGGTGACCAGTCGTCTGATTGGTGGCAAGGGCCGGCTGATCGCGTCCGATATCCTGGACATGGACAGCATTCCCGACGTGACCTTCATCAAGGGCGATTTCACCGAGGATGCCGTGCTGGCGCAAATTCTCGAGGCGGTCGGAAATTCCGAGGTAGACCTTGTGATTTCCGATATGGCCCCCAATATGAGTGGTACGCCTGCCGTGGATATGCCGCGCTCGATGTTCCTCTGCGAGCTGGCGCTGGACCTGGCGGGGCGTGTGTTGCGCCCTGGTGGTGATTTTCTGATCAAGATCTTCCAGGGTGAAGGCTTCGACGAGTACCACAAGAATTTCCGCAAGCAATTCGACAAGGTACAGACGCGCAAGCCGGCGTCGTCCCGTGATCGCTCCCGTGAGCAGTACCTGCTGGGTCGCGGTTTCCGTGGACGGAGTGAGTAAGGCGGTTTTTTTTGGCGGGGCGATAGGAAATTCGCATTTCGCCTCGCGAACATAAGCGAATATTGTGTAGTCAATGTTTCACAAAGGGTTACAGACGGCGCCTGCGAAGCTGTAGGTAATGTAGTAAGTTATGCCGGTGAATATCATGCGAAGCGCGCGCCACGAACGGAGCAAGCTTCAGAGGGTAGTTAATTGAACGATATGGCAAAGAATCTGATCCTGTGGTTGATCATCGCGGCTGTCCTGGTGACGGTGATGAACAACTTCTCCAGCCCTAACGAGCCACAGACCCTCAACTATTCCGACTTCATCCAGCAAGTGAAGGATGGCAAGGTCGAGCGCGTTGCCGTGGACGGCTACGTAATCACCGGCAAACGCAACGATGGCGACAGCTTCAAGACCATTCGTCCGGCAATCCAGGACAATGGCCTGATCGGCGATCTGGTCGACAACCACGTCGTGATCGAAGGCAAACAGCCTGAGCAGCAGAGCATCTGGACCCAGTTGCTGGTCGCCAGCTTCCCGATCCTGGTGATCATCGCGGTGTTCATGTTCTTCATGCGCCAGATGCAGGGTGGCGGTGGCGGCAAGGGCGGGCCGATGAGTTTCGGCAAGAGCAAGGCGCGCCTGCTGTCCGAAGACCAGGTGAAAACCACCCTGTCCGACGTCGCCGGTTGCGACGAGGCCAAGGAAGAAGTGGGCGAACTGGTCGAGTTCCTGCGTGATCCGGGCAAGTTCCAGCGCCTGGGTGGTCGTATCCCGCGCGGCGTGCTGATGGTCGGCCCTCCGGGTACCGGTAAGACCCTGTTGGCCAAGGCTATCGCCGGTGAGGCGAAAGTACCGTTCTTCACCATTTCCGGTTCCGACTTCGTCGAGATGTTCGTCGGTGTCGGTGCCAGCCGTGTTCGTGACATGTTCGAGCAGGCCAAGAAACACGCACCTTGCATCATCTTCATCGACGAGATCGATGCCGTGGGTCGCCATCGTGGCGCCGGCATGGGTGGTGGTCACGACGAGCGCGAGCAGACCCTCAACCAGTTGCTGGTGGAGATGGACGGTTTCGAAATGAATGACGGCATCATCGTCATCGCCGCGACCAACCGTCCGGACGTGCTCGACCCGGCGCTGCTGCGTCCTGGTCGCTTCGACCGCCAGGTGGTGGTCGGCTTGCCGGATATCCGTGGCCGCGAACAGATTCTCAAGGTGCATATCCGCAAGGTGCCGGTCGGTGACGACGTTGCGCCAGCCGTGATTGCCCGTGGTACCCCCGGTTTCTCCGGTGCGGACCTCGCCAACCTGGTCAACGAGGCTTCGCTGTTCGCCGCTCGCGCTGGCAAGCGCATCGTCGAAATGAAGGAGTTCGAGCTGGCCAAGGACAAGATCATGATGGGCGCCGAGCGCAAGACCATGGTCATGTCCGAGAAAGAGAAGCAGAACACCGCTTACCACGAAGCCGGTCACGCGATCGTCGGTCGTGTGGTTCCCGAGCATGATCCGGTCTACAAGGTCTCGATCATCCCGCGCGGTCGTGCGCTGGGTGTGACCATGTTCCTGCCGGAAGAGGACCGCTACAGTCTGTCCAAGCGCGCGCTGATCAGCCAGATCTGCTCGCTGTACGGTGGCCGTATCGCCGAAGAGATGACCCTGGGCTTCGATGGCGTTACCACGGGGGCTTCCAACGACATCATGCGTGCCAGCCAGATTGCGCGGAACATGGTGACCAAGTGGGGGCTGTCCGAAAAACTGGGCCCGCTGATGTACGCCGAGGAAGACCAGGAAGTCTTCCTGGGACGTGGCGGTGGTGGCCAGAACGCCAGCTTCTCCGGCGAGACGGCCAAGCTGATCGACTCCGAGGTGCGCAGCATCATTGACCAGTGCTATGGCGCGGCCAAGCAGATCCTCACCGACAACCGCGACAAGCTCGACGCGATGGCTGATGCGCTGATGAAGTACGAAACCATCGACGCCGACCAGATCGACGACATCATGGCCGGTCGCACTCCACGCGAGCCGCGTGACTGGGGTGGTTCGGGCTCTTCGGGTACCACGCCTCCGGTAGCGAAGAACGAGCGTCCTGAAGCACCGATTGGCGGTCCTGCGGCTGATCACTAAGGTTATCAATGACTTCTGTTAAGTCCTCGACCCGGTTGCCTTGCGGCAACCGGGTTCTTGATTTGGCCCGGACGCATGTCATGGGCATTCTCAACGTTACCCCTGATTCCTTTTCCGATGGCGGGCGCTTCAGCCAGCTGGACGAGGCGTTGCGGCATGCCGAGGGCATGGTGCAGGCCGGTGCTACGCTGATCGATGTCGGTGGTGAATCGACCCGGCCGGGCGCGCGGGTCGTTTCGCCCCTGGAAGAGCTCGAGCGGGTGGCACCGATCGTCGAGCGCATCCATCGCGAGCTGGATGTGATCATTTCGGTCGACACCTCGACGCCGGCGGTGATGCGGGAAACGGCACGCCTCGGTGCGGGCCTGATCAATGACGTGCGTTCGTTGCAGCGCGACGGCGCGCTGGATGCGGCGGCGGCCACCGGCTTGCCGGTGTGCCTGATGCACATGCTCGGCGAGCCTGGCGACATGCAGGACAATCCGCACTATGCCAATGTCACGCAGGAAGTGCAGGCGTTTCTGGTCGAGCGCATGGCCGAATGTGAAGCGGCGGGGATTCCCGCGCAGCGGATCATCCTGGATCCGGGTTTCGGTTTTGCGAAAACCCTCGAGCACAACCTGAGCCTGTTCAAGCACATGGAGCAGTTGCACGGGTTGGGCCGGCCGCTGTTGGTCGGTGTCTCGCGAAAGAGCATGATAGGCCTGACGCTTGGGCGACCGGTGGGTGAGCGCCTGTATGGCAGCCTGGCCCTGGCGGCGTTGGCGATGACCAAGGGCGCGCGGATCCTGCGCGTGCATGATGTGGCCGAGACGGTCGACATCGTCAGGATGATCGCTGCGGTGGAAGCTGCCGAATAAGAATGATGGAGCACGTATGAAGAAAAAATATTTCGGCACCGATGGTATTCGGGGCCGCGTCGGGCAGTACCCGATCACCCCTGATTTCATGCTCAAGCTGGGCTGGGCCGCGGGCATGGCGTTCCGCAAGCAGGGCGCCTGCCGTGTGTTGGTCGGCAAGGACACGCGCATTTCCGGCTACATGTTCGAGTCCGCCCTGGAGGCCGGCCTGTCCGCCGCTGGGGCCGATGTGATGCTGCTGGGGCCGATGCCGACTCCGGCCATCGCCTACCTGACCCGCACGTTCCACGCCGAGGCGGGGATCGTCATCAGTGCTTCGCACAACCCGCACGACGACAACGGCATCAAGTTCTTCTCCGGTGAAGGCACCAAGCTGCCGGACGAAGTCGAATTGATGATCGAGGAATTGCTCGATGCGCCGATGACCGTGGTCGAGTCGGGGAAGCTCGGCAAGGTTTCGCGGATCAACGACGCGGCCGGTCGCTACATCGAGTTCTGCAAGGGCAGCGTGCCGACCGGCACCAAGCTGTCCGAGCTCAAGATCGTGCTGGACTGCGCCCATGGCGCTACCTACAAGGTGGCACCGAGCGTTTTCCGCGAGCTGGGTGCACAGGTCACCGCGCTGTCGGTGCAGCCCAACGGGCTGAACATCAATGACAATTGCGGCTCGACCCATATCAAGCCGCTGCAGGCGGCGGTGCTGGCCGAGCAGGCTGATCTCGGGATCGCTTTCGACGGTGACGGCGACCGGGTGCTGATGGTCGATCACACCGGTACGGTGGTCGATGGCGACGAGCTGGTGTTCATCATTGCGCGGGACCTGGCCGAGCGCGGCAAGCTCAATGGCGGCGTGGTCGGCACGCTGATGAGCAACCTCGGCATGGAGCTGGCGCTGAAGGAGCTGGACATCCCGTTCGTGCGTGCCAATGTCGGTGACCGCTATGTGATCGCCGAGCTGCTCGAGCGCGACTGGCTGGTGGGGGGTGAGAACTCGGGCCATATCCTGTGCCTGAATCACAACACGACCGGTGATGCGATCATTGCCGCGCTGCAGGTGCTGCTGGCGCTGCGCCGTCGTGGCGAAACCCTGGCCGAGGCGCGCCAGGCCGTGCGCAAGTGTCCGCAGGTGCTGGTCAACGTGCGTTTCGGCGGTGGCGTCGACCCGGTCAAGCACCCGCAGGTGGTGGCCGAGTGCGAGCGTGTCACCCAGGCCATGAATGGTCGTGGGCGCGTGCTGTTGCGCAAGTCGGGTACCGAGCCGCTGGTGCGTGTCATGGTCGAAGGCGAGGACGAAAAGTCCGTTCGTGGGCATGCCGAAGGGCTGGCAAAACTGGTTGCTGAAGTTTGTGCCTGAAATTGGCTTGCCAGTGATGATCTGGTTGGGTAATATCTGCGCCCACTTTGACCCGCGAGGTAGAGCATGCGTCGCCCCATGGTAGCTGGTAACTGGAAGATGCACGGTACCCGCGCCAGCGTCGCTGAGCTGATCAAAGGGCTGCGTAATCTGGCCCTGCCGAGCGGTGTTGATGTTGCGGTATTCCCGCCTTGCTTGCATGTCACCCAAGTGGTCGATGGTTTGAAAGGCAAGTCGATTTCGATCGGTGCGCAGAACTCTGCGGTGGAATCCATGCAAGGCGCCCTGACAGGTGAGATTGCACCGAGCCAATTGGTCGATGCAGGTTGCTCCCTGGTTCTGGTTGGGCACTCCGAGCGTCGCCAGGTAATGGGTGAAACGGATCGGATGCTCAATCGCAAGTTTGCGGCAGCGCAGGCTTGCGGGCTGATACCGGTGCTGTGCGTAGGGGAGACCCAGGCAGAGCGTGAAGCCGGCAAGACGCTGGAAGTGGTTTCGCGTCAGTTGGGCAGCATCATCGAAGAGTTGGGTGTCGGTGCTTTTGCCAAGGCTGTGATCGCTTACGAGCCGGTCTGGGCCATTGGTACCGGGCTGACAGCTTCGCCGCAACAGGCGCAGGATGTGCATGCAGCCATTCGCGCGCAGTTGGCGGCAGAGAATTCTGAAGTCGCTCAAGGTGTGCGGCTTCTATACGGCGGCAGCGTGAAGGCGGCCAATGCGGTCGAACTGTTCGGCATGCCGGATATCGATGGGGGGCTCATTGGTGGAGCTTCCCTGAATGCAGATGAATTCGGTGCGATCTGTCGCGCTGCGGGAAACTGAGAAATGCTGGAAACGATCGTAGTCGTTCTTCATCTGTTGGCTGCACTGGGAGTGGTTGCTCTCGTACTGCTGCAACAGGGTAAAGGTGCGGAAGCTGGTGCATCTTTCGGCGCAGGTGCTTCAAATACTGTGTTCGGAAGCCAAGGTTCCTCTACCTTTCTTAGTAAGTTTACTGCTATACTTGCCGCAGGTTTCTTCATAACCAGCTTAGGGTTAGGTTACTTTGCTAAAGAGAAAGCTCACCAGCTGACTCAAGCAGGTCTTCCAAGTCCGGCAGTGTTGGAAGCGCCAAAGCAAAAACCGGCATCTGATGATGTACCGGTGCTCCAGGAGCAAAAGTCGGCCACTCCGGCAGGCGATGTACCTCAAGCTCCAGAGCAGAAGAAGTAAAACGGGTTTCATGCTGTAAACGTTGTATTGCCGAGGTGGTGGAATTGGTAGACACGCAACCTTGAGGTGGTTGTGCCCATAGGGTGTAGGGGTTCGAGTCCCCTTCTCGGTACCAATTATCAGGAGAGCCCGCTGTTGCGGGCTTTCTTGTAGGTGGAAGGTTACATTGACCCAAAATGGGTTCGGTCGTATACTTTTGCCCCAGCTTTGTCGCGGGGTGGAGCAGCCTGGTAGCTCGTCGGGCTCATAACCCGAAGGTCGTCGGTTCAAATCCGGCCCCCGCAACCAGTTTTAGCGGAGCCCCTTTTCAGGGGCTTTTTGTTAGCTGGACCACAATTGATGCCGCGTTGACGGCATTTCAGGGATGGGCGATTCGCCCATTTTTTGTTTTCTTAAATCGCATGCACATCATGCACGAGGGGGTTCAGGTGTCGAGCAAGCTAGAACAGTTGCAGGCCTTGCTGGCCCCGGTGGTCGTGGCCCTGGGCTATGAATGCTGGGGTATCGAGTTTTCCGCTCAAGGCCGCCATTCCGTGTTGCGCGTTTATATCGATAAAGAGGGTGGTGTCCTGGTGGATGACTGCGCCATCGTCAGTCGCCAGATCAGTGGTGTACTGGATGTCGAAGATCCGATTTCCACTGAATACACCCTTGAAGTTTCTTCTCCTGGCATGGAACGCCCGCTGTTCACCCTTGAACAGTTTGCCTCGCATGCCGGCGAACAAGTGAAAATAAGGTTGCGCTCGCCTTTCGAAGGTCGACGCAACTTTCAGGGCCTTCTGCGTGGAGTGGAAGAGCAGGACGTCGTGGTGCAGGTGGATGACCACGAGTTCCTGTTGCCGATCGATTTGATCGACAAGGCCAACATTATTCCCAGTTTTGACTGAGACGCGGATCCCGCGGATCCAATGGCTTGCGAAAGGCGAGGCGTACGATGAGCAAAGAAGTATTGCTGGTTGTTGAGTCGGTATCCAATGAAAAGGGTGTACCGGCAGGCGTGATTTTTGAGGCGCTGGAGATTGCTCTGGCGACTGCTACCAAGAAGCGCTTTGAAGACGAAGTTGACCTGCGTGTGGAAATCAACCGCCACACCGGTTCCTATGAGACTTTCCGTCGTTGGACTGTGGTCGAGGAAGCCGATCTTGACGATCCGGCGATCGAGACCTGGCCAAGCAAGGTGGCGCAGACCCATCCGGGTGCCAAGGTTGGCGATGTCGTCGAGGAAAAGATCGAGTCCATCGAGTTCGGTCGCATTGCTGCCCAGACCGCCAAGCAAGTCATCGTGCAGAAGGTCCGCGAAGCCGAGCGTGCGCAGGTCGTCGATGCCTATCGCGAGCGCCTGGGCGAGATCATCTCCGGCACCGTGAAGAAAGTCACCCGCGACAACGTCATCGTTGACCTGGGTAACAACGCCGAAGCGCTGCTGGCCCGTGAAGACATCATTTCCCGCGAAACTTTCCGCGTCGGTGTACGGGTTCGTGCACTGCTCAAGGAAATTCGCACCGAGAACCGTGGTCCTCAGCTGATCCTGTCGCGTACCGCGCCGGAAATGCTGATCGAACTGTTCCGTATCGAAGTCCCGGAGATCGCCGAAGGCCTGATCGAAGTGATGGCTGCCTCCCGTGACCCGGGTTCGCGTGCCAAGATCGCCGTCCGCTCCAAGGACAAGCGTATCGACCCGCAAGGCGCGTGCATCGGCATGCGTGGTTCGCGCGTCCAGGCCGTCTCCGGCGAACTGGGTGGCGAGCGTGTGGATATCGTGCTGTGGGACGACAACCCGGCCCAGTTCGTCATCAACGCCATGTCGCCGGCTGAAGTCGCGGCGATCATCGTTGATGAAGATGCCCACGCGATGGACATCGCCGTGGGTGCCGACAACCTGGCCCAGGCGATCGGCCGTGGCGGCCAGAACGTCCGCCTGGCCAGCCAGCTGACCGGCTGGACCCTGAACGTGATGACCGAGTCGGACATCCAGGCTAAGCAACAGGCAGAAACCGGTGACATCCTGCGCAACTTCATCGACGAGCTGGAAGTCGACGAAGAGCTGGCACAGGTGCTGGTCGATGAAGGTTTCACCAGCCTGGAAGAAATTGCCTACGTACCGTTGGAAGAGATGCTCAACATCGACGGCTTTGACGAGGAAATCGTCAACGAGCTTCGCGCTCGTGCCAAGGATCGCCTGTTGACCAAAGCCATCGCTACTGAGGAAAAGCTGGCAGACGCCCATCCGGCCGAAGACCTGCTCTCGCTCGAGGGCATGGACAAGGATTTGGCGATGGAACTGGCGGTGCGCGGCGTCATTACCCGCGAAGACCTGGCCGAGCAGTCGATTGACGACCTGCTCGACATCGACGGCATCGACGATGATCGTGCCGGCAAGTTGATCATGGCCGCCCGAGCCCACTGGTTCGAGTAATTAGGCGCGGCCTGAGGAGAGAAGTGCATGACGCAAGTCACGGTGAAACAACTGGCCGATGAGGTCAAAACACCGGTAGAGCGCCTGTTGCAGCAGATGCGTGAGGCAGGTCTGCCGCACACCGCCGCCGAGGAGCATGTCAGCGACAGCGAAAAGCAGTCGCTGCTGACTCACTTGAAGAGCAGCCACAAGGCGAAAGTGGAAGAACCGCGCAAGATCACCTTGCAGCGCAAGACCACCAGCACCCTGCGTGTTGCCGGCAGCAAGAGCATCAGTGTTGAAGTACGCAAGAAGAAAGTCTTCGTACAGCGCAGCCCGGAAGAAATCGAAGCCGAGCGCAAGCGCGAGCAGGAAGAACGTCGCGCCGTAGAAAATGCGGCCCGTCAGAAGGCGGAAGAAGAAGCCAAGCGCCGCGCCGAAGAAGAAGCGCGTCGCCAGCCTGCGCCTGCGCCGGTGGTCGAGCCTGTGGTCGAAGCGGTCGCCGCTCCGGCCGAAGTCGACGAGCCAGTGCGTGAAGCAGCACCGGCTGCCGCGCCGGCCCCTGCCGCCGACACCCGCAAGCGCGAAGAGCCACGTCGTTCCGACAAGTCCCGTGGCGACGAAAACCGTCGTGGCGACGGCGAGCGCAAGAACGCTCCGCATCGCGCTTCGGTCAAGGAAAAGGCGCCGGCTGTACGCGTTGCTCCACGTACCACCGACGAGGAAAGCGATGGCTTCCGTCGTGGCGGTCGCGGCGGTGGCAAGGCCAAGCCGAAGAAACGCAACGCTCACGGTTTCCAGAGCCCTACCGGGCCTGTGGTACGTGACGTGAAGATCGGCGAGACCATCACTGTGGCCGACCTGGCTCAGCAGATGTCGGTCAAGGCTGCCGAAATCATCAAGTTCATGTTCAAGCTGGGTACTCCGGCGACGATCAACCAGGTTCTGGACCAGGAAACGGCCCAGCTGGTGGCCGAGGAACTGGGCCACAAGGTGACCCTGGTCAGCGATACCGCCCTGGAAGATTCCCTGGCCGAGTCGCTGAAGTTCGAAGGTGAGGAATTCTCCCGCGCGCCAGTCGTGACCGTCATGGGTCACGTTGACCACGGTAAGACCTCGCTGCTCGACTACATCCGTCGTGCCAAGGTTGCCGCTGGCGAAGCCGGTGGTATTACCCAGCACATCGGTGCGTACCACGTGGAAACCGACCGCGGCATGGTCACCTTCCTCGACACCCCGGGTCACGCCGCGTTTACCGCGATGCGTGCCCGTGGTGCCAAGGCGACCGACATCGTGATCCTGGTGGTCGCGGCCGACGACGGTGTGATGCCTCAAACCATCGAAGCCGTCCAGCATGCCCAGGCAGCTGGCGTGCCGCTGGTTGTCGCGGTGAACAAGATCGACAAGCCGGGTGCCGACCTCGATCGCATCCGCAGCGAGCTGGCGACCCACGGCGTGACCCCGGAAGATTGGGGTGGCGATACTCCGTTCGTTCCGGTCTCGGCGAAAGTCGGTACTGGCGTCGACGAACTGCTCGAAGCGGTCCTGCTGCAGGCCGAGGTCCTGGAACTCAAGGCAACGCCTTCCGCTCCTGGCCGCGGTGTCGTGGTTGAATCGCGTCTCGACAAGGGCCGCGGTCCGGTCGCCACTGTCCTGGTTCAGGACGGTACGCTGCGCCAGGGCGACATGGTCCTGGTCGGCTCGAACTATGGCCGCGTGCGCGCCATGCTCGACGAGAACGGCAAGCCAATCAAGGAAGCCGGCCCGGCGATCCCGGTCGAGATCCTCGGCCTGGACGGCACTCCGGATGCGGGCGACGAGATGAGCGTGGTGGCTGACGAGAAGAAAGCTCGTGAAGTCGCGCTGTTCCGCCAAGGCAAGTTCCGCGAAGTCAAACTGGCTCGCGCACATGCCGGCAAGCTGGAAAACATCTTCGAAAGCATGGGCCAGGAAGAGAAGAAGACGCTTAACATCGTCCTCAAGTCCGACGTCCGTGGTTCGTTGGAAGCGCTGCAAGGCGCGCTCAACGGTCTGGGTAACGACGAAGTGCAAGTGCGCGTCGTCGGTGGCGGTGTCGGTGGTATCACCGAGTCCGACGCCAACCTGGCACTGGCCTCCAACGCTGTACTGTTCGGCTTCAACGTGCGTGCCGATGCTGGCGCACGGAAGATCGTCGAGCAGGAAGGTCTGGATATGCGTTACTACAACGTGATCTACGACATCATCGAAGACGTGAAGAAGGCCCTGACCGGTATGCTGGGCAGCGACGTTCGGGAGAACATCCTGGGCGTGGCCGAAGTCCGCGACGTATTCCGTTCGCCTAAGTTCGGCGCCATCGCCGGCTGCATGGTGATCGAGGGTAGCGTGCACCGTAACCGTCCGATCCGCGTACTGCGTGAAGACATCGTGATCTTCGAAGGCGAGCTGGAATCCCTGCGCCGCTTCAAGGATGACGCTTCCGAAGTCCGTGCCGGCATGGAATGTGGTATCGGTGTGAAGAGCTACAACGACGTCAAGGTCGGTGACAAGATCGAAGTCTTCGAGAAGGTTCAGGTTGCTCGCAGCCTCTGAATCGCAGGCTTCCAGGAGCCGTGATGGCCTGTCGCAGTATTCTGCACGGGCCTTGAGCGGACTCTAAACGCAACGCCCGGTCCGGCTTCTGCCAGGCCGGGCGTTTGCCGCTTTCAGACCTCTAGGCTTTCGCCTCGGGGCAGTAACAGGTAACAAGACATGGCAAAAGAATATAGCCGTACCCAACGCATCGGCGATCAGATGCAGCGCGAGCTGGCCCAGCTGATCCGTCGTGAGGTCAAGGACCCGCGCGTCGGCCTGATCACCATCACCGCAGTCGATGTCAGCCGTGACGTCGGCCATGCGAAGATCTACATCACCGTGATGGGCCAGGACAACCTGGCAGACATCGCCCAGAGCATCAAGGTGCTCAACTCGGCGGCCGGGTTCCTGCGCATGCAGCTGGCCCGTGAAATGAAGCTGCGCAGCGTGCCGCAGTTGCACTTCCACTACGACGAAAGCGTTGCCCGTGGTGCCCACCTGTCGGCACTGATCGAGCGCGCCGTGGCCGAGGACAGCCTGCACGGCGAGGGCAGCGACCCTCAGGGCGCCCAACCAGAAGACGGTCGGGAGTAAGTAGTGGCCCAGGTCAAACGTATCCGCCGCAACGTCAGCGGTATCATCCTGCTGGACAAGCCGCTGGGGTTCACCTCCAACGCGGCACTGCAGAAGGTTCGCTGGCTGCTCAACGCCGAGAAGGCCGGCCACACCGGCAGCCTCGACCCGCTGGCCACCGGCGTGCTGCCACTGTGCTTCGGCGAGGCGACCAAGTTCTCGCAATACCTGCTCGATTCCGACAAGGGTTATGAAACCCTGATGCAATTGGGCAAGACCACCAGCACGGCGGACGCCGAAGGCGAGGTTTTGCAGACTCGCCCGGTGACCGTTGGTCGTGCCGATATCGACGCGGTGCTGCCGGATTTTCGTGGTGAAATCAGTCAGATACCGCCCATGTACTCGGCCCTCAAGCGTGATGGGCAGCCGCTGTACAAGTTGGCTCGTGCAGGGGAAGTAGTGGAGCGCGAACCGCGTTCTGTTACTATTGCGCGCTTGGAATTGCTCGCCTGTGAAGGCGATACTGCCCGACTGGCAGTGGAGTGCAGCAAGGGCACCTATATTCGTACCCTGGTAGAGGATATCGGTGAGCGGCTCGGTTGCGGTGCGTATGTCGCCGAACTGCGTCGGACCCAGGCCGGTCCTTTCAGCCTGGCCCAGACGGTGACGCTCGAAGAGCTGGAAGCCGTGCATGCCGAAGGTGGCAACGAGGCGGTCGACCGCTTCCTGATGCCGTCGGACAGTGGCCTGCAGGATTGGCCTTTGCTCAAGTTTTCCGAGCACAGCGCGTTCTACTGGCTCAACGGCCAGCCAGTGCGTGCTCCGGACGCGCCGAAATTCGGCATGGTCCGGGTACAGGATCACAATGGTCGCTTCATCGGTATCGGTGAAGTGAGCGAAGACGGGCGCATCGCGCCGCGTCGACTGATTCGGTCAGAATGACCGGACGAGGGTGGCTGTCAACAGGCACGGTCACTACTCTTTTATAAATGCGGGGATTTGTCCCCGGCCTGTTGAAACTGTCCCTGGATGGTTTCCTGATATAAGGATTGCCCACATGGCACTCAGCGTTGAAGAAAAAGCTCAGATCGTTGCCGACTACCAGCAAGCTGTTGGTGACACTGGTTCGCCAGAAGTGCAAGTTGCACTGCTGACCGCCAACATCAACAAGCTGCAAGGTCACTTCAAGGCCAACGGTAAAGACCACCACTCCCGTCGTGGTCTGATCCGCATGGTAAACCAGCGTCGTAAGCTGCTGGACTACCTGAAAGGCAAGGACGTGACTCGCTACAGCACCCTGATCGGTCGTCTGGGCCTGCGTCGCTGATCCAGCGATTGCGCTAGAGGTTGGTTGTCTGTCCTGTGTCAGTGGGTTTCCCACCGGCATGGGGCAGGCTCCCAGCCTCAAGTTTTATCTGGAGTGCCGGATCATTACGAAAGCTGCCCCGCAGGCCGTTTTCGTAATGATCCAGGACCGGGTCGATGCCCGGTACTGGCCAAGGATTTCGCAAGAAGCCAGTTCCCCCAAGAGCCACAAAGAAGGTAGGACACCGTGAACCCGGTAATCAAAAAATTCCAGTTCGGTCAGTCGACCGTAACCCTCGAGACTGGTCGCATCGCTCGCCAGGCTTCCGGCGCAGTGCTGGTCACCGTTGACGACGACGTCAGCGTGCTGGTGACCGTTGTTGGTGCCAAGCAAGCCGATCCGGGCAAGGGCTTCTTCCCCCTGTCCGTGCACTACCAGGAAAAGACCTACGCTGCCGGCAAGATCCCTGGCGGCTTCTTCAAGCGTGAAGGCCGTCCTTCCGAGAAAGAGACCCTGACCTCGCGCCTGATCGACCGTCCGATCCGTCCGCTGTTCCCTGAAGGTTTCATGAACGAAGTGCAGGTTGTCTGCACCGTCGTCTCCACCAGCAAGAAGACCGATCCGGACATCGCGGCGATGATCGGTACCTCGGCTGCCCTGGCTATCTCCGGTATCCCGTTCGACGGCCCGATCGGCGCCGCTCGCGTAGCTTTCCACGAAAGCACCGGCTACCTGCTGAACCCGACCTACGAACAATTGAAAGCCTCGAGCCTGGACATGGTCGTGGCCGGTACCTCCGAAGCGGTACTGATGGTCGAGTCGGAAGCCAAGGAACTGACCGAAGACCAGATGCTGGGCGCGGTACTGTTCGCCCACGACGAATTCCAGGCCGTTATCCAGGCCGTGAAGGAACTGGCTGCCGAAGCGGCCAAGCCAACCTGGAGCTGGGCTCCGCAAGCCGAAGCCAGCGAGCTGCTGGGTGCCATCCGCGCCGAATTCGGCGAAGCGATCTCCCAGGCCTATACCATCACCGTCAAGGCCGAGCGTTATGCGCGCCTGGACGAGCTGCGCGAGCAGGTCGTGGCCAAGCTGTCGGGCGAAGAAGGCCAGCCTTCCGCCGGTGAAGTCAAAGCCGCTTTCGGTGAAATCGAATACCGCACCGTTCGCGAAAACATCGTCAACGGCAAGCCACGTATCGACGGTCGCGACAACCGCACCGTGCGTCCGCTGAACATCGAAGTCGGTGTTCTGCCGAAGACCCACGGTTCGGCCCTGTTCACCCGTGGTGAAACCCAGGCGCTGGTGGTTGCCACGCTGGGTACCGCCCGTGACGCGCAACTGCTGGACACCCTCGAAGGCGAGAAGAAAGACCCCTTCATGCTGCACTACAACTTCCCACCGTTCTCGGTTGGCGAGTGTGGTCGCATGGGCGGTGCTGGCCGTCGTGAAATCGGTCACGGCCGTCTGGCCCGTCGTTCTGTCCAGGCCATGCTGCCAAGCGACAGCGACTTCCCGTACACCATCCGCGTGGTATCGGAAATCACCGAGTCCAACGGTTCCAGCTCCATGGCTTCGGTCTGCGGTGCTTCCCTGGCCCTGATGGACGCCGGTGTACCGATGAAGGCGCCAGTGGCCGGTATCGCCATGGGCCTGGTGAAGGAAGGCGAGAAGTTCGCCGTCCTGACCGACATCCTGGGTGACGAAGACCACCTGGGCGACATGGACTTCAAGGTAGCCGGTACCGCCAAGGGCGTCACCGCGCTGCAGATGGACATCAAGATCAAGGGCATCACCGAAGAGATCATGGAAATCGCCCTGGGCCAGGCCCTGGAAGCGCGCCTGAACATCCTCGGCCAGATGAACCAGGTGATCGGCCAGTCCCGTAGCGAGCTGTCCGCCAACGCCCCGACCATGATCTCGATGAAGATCGACACCGACAAGATCCGTGACGTGATCGGTAAAGGTGGCGCGACCATCCGTGCGATCTGCGAAGAGACCAAGGCTTCGATCGATATCGAAGACGACGGCTCGATCAAGATCTTCGGTGAGACCAAGGAAGCGGCCGAGGCAGCTCGCCAGCGCGTCCTGAGCATCACTGCAGAGGCCGAGATCGGCAAGATCTACCTGGGCAAGGTAGAGCGCATCGTCGACTTCGGTGCCTTCGTCAACATCCTGCCGGGCAAGGACGGTCTGGTGCACATCTCGATGCTGAGCGACGCTCGCGTAGAGAAAGTCACCGACATCCTGAAGGAAGGCCAGGAAGTTGAGGTGCTGGTGCTGGACGTGGACAACCGCGGCCGTATCAAGCTGTCCATCAAGGACGTCGCCGCTGCCAAGGCATCGGGCGTCTGATCGACCCTGCGCCTCGTGTTGAAAAGGACCCTTCGGGGTCCTTTTTTCATGGGTGATGGAAAGTGGTGGGCATTCAGCGGATTGCTGGCAGAAAGACGCTGCAACTTGCAAGCCCGGGTGAAGGCCTGTCATGCAATCTGCACGATCACTGTTTTTGGCTTTTTCATTAACTATTTGATTTTTAAGGAATTTATTTCTTTCTGAAAATTGGCACAGCGCCTGCAATATTCAGGTAACCCTGCTGCCAGGACACGGCGCAGATTTTCCAGAAGAACAGGAGTGACTCATATGAAAAAGTTCGCTATCGCTACCGCAGCTGCCACCGCTCTGACTCTGACCCTGGCCAATGCTGCCTTCGCGGCTGAACAGACTCAGGCTTCCAAGCCGATGATGATCGCCGCCGGTGAAGTCACCAAGGCCAAGGAAGAGACCTCCGATACCTGGATCACTACCAAAGTCAAAGCTGACCTGCTGACCGAGAAAGGTATTCCTGGCAGCGATATCAAAGTCGAAACCGAGAAAGGCGTCGTGTCGCTGTCTTCGGAGAAGAAGGTGACCTCGGCCCAGAAAGAGACCGCGGTGCATATCGCCAAGAACATCAAGGGCGTGAAAGGCGTTACTGCCGAAGCTCTGAAAACCGAGTAAGCCTGGAGTTTCGCCGGAACCGGCAGTAGGGACCAACGGATGAGTGTGTAGTCCATCCGCTGGACCCTGAGGTTCATGCGACGGGTCACAGGGATGTGACCATTACAGGCCTCGGCGTTTTGCGTCGGGGCCTGTTCTATTTTGGGGGCGGTAAAAGCTTCGCGGGCAAGCCTCGCTCCTACAGGGTGTGTTGCACACCCTGCGTGCACATACAACTCTGTAGGAGCAGGGCTTGCCCGCGAATGGGCCCTGAAGATCAGCCGCGGCTCAAGGGCTGCGGGTACTGCGGATATCCACCAGCTGGCCGCCCTCGAAGCGCAGCGACTGCTTCATGCCACCGCTGGGCGTGTAGATCCATTCCTCGACCTTGACTCCGTCCCGACGGTTGCCGTGGCGCACCTCGATGTAGCCCTTGTCGATCACCGCCACCGGCTGGCCACACTTGGTGGTCACGTCGTAGGTGCTGTCGCCGTAGCTGATCAGGCCCTTTTCGCAACGCAGGGTGGAGGCGTGGGCCTGGCCTGCCATCAACAGGATGGCCGCCAGGCTGAAGATGAAGCGTTTTGGCATGGTTACTCGCTGTCCAGGTGCAGGGGGGTAACGACGCGGCCATCACTTTCGGCATCGCCGATGGTGGCGTCGATGAAGTACACACGATCGTCTGCCAACTGTCCCTTGTCCACCAGGAAGTCCTTGATGCTGCTGGCGCGATCCTGGCCCAACTTGCGCAGGAGCACGGTGTTGCCGCTCCAGTTCTTCAGCACGCCGTCGCGCAGCTTGGCGGTGCGCTCGTCGCGGCTCAGCTGTGCCCATTCAGCCGGTGGCTGCTGTTTGATCAGGTTGCGGTAGATGCCTTCCAGCATCGGAGCCTTCTCGTCTTCCGGCACCTGCAGTTGTGCCGCCTGGGCCGGGACCTTGTCGCCACGACGCTGGAGCATCTTGTAGTAGGTCGCCTGGTACTCGCGCTCCAGGCGCTGCTGGGCGATCAGCATGCCGTCGCTGCTCTGGGCGCTGGTGCCTTCGATTTCCAGGCGCAGGTTGGGCCGTTCTTTCAGTGCGTCGGCCAGTTTGCTCAGTGACGATTCGGCGTCCTTGCTCAGGTCGCTGGAGCCTGGTGCAAACGCGACGTTGCTCAGGTCCTGGGCATCACCACCGGCAATCAGGCCGCCGATGAACTTGAAGGGCGCCGCCGCCGCACGGACGATCAGGTTACGCAGGGTCTGCCAGACGATCGGCATTACGCTGAATTGCGGATTGTTCAGGTCGCCGGAAACCGGCAGCTCGATGGAGATCTTGCCATCGACGTCCTTGAGCAGGGCAATGGCCAGCTTGATCGGCAGGTCGACGGCATCCGGGCTGTCGACTTTCTCGCCCAGTTGCAGTTGCTCGACCACCAGCTTGTTCTCGGCCTTGAGCTGGCCCTTGGTGATCAGGTAGTGCAGGTCGAGGTTGAGCCGGCCCTTGCGGATGCGATAGCCGGCGAATTTGCCGGAGTAGGGCGTCAGCGTGGTCAGCTCGACACGCTTGAAGCTGGTGGCGATATCCAGGCTGGCCATCGGGTCGAACGGGTTCAGTGCGCCCTTGATGGTCACCGGCGCATAACGGTCGACCTTGCCCTTGACGTCGACGTCCGCCGGTTTCGCCTGGCGGCTGTCGATGGTGCCGATCTGGCCGTTGAGCTGCTGGATGGCGGTGGCGAAGTTCGGCGTCAGGCTGAAGTCGGCGAAGTTGGCCGAGCCGTCATTGATGGCGATACCGCCGATATGGATGCCCAGCGGCTTGCTGTTCGACGGCGCCGGCTTGGCGGCGGGCTTCCTGCCACTGCTGGCGGGTTGCGGGATCAGCAGGTCATCGACGTTGGTGGTGCGGTCGTCGTTGATCATGAAGCGCGCGTAGGGCTGGTACAGGCTGACCTTGTCGATCGACAGGCTGTCACCGTGCTGGTAGTTCAGGCCGTCCACCTGCAGCTTCTGCCACTTCACGAAGTCCCGGCTCTTGAGGGTGTCGAGCGTGTGCATCTGGTCGACCTGGGCTCGGCCGGTAACGCTGAAGGCCAGCGGGTCGACGCTTTTCAGGTTGACGTCGAGGTCGCTACCGAGCATGCCGCTGCGTACTTCCAGGCGGATGAACGGCTCGACGTAGGCCTGGGCCACCCGCAGGTCGATGTCCTTGGTGTTGACCTTGAGCTTCGCGCTGATGGGGCTCAGGTTGACCTGGCCGCTGGCGAGGACCTTGCCCTGCTTGCCCAGCCCGGTATCGAGCTTGAGGGTGAAGGGCGACTGGTTGAGGCTGTCGAAGTTCTGCAGGTCCAGGTTCAGTGGGCCGACCTCGAGCGCGACCGGTGTCTTGTTGGCCCGGTCGGCCAGGTGCACGCGGTAGTCACGCAGTTGCACGTCCTTGAGCAGCACCTGCCAGGGCTTGCTCGGTGCGGCAGGCGCAGGTGGCGGCGCGTCGGCGGTGGCTGGCTGCGGTTTCTTTTCCTCGGGCTTGGCCGGTTGGCTGGCGAACAGTTTCTGCCAATCCAACTGCCCGTCGGCTTCGCGGGCGGCCCAGGTTTCCAGTTTGTTGCTGTGGATCTTGCCGACCACCACCTGTTGCTTGGCCAGGTCGACGGTGGTTTCGCTCACGTCCAGGCGCTCCAGGCGCGCCAGGGGACGACCATCAGGTGCCTTGATGGCGAACGGGGCAACGCTGACCGAGGCGTTGCTCAGCTGCATCTCGGTTTCCTTGGCGAGGCTGAGCTTGTAGTCGGTGCTGAGGTTCAGGATGCCGTCTTCGAGTACCAGCGGCAGGGCGTCACGTACATACGGCCACCAGAGCTTCATCTTGCCGTCGGTGACTTTCAGCGAGCCTTCGGAGGTGATCGGCGCCAGGCTGAAATTGCCTTTCCAGTCGATTCGCCCACCCTCGGGACCAGCGGCCACCAGTACCATGTCGGCGCTGTCGTCGGGGAGGGTGCTGAGGTGTTTCAGCTGCAGGTCCAGCTTGTCGTAGAGGAATTCGATGGGCTCGCTGGGGCGCAGGTCCTGGAAGTGCACGTAGCCACCGGCCAGGGTGATCTGGTCGACGCGTACCGGGAACGGCTTGGCGTTCGGATCGGCCGGGGTCGGTTCGCTGGCGGGCAGCTTGAACAACTGCGCCAGGTTCAGCGTGCCGTCCTTGTTGAAGATGATTTCAGCGTGTGGCGTGTCGAGCTGGATATCCGCCAGGTGCAGGGCGTGTGTCCAGAGGCTGTCGATCTGCAGGTTGACGTACAGGCGTTCGAACGACACCTGCTCCTTGCCCGGCTCGCCGATGTTCAGGCCCCACAGCGTGACCTCCAGGCTGAACGGGTTGAGTTCCAGGCGCTGGAGCTTGGCCGGCACCGTGGCGTAGTTTGCCAGCTGCTGGTTGGCGATGCGCAGCACCACGCCCGGCAGGATGAAAAAGCCCAGCACGGTGTACAGCGCGAGGACGGTCAGCAAGGCGCCGAGGGCGCGTTTCAATCCTTTGGACATGTGATGCGTCGTCTTTCTCAGTCGGAGGTGCCTTGGAGTATGGCACGCGTTTATGGTTGCGAAGCAATCCCCTTTTTTCTTCGCAACCCCCGGTTTTCTGGCGTCATTTCTAGAGCTGGAGGATCAGGGTTTTCAGTGGTGGCTGGCCGTCTTTGGACGGGAAGTCCCCGGCCGGCTTGAGCACCTGCCAGTCGCGGACCGGGCGGCCGGCTTTTTCCGCACAGCGCAGTACCTGCTCGCGCCAATCGTCTAGGCTGACCTTCGCCAGGTTGTTGCAGCAGATCAGCACGCCGTTGTCGGCCGTGGCCAGCAGGGCCGGCTTGAGCAGGCTCTGGTAGTCGCGCAGCAGGTCGACGGTGCCGAAGGCGCTCTTGGCCCAGGCGGGCGGGTCGAGCAGTACGAGGTCATACTGGCGTTGTTCCAGGCGCGGATAGCTCGGCAGCTTCTGGCCCCGACGCTGGGCAATCGGCAGCCCGGCCAACTGGCGGATGGCCGGGAAGTAATCGGATTGCACGAACTGCATGGCGGGCAGCTCAGGGTTGAGCTGCCCGTTCTCGCGACCCACCGCCAGGTTGCCTTCGGCGAAATCGAGGTTGCAGACCTCCCGCGCCCCGCCGGCCGCAGCGCTCAGGCCGACGCCACAGGTGTAGGCGAACAGGTTGAGCACGCTCTTGCCACGGCTGTGCTGCTTGACCCAGCCACGGGCATTGCGCAGGTCGAGGAACAGCAGTGGGTCCTGGCCGGCGTGGCGACCGCGAACACGGTAGTTGAGGCCCCACTCATGACCGACCAGGTCGACCAGGGCGTTTTCCTCGGCGCGATAGACAGCATCTTCCCGGTCGACCCGCGAATTGCCCCGCGAGCGATCGTTGTAGACCAGCAGGGTTTCCAGGCCCAGTGCCTGGTTGACGGTGGCGTGCGCGTCCAGCAGCGAGTCGCGATCCAGCGTCTGGTGGAAACTCTGCACCATCAGTTGCGGACCATAGCGGTCGATGGTCAGGCCACCGGCGCCCTCCTGGCTGCCATGGAACAGCCGATAGCAATCGGTGCCCTGGGCATGCAGTTCGGCCAGCAGGTCCTGGCGTTGATCGAGGGCGGCGCGCAGCGCCTGGTTCAAGGGAGACATGGAGCGCGCCTTGGGTCGGAATTGGCGGGCGATTCTACCAGCCTTTTGCGCCTCGATCCCGCCCGTCGCCCCCGCAAGACGGGGGCTGGGAGTGGTTTTCGTTTCGCCGCTCAGTGGTTCAGGCGCTGGCCGATCAGGTTCTCGACCACGCTCGGATCGGCCAGCGTCGAGGTGTCGCCGAGGCTGTCCAGTTCGTTGCAGGCGATCTTGCGCAGGATGCGCCGCATGATCTTGCCCGAGCGGGTCTTCGGCAGTGCCGGTGCCCACTGGATCAGGTCCGGCTTGGCGAAACTGCCGATTTCCTGGCTGACATGGGCCAGCAGTTCCTTCTTCAGGGCCTCGTTTGCCTCGATGCCGTTCATGGGCGTGACGAAGGCATAGATGCCCTGGCCCTTGAGGTCATGGGGATAACCGACGACAGCGGCCTCGGCGATGCTCTCATGGAGCACCAGGGCGCTTTCCACCTCGGCCGTGCCGATGCGATGCCCGGAGACGTTGATCACGTCATCGATCCGCCCGGTGATCCAGTAGTGGCCATCCTCGTCGCGACGCGCCCCGTCGCCGGTGAAGTAGTAGCCGGGGTAGGGCTTGAAGTAGGTATCGACCATGCGTTGCGGGTCGCCGTAGACGCTGCGGATCTGTCCCGGCCAACTGTCCCTGATGACCAGTACGCCACTGCCGGCACCGCTGATTTCCTTGCCTTGTTCGTCAAGCAGCACCGGTTGCACGCCGAACATCGGCTGGGTGGCGCAGCCGGGCTTGAGTTGCCGGGCGCCGATCAGCGGGGTGAGCATGATGCCGCCGGTCTCGGTCTGCCACCAGGTATCGACGATGGGGCAGCGTTGCTCGCCGACCACGTTGAAGTACCACTCCCAGGCCTCCGGGTTGATCGGCTCGCCAACGCTGCCGAGCAGGCGCAGGCTGGCCCGGGAGGTCTGCTTCAGCGGCTCGGCACCCTCGCGCATCAATGCCCTGATGGCCGTCGGGGCGGTGTAGAAGATGTTCACCTGGTGCTTGTCGACCACCTGCCAGAAGCGCGAGCTGCTCGGGTAGTTCGGTACGCCTTCGTAGATCAGGCTGGTGGCGCCGTTCGCCAATGGGCCATAGACGATGTAGCTATGGCCGGTGACCCAGCCGACATCGGCGGTGCACCAGAACACCTCGCCCGGACGGTAGTCGAAGACGTGGCGGAAGGTCATCGCCGCCTGCAGCAGATAGCCGCCAGTGGTGTGCAGCACACCCTTGGGCTTGCCGGTGCTGCCGGAGGTGTAGAGGATGAACAGCGGGTCCTCGGCGGCCATCGGCTCGGGCGGGCAGTCGTCGCTGATGCCATGCACGGCCTCGTGGTACCAGATATCCCGTCCTTCGAGCCAGGGCACGGGGCTTTGGGTTCGTTGCACCACCAGCACGCTGCTGACCTGTGGACAACTTTGCAGGGCCTTGTCGACGTTCTGCTTGAGCGGGATGTACTTGCCGCCGCGTACGCCTTCGTCGGCGGTGATCACCGTCTGGCAGCCGGCATCGAGGATGCGGTCGCGCAGGGCCTCGGGCGAGAAGCCGCCGAACACCACCGAGTGGATCGCACCGATCCGCGTGCAGGCGAGCATCGCGTAGACCGCCTCGGGAATCATCGGCATGTAGATGCAGACCCGGTCACCTTTCTTCACGCCACGCTGTTTGAGCACGTTGGCCAGCCGGCAGACGTGATGGTGGAGCTTGCGGTAGGTGATCTGCGCCGACTCGGCGGGATTGTCGCCTTCCCAGAGCAGCGCGGTATCGTCACCGTGTTCGGCGAGGTGGCGGTCAATGCAGTTGTAGCTGACGTTCAGTTGGGCACCGTCGAACCAGCGGGCCTGGCCGGTGCGCAGGTCGCATTGGCGCACCGTGTGCCACGGCTTGATCCAGTCGAGAAAGTGCCTGGCCTGTTCGGCCCAGAAGGTGTCGGGGTGGTCGATCGATTGTCGGTAGAGCCGCTGGTAGTCGTCCTGGCTCAGTTGGGCGGCCTGGCGGGTGGCTTCGGCCTTGGGGTATGTGCTGATATCGAACATGGCGATTCCTTGTTCTTGTCTGCGACAAACTCAAGGGTGCGCCCTGTTGAGGCGGGGTTCAAGCGGATAAAAGGCCGAATATCGCACCTGCAGGAGCAGGGCTTGCCCGCGAAGAGGCCGGTCAGAGCGCTGATCGTTCCCACGCGGAGCGTGGGAACGATCGAAGCTTGACCGGGAACAGTGCCTATCAGCCGCGATGACGACCGCGGAAGTAGTTGATCAGGCCCTGGGTCGAGGCGTCCTCGGCGGCCGACTCCTCGCTGCCGGTCAGGCGGTTGTAGACGCCCTTGCCCAGCTCCTTGCCCAGCTCCACGCCCCACTGGTCGAAGGCGTTGATACCCCAGATCACGCTCTGCACGAAGACCTTGTGCTCGTACATCGCCACCAGCGCACCCAGGCGACGTGGGCTGATGCGTTCGACCACCAGGGTGTTGCTCGGACGGTTGCCCGGGATCACCTTGTGCGGGGCCAGCTTCTGCACGTCGGCTTCGCTCATGCCCTTTTCACGCAGCTCGGCTTCCGCCTCGGCGCGGGTCTTGCCGAGCATCAGTGCCTGGCTCTGCGACAGGCAGTTGGCGTACAGCCACTGATGGTGGTCGGCGACCGGGTTGAAGCTGACGATCGGCACGATGAAGTCGGCCGGGATCAGTTGGGTGCCCTGGTGCAGCAACTGGTGGTAGGCGTGCTGGCCGTTGCAGCCGACGCCACCCCAGATCACCGGGCCGGTATCGGTCGACACCGGCGTGCCGTCCTGGCGCACGCTCTTGCCGTTGGATTCCATGTCCAGCTGCTGAAGGTGCTTGGTGATGTTGCGCAGGTAGTGGTCGTACGGCAGGATCGCATGGCTCTGCGCACCCCAGAAGTTGCCGTACCAGACACCCAGCAGGGCCAGCAGGACCGGCATGTTCTGTTCGAACGGCGCGTTCTGGAAGTGCTGGTCCATGGTGTAGGCGCCGGACAGCAGTTCCTTGAAGTTCGACATGCCAATCGCCAGGGCGATCGGCAGGCCGATGGCCGACCACAGCGAGTAGCGGCCGCCGACCCAGTCCCACATCGGGAAGATGTTCTCTTCGCGGATGCCGAAGGCCACGGCGGCGGCGTTGTTGCTCGATACCGCGATGAAGTGCTTGTACAGCTCGGCCTCGGAACCACCTTGGGCCAGGTACCAGGCGCGGGCGGCCTGGGCGTTCTTCAGGGTTTCGAGGGTGTTGAAGGATTTCGACGAGACGATGAACAGGGTGGTCTCGGCGCGAATCTTCGCCGACAGCTCGTGGAATTCACTGCCGTCGATGTTCGCCAGGTAGTGGCAACGAACGCCCTTGTGGGTGTAGGACAGCAGGGCCTCGGAGACCAGCTCCGGGCCGAGGAACGAGCCACCGATACCGATGTTCACCACGTCGGTGATCGGCTTCTCGGTGTAGCCGCGCCACAGGCCGTCGTGGATGCGCCCGACCAGCTCGGTGATCTGGTTCAGCACCTTGTGCACGTCGGGCATCACGTTGACGCCGTTGACCAGCAGCTTGTCGCCGACCGGCCGGCGCAAGGCGGTGTGCAGGGCCGGGCGGGCCTCGGACGAGTTGACCGGCTCGCCGGCGAACAGCGCCTTGATCGCGCCTTGCAGGTCGACTTCATTGGCCAGGCCGACCAGCAGGTTGCGGGTTTCGCTGGTGATCAGGTTCTTGGAGTAGTCGAGGAACAACCCGCAGCTGCTGAGCGTGAATTGGTTGAAGCGCTGCGGATCGGCATTAAAGGCTTCGCGCATGCTGAAGTTGTGCATGTTTTCGCGGTGTTGATTCAGCGCCTGCCAGGCGGGCAGAGCGGTCACGTCGTGAGGAGTGCGGTAGTACGCCATCGCTGCGGATTTCCTTTTACGAGAACTGCCTTTTGGACATTTGGCTTTTTTGGACACCAGAAACGCCGGATCGTCCTGCTCTTGTGGTAGGCAGTGTCCGGCAATCTGCGTCGGCACGGTTGGGAGACGCAGCGCGATTACAGTAAACCTCGCGCTGGCATCTGTCTTGGCTTTGTCTGACCTTTTCCCGGTACTTTTTCGCACTTACCCCGGTTTTCCCCTGGTGGGCGAGTGGTTGCGAAATCGTCTGGAAGTCCACGTGCGGCGGCAGTTTGCCCGAACCCTTGGGTCCGGGCAATCGCTGCTCAGGCTGGCGTGTCGAGGTTCAGGTGCAGGTTGTCGATCAGGCGGGTAGTGCCGAGGAAGGCGGCGACCAGAATCACCAGGTCACGGTCCTGCGCGGTGGCCGTGCGCAGGTTCAGGGCGTGGCGGATTTCCAGGTAGTCCACGCGCAAACCGGCACTCTCGATCAGCTTGGCCTGCTCCGCGAGCAGCTTGGAAAAATCGCGTTCGCCCTGTTCGATGGCCGTGGCGATCTGGCTCAGGCTGCGATACAGGGCCGGGGCGGCAGCACGCTCGGTTTCGCTGAGGAAACCGTTGCGCGAGGACAGCGCCAGGCCGTCGGCAGCGCGCACCGTCGGCTCGCCGATGATCTGGATCGGCATGTTCAGGTCGTGGACCAGGGCGCGAATCACCGCCAGTTGCTGGAAGTCCTTCTGGCCGAACACGGCCAGGTCCGGCTGGACCATGTTGAACAGCTTGCTGACCACGGTCGCCACGCCTTCGAAGTGCCCCGGCCGACTGGCGCCGCACAGGCCTTCGGACAGTTGCGGGACGCTGACCCGGGTCTGCCCGGCCATGCCGTCGGGGTACATCTCTTCCACTGTCGGCGCGAACAGCAGGTGGCAGCCGGCTTCCAGCAGCTTTTCCTGATCGGCGGCGAGGGTGCGCGGGTACTTGTCGAGGTCTTCGTTGGCGCCGAACTGCAGCGGGTTGACGAAGATGCTCGCCACCACGAAGTCCACGCGTTGCGCAGCCTTGGTCACCAGCGCCGCATGGCCGGCATGCAGGTTGCCCATGGTCGGCACGAAACCGATGCGCTTGCCTTCGCTGCGCGCGCGGGCGACGGCGGCGCGCAGTTCACGAACGGTCTTTACTGTATTCATGCCGAAAACCCGTGTTCGGTCCCAGGGAAAGTCACTGCCTTGACTTCGCTGACGTAGGCGCCGATGGCGGCCTGGATGCTGGTCTGGCCGGCCATGAAATTCTTGACGAACTTGGGCACGCGGCCGCTGATGGAGAGGCCGAGCATATCGTGCAGCACCAGCACCTGGCCGTCGGTCGCACTGCCGGCGCCAATGCCGATGACCGGAACCTTCACCGCCTGGGTGATCTCTGCCGCCAGGTCGCTTGGCACGCACTCCAGCAGGATCATCGCGGCACCGGCCTGCTCCAGGGCGATGGCGTCGGCGCGCATCTGGCGGGCCTGGGCCTCGCCGCGGCCCTGGACCTTGTAGCCACCGAAGATGTTCACCGATTGCGGGGTCAGGCCCATGTGCGCACACACCGGTACGCCGCGCTCGGCCAGCAGGCGAATGGATTCGGCCAGCCAGGCGGCGCCCTCGACCTTGACCATGTTGGCGCCGGCCTGCATCAGCTGGGCGCTGTTGTGCAGGGTCTGTTCGACGGTGGCGTAGGCCATGAACGGCAGGTCGGCGACGATGAACGCGCCCTGGTTGCCGCGCTTGACGCAGGCGGTGTGGTACGCGACTTCGGCCACAGTCACTGGCAGTGTGCTGTCATGCCCTTGGGAAACCATGCCCAGCGAATCGCCAATCAGCAGCACTTCGACACCGGCCTCGCAGCTGGTTTGGGCGAAAGTGGCGTCATAGCAGGTCAGCATGGTGATTTTCTCACCTTTCTGCTTGAGGCTTTGCAAGGTGGTCAGGGTAATGTCTGGCATGAAAAAGTCCTCTTCAGGCGCCGTGCAAATTACTGCGAGTAACGCGCGTGATTCGTCATTTATACAGGCGCACGTTCTTCTGTCGTGCTTATAAAGCCTGGATTGCGCCCTTTAACGCCGCAGGGGCGGCAATGGGACGCCTATAGTCGTGAGGAGGACTGGGGAAGTCAATCGTATGTGTTACCGCAATGTTACGGTAGAAGTGTTACCGCTGTGACTGATGCGATTCAGCACGGGACGACAGGCCGGGGAGGGAACGCTTTACCCGTAGGAGCGAGGCTAGTCGGGGCGCTCCCGCAGGGTTACGGGGCCAGGCGTTCCACGCCGACGAACGGACATTCGGCCAACAGCTCCTGCAGGCTGCGGCCATCGGCCAGTTGCAGGTCGGCCGGGGCCAGTTCCGCCAGTGGGTAGAGCACGAACGCGCGGGCCTGCATGTGATAGTGCGGGACCTTCAAGCGCGGCTCGTCGATCAGCCGGTCACCGAACAGCAGGATGTCCAGGTCCAGCGTGCGCGGGCCCCAGCGCTCGTGGCGTTCGCGACCCTGGTCGAGCTCGATGCGCTGCAGGGCGTCGAGCAGTTCCAGGGGCGGCAGGCGACTGTCGATCGCGGCTACCGCGTTGGTGTAGCGCGGCTGGCCTGGCAGCAACGAGTCGCTCTGGTAGAACGCGGAAACACCGGCCAGTTCGCTATCCGGCAGTTGGGCCAGGGCCTGCACCGCGTTGCGCAGTTGTTCCGCCGGGTCGGCGAGGTTGCTGCCCAGTCCGATATAGACGCGCTCCATCAATTCACTCTTCCGAACCGGCGGTGCGCTTGCGTTTGCCGGCGTTGCTGCGCCGACGCTTGCGGGGCGCGCCACTGCTGTCTTCCTTGCCGCTGAGGTCGCGGATCATGTCGCGGCGACCGGCATCGGTGGCGTCCTGGTAGTCGGTCCACCATTCGCCGAGGCCGTCGGTCTGCTCGCCCGCGGTTTCACGCAGCAGCAGGAAGTCGTAGCCGGCGCGGAAGCGCGGGTTGTCCAGCAACTGGTCGGCCCGTTTGCCGCTGCGGCGCGGCAGGCGTTCCTGCATGTCCCAGATCTCGCGGATCGGCATGGTGAAGCGCTTGGGGATCGCGATGCGCTGGCATTGTTCGCTGATCAATTCGTGAGCGGCTTCCTGCATGGCCGGAATCGGCGGCATGCCGCGCGATTGCAGGCGCAGCACCCGTGCTGGCAGCGCCGGCCACAGCAGCGCGGCAAACAGGAACGCCGGGGTGACCGGCTTGTTCTGCTTGATGCGCAGGTCGGTGTTGATCAGCGCCTGGCTGATCAGCGTGTGGGTGTAGGTCGGGTTGTGTTCCAGGGCCTCGAAGCTGGCCGGGAACAGCGGTTCGAACAGGTTCAGGTCGACCAGCATCTCGAAGGTGTCGGCGGCATGGCCGGAGAGGAACAGCTTGAGCACTTCCTCGAACAGCCGTGCCGACGGGATCTCGCGCAGCAGTGGCGCCAGGTCGCGAATCGGGGTGACGGTGTGGCGTTCGATGCCGAAGTCGAGCTTGGCGGCGAAACGCACGGCCCGCAGCATCCGCACCGGGTCTTCCTGGTAACGGCGGGTCGGGTCGCCGATCAGGCGGATCAGCCGGTTGCGGATGTCGTGCACGCCATTGGCGTAGTCGAGAATGCGCTCGCTGACCGGATCGTAGTACAGGGCGTTGATCGTGAAGTCGCGGCGCTGGGCATCGTCTTCCAGTGTGCCGTAGACGTTGTCGCGCAGAATGCGCCCGCTTTCGTTACGGGACGACTGGTTGCTGTCTTCCTCGTCCTCGTCCTGCGGATGGTTGGCGCGGAAGGTCGCGACCTCGATGATTTCGCGGCCGAAATGGATGTGCACGAGCTTGAAACGCCGCCCGATGATGCGGGCATTGCGGAACTCGGCCCGGATCTGTTCCGGCGTGGCGCTGGTGGCGACGTCGAAGTCCTTGGGCGTGATGCCCAGCAGCATGTCGCGCACGCAGCCGCCGACCAGGTAAGCCTGGTAGCCGGCGTTCTGCAGGCGCTCGACGATATTCACCGCGTACCGGCTGAACTGGGCCTTTTGCAGCGAATGCTGGCTGCTGTTGAGCACTTCAGGGGTACTGCGCTTGTGTGGCGTTCGACGCACGGGAGAACGGAATGACTGGAACAGCTTCTTCAGCATGGGATGCACTGTTTGAAGGAATATTCGGCGAGCACGGATAATGGCCGCATGATGGGCGGGGATTCTAGCATTTAGTCGAGGGATGGTGTAGGACGCTGCAGGACGACTGTCCTGGATGGGCTCAAGGCCTTGTAGTGCGGGGCTGATCGAGGCAGGAAGGGGATGTTGCGGAAACTACAAGGGGAGCTCGAGGCTCCCCCAGAAGTAGTTGCGTGCTCTTTTTATTATGGTTGCGGGCTTTTTGTTTTTGTTGATCGCCCTGTGTCACAGGTCTTCCCTGTGACGCCTCCCAATCGGGAGTCAAGAGCAAACGGATTGCTTTGGTCGCTGTGTCGTCATGATCCGTGGATCCAATCAGTTCGGGCTCTGCTTCGAGTGCAGTTTTTGTTGTTCTCGGCCTGATCGTGGGGCAAGCCCCAAATACAACGCCTCTCCAAAAGAATCAGTTAGCTGCGCCTCCGCCGTTTTGTTCTTGTTATGCGTGAGTCGATTCGTCTTATTTTTATTGTCTTGTACGTCGCTTGTTATTGTTCTTGTACCAAACATATAGCAGGTGCCGTGCCAACTTTTGCGATCTCCAGTAAAACCGGGGCTTTCGACGGTTTTCCAGCTTTTCGGAGGCGAAAAAAAGCCGGGCTTTCGTTACCGATAGACCCGGCTTTTGTTACGTGAAAAATCTGAGGTAACAGTTTTTTCACATCCAAGGGTGTTACCTGTGGGGCTGTGCCGCTCAGCTTTCGCTGGTTGCCCCGGTCTTGCGCCGCGGGATACCCAGGCGCTGGCGACGTTCCCACAGGCACTTGCGGCTGACGCCGAGCTTGCGTGCCAGCTCGGTCTCGGTCATGTGGTCCTGGTGCTCGAGGACGAAATGCTGGAAGTAGTCTTCCAGGGACAGGTCCTCGGTCGGTTCGTGGCTGCTGTTGGCCGCGCTGCTCGGCGCTGGCGCCAGGCCGATGAATTCCTCTTCCTCCAGGTCGCCCAGCTCGATGTCGATACCCAGCAGGTCCGCCGAGATTTCCGGGTTCTCGCACAGAATCACCGCGCGCTCGACCGCATTCTCCAGCTCACGGACGTTACCCGGCCAAGAGTAGTGGCGGATGGCTTGTTCGGCATCGGCGGCGAACTTGAGGTCGTTACGCCCGATGCGGGCGCTCTGGCGGGCGAGGAAGGCGTTGGCGATTTCGTTGACGTCTGCACCACGTTCGCGCAGGGCCGGCAGTTTCAGTGCAATCACGTGCAGGCGGTAATACAGGTCTTCACGGAACTGGCCGATCTTGGCCAGGTTCTTCAGGTCACGGTGGGTCGCGGCGATCAGGCGCACGTCGACCTTCTGCGACTGTACCGAACCGACCCGGCGGATCTCGCCTTCCTGCAGCACGCGCAGCAGGCGCGCCTGGGCTTCCAGTGGCAGTTCGCCGATTTCGTCGAGGAACAGCGTGCCGCCGTCAGCCGCCTCCACCAGGCCGGCACGACCGGCGCTGGCGCCAGTGAATGCGCCTTTCTCGTGGCCGAACAGCTCGGACTCGATCAGGGTTTCCGGGATGGCCGCGCAGTTCACCGAGATCATCGGGGCCTTGGCCCGCTTGGACAGGTTGTGCAGGGCACGGGCCACCAGCTCCTTGCCGGTCCCCGACTCGCCCTGGATCAGCACGTTGGAGTCGGTGGGCGCGACCTTGCGGATCTTGCCATAGAGGTCCTGCATCGGTGGGCAGGAGCCGATGATGCCGATCTCGCCGTTGCTGTTGCCGCCCAGGGATTTCTCCGCCGCGCCAGCGCTCTTCGGTGCGCTGCGCTCGGCCGGAGCCGCCTGGCCGTTCTGGCGGTCGCGCAGGATGCGCGCGACGGCCTGCAGCATCTCGTCGTGGTCGAATGGCTTGGCGATGTAGTCCACCGCGCCCATCTTCATCGAGTCGACGGCCGAACGCAGGCTGGCGTAGCTGGTCATGATCAGCACCGGCGTGCCCTGGCCGAGCTTGATCAACTCGGTACCCGGCGCGCCGGGCAGGCGCAGGTCGCTGACGATCAGGTCGAACGAGGGGATGCTGAAGCGTTCCTGGGCTTCCTGTACCGAGCCGGCCTCGCTGACCTGGTACTGATTGCGCTCCAGCAGGCGGCGCAGTGCGGAGCGGATAATGGTTTCGTCTTCGACGATCAAAATGTGCGGCATTGATTCGGTTCTCTCGACGGTCTCAGTTCACAGCGGACGTCGCTTCGACATGACGGGGCAGGGTTATCCGGATACGGGTGCCTCGTTGGCTTTCGGTGTCAGCCGGGCTGTCGATGGTGATTTGTCCATAATGCTCTTCAACGATGGAATAGACCAGTGCAAGGCCCAGTCCGGTACCTTCGCCAGGATCCTTGGTGGTGAAGAAGGGTTCGAACAATCGATCCATGATGTTCTTCGGAATGCCGGTGCCTTCATCTTCGACGATCAGATCGACGGTATGTTCGAAGGCCTCGCTCTTGACCCGTACCGCGCTGCCGGCAGGCGAGGCGTCACGGGCGTTGGACAGCAGGTTGATCAACACTTGCGCCAGGCGCTGCGGGTCGCCCTCGACGCAGTGGTCCGGGTCGCAGAGGTTGAAGAACTGTACTTCGAAATTGCGCCGGTTCAGCGCCAGCAGACCAATGGCATCCTGCGCGACCTCGGCCAGGCATACCGCTTCGTCGTTGTGCTGGTGGCTGCCGGCGTGGGCGAAGCTCATCAGCGACTGGACGATGCGCGACACGCGTTTGGTCTGTTCGAGGATCTGCCCGCTGATTTCGGTGATCTCGCCGTCTTCCTCGCGTTCCTCGCGCAGGTTCTGCGCCAGGCAGGCGATACCGGTGATCGGGTTGCCGATTTCATGGGCAACCCCGGCCGCCAGGCGGCCGATGCTCGCCAGGCGCTCGGAGTGCACCAGCTTGTCCTCGAGCATCTGCGTTTCGGTCAGGTCTTCGACCAGCAGCACCAGCCCGCTGTTGCCAGGGGCCAGCGGTTCGTCGATCGCCGCCTTGTGAAGGTTCAGCCAGCGGGTCTGGCCGTCGAGGGCCAGGCGTTGCTTGTGCAGGTGTTCGTCCGGCAGGTTGATAAAACCTTGCAACAATTCTCTCCACGGCTCGCCCAGGGTCGGCAGGCGCGAGCCGACCACTCGTTGCGCGGCGACGCCGGTGAGTTCCTCCATGGCCCTGTTCCACATCAGGATTTCCTGGTCCTTGGCCAGCGAGCAGACGCCCATCGGCAATTCCTGCAGGGTCTGGCGGTGGTAGCGGCGCAGGGCATCGAGTTCGGCGGCCAGGCCGGTCAGGCGCGAGTGGTAATCCTCGAGTCGGCTTTCGATGAAGTGGATGTCCTCGGTCACGTAGCTTTCGCCGCCAGCCTTGTAGGGCAGGAAGGTCTCGACCATGTCCTGGGCCACGCTCGGCCCCATCAGGCCGGACAGGTTGGCCTCGATCCGGTCGCGCAGGCGACGCAGGGCGTAGGGGCGGCGCTCGTCGAAGGGCAGGTAGAGGTCGCGCAGGGCCTGTTCGACTTCCTTCTGCGCCGCCTTGGCTCCCAACGGCTTGGCCAGTTGCGTGGCGAACTCCTGGGGCGAGGCGGCATGCAGTTCGCGGCGCTGCGGACGACGGACGTTGTCGACTGCGCAGGCCTCGGCGGCACTGGCCTCCTCGGTGCTGGCATTGCTGAACAGCGAGACCAGGGTGAACATCAGCACGTTGGCCGCCAGCGAGGCGATCGCCGCCATATGCCAACTGGTGTCGTCCAGCACGTAGATCATGTTCAGCAGCGGAATATAGAAACCCTGCAGGTTGCCGACCAGCGGCAGCATCATGGTCACCAGCCACACCAGCACCCCGGCCATCAGACCGGCGATGAAACCGCGCCGGTTGGCGGTCGGCCAGTACAGCACCGACAGCACGCCCGGCAGGAATTGCAGGGTGGCGACGAAGGCGACGATACCGAGGTTGGCCAGGTCCTGTTCGGCGCCCAGCAGCAGGTAGAAGCCATAGCCGGCCATGATGATCGCGACGATCAGGGCGCGGCGGGTCCACTTCAGCCAGCGGTAGATGTTGCCCTCGGCCGGTGGCTGGTAGAGCGGCAGCACCAGGTGGTTCAGGGCCATGCCGGAGAGGGCCAGGGTGGTGACGATGATCAGCCCGGTGGCCGCTGACAGCCCACCGACGTAGGCCAGCAGGGCCAGGGCCGGGTTGTTCGCGGCGATACCGATACCGAGGGTGAAGTACTCCGGGTTGGTGGTGGCACCCAGCTTCAGGCCAGCCCAGAGAATCAGCGGTACCGCCAGGCTCATCAGCAACAGGAACAGCGGCAGGCCCCAACTCGCGCTGACCAGCGAGCGCGGGTTGAGGTTCTCGGTAAAGGCCATGTGATACATGTGCGGCATCACGATCGCCGAGGCGAAGAACACCAGCAGCAGGGTGCGCCAGGGGCCTTCCTGCAGCGGGGTGTGCAGGGCGGCGAGGGCGGTCTGGTTCTGCAGCAGCCACAGTTCCAGTTGCTGCGGGCCGTCGAATACGCCGTAGAGGGCATAGAGACCGACGCCGCCGATGGCCACCAGCTTGATCACCGACTCGAACGCGATCGCGAACACCAGGCCCTGGTGCTTTTCCCGGGTGGCGATGTGCCGGGAGCCGAAGAAGATGGTGAAGAGCGTGACCAGGGCGCAGAAACTCAGGGCCACGCGATGCTGCACCGGCTCGCGGGTGAGGATGCCGATGGAGTCGGCCACGGCCTGGATCTGCAGGGCCAGCAGTGGCAGCACGCCGATCAGCATGAATACCGTGGTCAGCGCGCCGGCCCAGGTGCTGCGGAAGCGGAAGGCGAACAGGTCGGCCAGTGACGACAGCTGGTAGGTGCGGGTGATCTTCAGGATCGGGTACAGCAGCACCGGTGCCAGCAGGAACGCCCCGGAGACGCCGAGGTAGCTGGAGAGGAAGCCGTAGCCATACTGGTAGGCCAGGCCGACCGTGCCGTAGAACGCCCAGGCACTGGCATAGACGCCCAGCGACAGGGTGTAGGTCAGCGGGTGGCGAATGATCGAGCGTGGGATCACGCCCCGTTCGCTGATCCAGGCCACGCCGAACAGCGCCAGCAGGTAGGCGGCGCTGACCAGCAGCATCTGGGTCAGGCTAAAGCTCATCGGCATCTTTTTGGCTCTGCAGGATGAAGGTCACGACGATCAGGATCAGCCAGAGCAGGTACGGCCGATACCAGGCGCCTGTCGCGTCGATCCACCAGTCCATGATCGCTGGCGAGAACAGATAGATCCCGACGACCAGGAGCAGGACCAATCGATAGATGTACATCCTGGCCTCTCTTTTTTATGACGTGCCCGAAAACGTGCGGCGATGGTAACGGATGGGCGCCAACCTGCAAGGGGCGTCAGTGCAATTGCGCTTCGGCCAGGGTCGCGACCCTGGGTATCAGTGTGGCATCCCAATGGCCAATTCCCCAGTCGAGTACTTCCCGCGGCGTGGCCTGTTCCAGTTCGGCAGGCGGCTTCTGGCCGAGGGTGCGCAGGGCGCGCAACAGCAGCGGCGTGGCCTGGTCGCCGGTCAGCGGCGGCGAGCGGTAGGACTTGCCGAGCTTGTTGCCGTCCGGCTGGATGATCAGCGGGACGTGCAGGTAACGCGGCTGCGGCAGCCCGAGCAGTTCCTGCAGGTAGAGCTGGCGCGGCGTCGAGTCGAGCAGGTCGGCGCCGCGGACGATATCGGTGACGCCCTGCCAGGCGTCGTCGAGCACCACTGCCAGCTGGTAGGCGTAGAGGCCGTCGCGGCGACGGATCACGAAATCGCCGGCTTCGCGCCCCAGGTGCTGGCGCAATTCGCCCTGGACCCGGTCCTGGAAGCTGTAGCTGAGCTCCGGGACACGCAGGCGGATGGCCGCGTTCTCCTGGGCATGGCCAAGGTTGCGGCACAGGCCCGGGTAGACCCCGTGGTAGGCCTCCAGCTCCTTGCGCGAGCAGGTGCAGGCATAGGCCAGCCCCTGGCTGAAGAGGCGATCGAGTACCTGGGCGTAGGCGTCGTGGCGTTCGCTTTGGCGGATCAGTTCGCCGTCCCACTCGAAACCGTAGCGCTCCAGGGCGTCCAGAATGGCGGCCTGGGCGCCCGGCACTTCCCGTGGCGGGTCAAGGTCTTCCATGCGCAGCAGCCAGCGGCCGCCGACCGCGCGGGCATCCAGGTAGGAAGCCAGGGCCGCGACCAGCGAGCCGAAGTGCAGGT
This sequence comes from Pseudomonas vanderleydeniana, assembly GCF_014268755.2. Lineage (NCBI taxonomy): Bacteria > Pseudomonadati > Pseudomonadota > Gammaproteobacteria > Pseudomonadales > Pseudomonadaceae > Pseudomonas > Pseudomonas vanderleydeniana. The sequence continues at coordinate 6,344,672 of NZ_CP077093.1, read as the reverse complement.
GTCCACTGGGAGTAGGGGCAAAACGACCGACGTAGGCGGGAGAAGCAGTAGAGGCAGTCATGGAGGGCAGGGTACTGGAGAATCCGCAGGTGGTGCCAGCAGGCGCAGAAACGAAAACGGAGCGTTCGCACGCTCCGTTCGTTCAGTTCGGCGAGGGTTACTTGCCGACCTGTTTTTCCTTGATTTCTGCAAGGGTCTTGCAGTCGACGCACATGTCAGCGGTCGGTCGGGCTTCCAGTCGGCGGATGCCGATCTCGACGCCGCAGGATTCGCACCAGCCGTACTCTTCGTCCTCGATGAGTTGCAGGGTCTTGTCGATCTTCTTGATCAGTTTGCGTTCGCGGTCGCGGGCGCGCAGTTCGAGGCTGAATTCCTCTTCCTGGCTGGCGCGGTCGGCGGGATCAGGAAAGTTGGCTGCTTCATCTTTCATGTGATCAACGGTGCGGTCGACTTCCTGCATCAGGTCCTGCTTCCACTTCTGCAGGATCTTGGTGAAGTGCTTGCGCATGGGCTCACCCATGTACTCCTCGCCCTGGCTTTCAACGTAGGGTTCGAAGCCGCTGATCGACTGGATGTTTTGCTGCTTTGCTTGGGTGGGCATGTAATGGACCGCCTCTACTCTTCTAATCCATTGCGCAGGATTGAAACGTCACCGACACCTGCCGGCCCTGCGGCTGCAAGCGGGCGAACTTACCAGATCAAATCGGGGCGCGCTACTCCCGGTTGTCGAGCCTGGCGGGACGGGATGGCCGATAATTCATTTTAGTCAATCCTGGCCATGATGTCGGAATGCTTCGCCGCCGGTCTTCATGGACTTCGCCGATGTTTTAAAGGTTCCCGGTGGGCTGCGCTCGGGTAAGATCGGATTTTGCCCAACCCGATTTTGCCTACACGAATGCAAGGAAGGCCAATGGCTCAGTCCTACAGTGCGCGCAGCCGCGCGATCGAACCGTTCCACGTGATGGCCCTGCTGGCGCGCGCCAACGAATTGCAGGCCGCCGGGCACGACGTGATCCATCTCGAAATCGGTGAGCCGGATTTCACCACTGCCGAGCCGATCATCCAGGCCGGCCAGGCGGCCCTGGCCGCGGGCAAGACCCGCTACACCGCCGCCCGTGGCTTGCCGGAGCTGCGCGAGGCGATCTCCGGGTTCTACCGCCAGCGCTATGGCCTGGCGATCGACCCGCAACGCATCCTGGTCACGCCCGGTGGTTCCGGGGCATTGCTGTTGGCCAGCAGCCTGCTGGTCGACCCGGGCAGGCACTGGTTGCTGGCCGATCCGGGATACCCGTGCAATCGTCACTTCCTGCGCCTGGTCGAAGGGGCTGCACAGTTAGTACCGGTCGGACCGGATGTGCGCTATCAGCTGACGGCCGAGCTGGTCGACCGGCATTGGAACGAGAACAGCGTGGGTGCCCTCGTCGCCTCCCCGGCGAACCCGACCGGGACCTTGCTGGGCGGTGATGAACTGGCGAGCCTGTCGAAGGCGGTCAAGGGCCATGGCGGTCACCTGGTGGTGGACGAGATCTACCACGGGCTGACCTACGGTTGCGACGCCACCAGCGTGCTCGAAGTCGATGACAGTGCCTTCGTTCTAAATAGCTTTTCCAAATATTTCGGCATGACCGGTTGGCGCCTGGGATGGCTGGTCGCACCGCCGGAGGCCGTGGCTGAACTGGAGAAACTGGCGCAGAACCTCTACATCAGCGCCCCGAGCATGGCCCAGCATGCCGCCCTGGCCTGTTTCGAGCCGCAGACCCTGAGCATTCTCGAAGAGCGTCGCGCCGAATTTGCCCGTCGTCGGGACTTCCTTCTGCCGGCGTTGCGCGAGCTGGGCTTCGGCATCGCGGTGGAGCCTGAAGGCGCGTTCTACCTGTACGCGGATGTCAGCGCGTTCGGCGGCGATGCCTTCGCGTTCTGCAAGCATTTCCTGGAGACCGAGCACGTGGCGTTCACTCCGGGCCTGGATTTCGGTCATCACCTGGCCAGCCATCATGTGCGTTTTGCCTATACCCAGAGCCTGCCGCGCCTGCAGCAGGCGGTGGAGCGGATTGCCCGTGGCCTGCGGAGCTGGCAAGGCTGATGCGTTTTTCTCCTGCACTCGAAGAGGGACGGCTGATCAAGCGCTACAAGCGCTTCCTGGCGGATATCGAGACCGCCAGCGGTGAATGGCTGACTATCCACTGCCCGAACACCGGCTCGATGCTCAACTGCATGGTCGAAGGCGGGCAGGTCTGGTTCAGCCGTTCCAACGACCCCAAGCGCAAGCTGCCCGGGACCTGGGAAATCGGCGAGACGCCCCAGGGACGGCTGGCATGCATCAATACGGCACGGGCCAACCCGCTGGTCGAGGAGGCCCTGCGTGCCGGGCTGATCAGTGAACTCGATGGCTTCACCGGCTTGAAGCGCGAAGTTGCCTACGGCCAGGAGAACAGCCGGGTCGATTTCCGCCTGGACTACCCGACGGGGCCGGCGTTCGTCGAGGTCAAAAGTGTCACCCTCGGCTTCGATGACTCCGCGGTGGCGGCCTTTCCGGATGCCGTCACCCAGCGCGGCGCCAAGCACCTGCGCGAACTGGCCGCGCTGGCGCGCGAGGGGGTACGGGCGGTGCAGTTGTACTGCGTCAACCTGACCGGAATCGAGGCGGTGCGTCCGGCACAGGAAATCGATCCCGGCTACGCCCAGGCCCTGCGTGAGGCAGTGGCGGCAGGTGTCGAGGTGTTGGCCTACGGGGTCAGCCTGACGCCTGAGGAAGTTCGCGTGGACCGGCGCCTGCCAGTACTACTCTAGGCCCGCACCCAGATGCCCTCGGCGTCTTCCCGGCAGGGCAGCGCCGTCAGCGACTGGCCGGCACAGGGCCCGGCCACGCATTCACCGTTTTCGATCAGGAACAGTGCGCCATGGGTGGCGCACTGGATCAGGCTGGCGCTGGGATCGAGGAACTGGTCGGGTTGCCATTCGAGGGCAATGCCACGGTGTGGGCAGCGATTGCGATAGACATACACCTGCCCGGCACGACGCACTGCCAGCAGCGGGCTGCCGTCCAGGTCGAAGCCACGGCTGCTGTTGTCGGCGAGGGTGTCTGAAGCACAGAGAAATTTCATTTCGATCCTTTGCAAGCCGCTCCGGCCTTTAATTAAGGGGAAGGATACGGCAGGCGATGGGATGGGGTGAAACCTGTGACAGGAGATGTCTCGGGTTGACGTCCAAATGCAAATAATTATCAAATAACCGTTTGCTCGAGGGCGAACGGGCACCTGCCTGTCCCTGGGGCCTGTCGCTCGATCATCTTTCGAAGGATATTTGTCCATGCGCCTGAGTTCATGTCTGATTGCACTGGGGGCCGGGCTTGCGCTCAGCCATGCGGTGATGGCCGAGCAAGTGCCGCAGCGTTGGGTCAGTGCCGGCGGCGCGTTGTCGGAGTGGGTCAGTGCGCTGGGTGCGGAGTCGCACCTGGTGGGGGTCGACACCACCAGCCAGCACCCCGAGACGCTCAAGGCCCTGCCAAGCATCGGTTATCAGCGCCAGCTGTCGGCCGAGGGCATCCTGAGCCTGCGCCCGCAGATCCTGATCGGTACCGAGGAAATGGGGCCGCCACCCGTTCTGGCGCAGGTGCGTGGCGCCGGAGTGCGGGTCGAATTGTTCTCCGCCGAGCCGGACCTGCCGAGCCTGCAAGGCAACCTGCAGCACCTGGGCCGGTTGCTGGGTGACGAGCCGCGGGCCGCGCAGCTGTTCCAGGGTTACCGGCAGCAGCTCGACCAGCAGCAGGCCAGCCTCAGGCAGGTTCAGGCCGGGCAGCCGGCGCCAGGGGTCTTGCTGCTGATCGGAAATGCCGGGGGCAAGCCGCTGATCGCCGGCAAGGGCACCGCCGCCGAATGGCTGGTGACCCAGGCCGGCGGGCATAACCTGGCCACCCATAATGGCTACAAGCCTTTCTCGGTCGAGGCCCTGGCCGGATTGAATCCCGAGGTGCTGGTGTTCGCCGATCGCAGTCTGAGCGGCGATGCCGCCCGCCAGGCGCTGCTCAAAGAGAACCCGATCCTGGCCTCGACCCGCGCGGCCAAGGCCGGGCGGGTCTTCGAGCTGGATCCGACCCTGCTGGTCGGCGGGCTTGGGCCGCGCTTGCCGGCGTCGCTGAAGAAACTCACCGGGGAGTTCTACGCGAAGGGTTCGTCCGCACCATGACCGTGCTGGTCAAGCCTCGTACCTTGTTCGTCGGCCTGGGCCTGCTGTGCCTGCTGGCGACCTGGCTGTCGCTGGCCTTGGGCCCGGTCAGCCTGCCGCTGGCCGATATCCTGCGGGCGGCATTGCGCCTGCTGGGCGTGGCGTTGCCGGCCGAGGGGCTGGAGCAGGCGGAGCTGATTCTCGGGCAGATCCGTCTGCCCCGTACCCTGTTGGGACTGTCGGTGGGTGGAGTGCTGGCATTGTCCGGGGTGGCGATGCAGGGATTGTTTCGCAATCCCCTGGCCGACCCGGGGCTGGTGGGGGTGTCCAGCGGCGCGGCGCTCGGGGCGGCGATTGCGATCGTCGGAGGGGCGGCCTTTGGCGGATTGCCGGAGGTGATGGGCCCCTACCTGTTGTCCCTGTGTGCCTTCCTCGGCGGATTGGGGGTGACGGCGCTGGTCTATCGGCTGGGGCGGAGCAATGGCCAGACCAGCGTGGCAATCATGCTGTTGGCGGGGATCGCGCTGACGGCCCTGGCCAGCTCGGCGGTTGGGTTGTTCACCTATCTGGCCGACGACGCGACCTTGCGGACCCTGACGTTCTGGAACCTGGGCAGTCTCAATGGCGCCAGTTATGCGCGCCTGTGGCCACTGTTGCTGATTACGGTGGGCGTGGCGCTGTGGCTGCCACGCCGGGCCAAGGCCCTGAATGCACTGCTGCTTGGTGAGTCGGAGGCCGGCCACCTGGGGATCGACGTCGAAGGACTCAAGCGTGAGCTGGTGCTCTGTACCGCTCTGGGCGTGGGGGCGGCGGTGGCTGCCGCCGGCATGATCGGCTTCATCGGCCTGGTGGTGCCGCACCTGGTGCGGCTGCTGGCCGGTCCGGATCACCGGGTGTTGCTGCCGGCGTCGGTGCTGGCTGGCGGTACCCTGCTGCTGTTCGCCGACCTGGTCGCGCGGCTGGCGTTGGCCCCGGCGGAACTGCCTATCGGCATCGTCACGGCATTCCTCGGCGCGCCTTTCTTCCTGTATCTGCTGTTGCGGGGACGTGCCTGATGCTACGAGCGCGGAACTTGACGGTCTGCCGCGGTGCGCAGCCTGTGCTGGCGGGTATCGATCTCGAACTCCGGCCAGGCGAGTTGCTGGGGGTTCTCGGCCCGAACGGGGCCGGCAAGAGTACCTTGCTCGGTGCCCTGGGCGGCGAACTGGCGCCAAGCGAGGGCGAGGTCTGGCTGGACCAGCAGCCCCTGGCCCAATGGAAGGGCGCGCAAAGGGCGCAGCGCCTGGCAGTACTGCCGCAGAGCTCGACCCTGGATTTCGCCTTTCGGGTCGAGGAGGTCGTCGGCATGGGGCGCCTGCCGCACCAGAGCGGGCAGGTACGTGACCGGGAAATCGTCAGCGAGGCCCTGCAGGCCGCCGATGCGGCTCACCTGGCCGGGCGCAGCTACCTGGCGTTGTCGGGCGGCGAACGCCAGCGTGTGCACCTGGCGCGCGTGCTGGCGCAGCTCTGGCCGGGCCATGCAGGCCAGACCCTGCTGCTCGACGAACCGACCTCGATGCTCGATCCCCTGCATCAGCACACCACCCTGCAGGCGATTCGTGAATTTGCCGACCGTGGCGCCGCAGTACTGATCATCCTGCATGACCTGAACTTGGCGGCACGTTACTGCGATCGCCTGCTGCTCCTCGAACAGGGCAGGCCCCGGGCCCTGGCCAGTCCGGCCGAGGCCCTGCAGGCGGACCGGCTCAAGGCCGTGTTCGGCCTGGAGGTGCTGGTGCTGCCTCATCCCGAGCGGGGGCATCCGCTGATCATTGCCCGCTGAGTTCAGGTCGCCACGTCAGCCAATCCGTCGATTGGCTGTAGGTACATCTGGAAACAGCTGTCTTGGAGGTCCACTGCCTGGTCTTTGTGAGATTTTTGCGTGTTGGTGCAGCGATGTTTCCTGTTCTTGTGTAGCCAGGGTCTTTGTCTTTGGCTTGCCATGATTTCCGCCGAATGACTCCTTTATTGTGTCCACAACGTGCACGGCGCGTTGCCTGGGGTCCTGGCCGCGCAGATGCAATGATCGGATGTGGGAGCAGACATGAAGCAGATGAACCAGACGGATCGGCAGTTGGCGCAACAGGCCCTGGGGCTGCTCGACCTGACCTCGTTGAGCAATGACGACGATGCCGAGCGCATCGTATCGCTGTGCCAGCGGGCCCTGACGCCCTTCGGGCCGGTTGCCGCGGTATGCGTCTTTCCGCGTTTCGTCGCCCTGGCCCGGCAGACGCTCGACAGCCTCGGCGCGCAGGAGATCCGGGTGGCCACGGTGGTCAACTTTCCCTATGGCGGGCCGAACGTGGCCTCGGCGGTTTCGGAGACGGAAGCGGTACTCAGGGCTGGGGCGAATGAGGTGGACCTGGTCTATCCCTATCGCTCGCTGCTGATGGGCGATACGCAGACGGGGTTGACCATGGTCGCGGCCTGTCGCGACCTGTGTGTCGGCAGGGCCCGGCTCAAGGTGATCCTGGAGACCGGCGAGCTGCGTGACCCGCAGATGATTCGCCAGGCCAGCCAGGATGCGATTGCCGCCGGTGCCGACTTCCTCAAGACGAGTACCGGCAAGGTGCTGGTCAACGCCACCGAGCAGGCGGTGCGCATCATGCTCGAGGCTATCGCCGAGCGCGGTGGGCTGGTTGGCTTGAAGGCGGCGGGGGGGATTCGTACCCTGGCCGATGCGCGGACCTACATCGAACTGGCCAGGAGCCGTTTCGGTGCGGGCTGGGTCGACGCCGACCATCTGCGCCTCGGTGCCTCGGGACTGCTGGACGAATTGTTGGCGCAACTGGAGTGGTCGACGGAGCCGTCGGGCGGCCGCTGACGATCAGCGGATTACAGGCAAAAAAAGACCCGGCAAAAAGCCGGGTCAATAACCGTGATTAGCCTGATGAGGAGATAATCTGAGAGTCCGAACCAGGGTCCCTTCAGAAAATCCAACCGATCTCGCGATCAGTTGTGATAATCATAACGATTCTCATTTCTAAGTCAACCGCTTTTTTTCGACCGTTCGTCGACACTTCCTTCATGGCTCAGTGGGACTGCCGGGTGGCGGTCAGGCGGGTGACTTCCCGGTTCAGCAGGTCGATGCGGCGCGCCATGCTCTGGATCAGGCTGTGGGCAATGCGCGGGTTGCTCTGGGTCAGGCTGAGGAACTGCTCCTTGGGGATCAGCATGACCGAGCAGGGCTCGCTGGCGATTACACTGGCGCTGCGTTTCTCGCCGGTGAACACGGCCATGGCACCGAAAATTTCATCCTTGGGCACGTCACCGACCTTGTGCCCGTCGACAAAGGCCTCGGCATGCCCGTTGATGATGATGAACACGTGGTCGGCATCGTCGCCCTGGCGGATCAGCACTTCGCCAGCGGCGACCTGTTGGAAACCGTTGCTGCTGCGAAACTCCGGCTGCTTGAGCCGGGTCACGGCATCCGTCAGCAAGGCTGTCTGGCCCACCAGGTAGCGCAGCAGCATTTCACTGCGGGCTTCGTCGGCGTAGATGTGCTGGAACACCGCGCGTCGCTGGTAGGGCAGCAGGCGTAGCGGGCCATCGCTGCTCAGCAGGCAACGGGGCCAGTCGATACCCTGGCGCAGTCCCACCAGGTCGCCTTCATGCAGGTAGAACAGGGGGCGTTCGTCGACCCTGGCATGCACCAGGCCGCTTTCGATCAGGTAGAGCCGATCATCGGCCAGTTGCGGGGCAAGGTCGGGGCTTTCTTCGAGTTCAATGGCTTCGCCGCAGGGGGACAAGCCTTCCAATAGTCGAGCGGGAATGCTCTGCAGCCGATTGATCAATTCATCGGCGTATGCCGGTTGCTCCCCGAGTAGATACATGACAGACCTGCACAATCAATTCTTATGGCGTGACGATATCGCTTCCAACTGTTTATTCAAGGCTTCTTTGCGTTCCAGCGGGATGTCATTCCAGTGAATGTCCATCAAGGCGCCCTCGATAGCGTACAACAGCACTTTCGAGGCTCTGAATCCGCGGGTTCTCACGGCACGATAGGCATCCACTGCCCCGAGTCGACGCAAATCCGATGCGCTGTGGATGCCCACTGCGTGAAGCCATTGCGCCGATGTCTTGCCCAGGTTTTTCAGGTGTTGCAGTTCATCGTTCATCAAGCCTCCTTGCGATGGCCGAACGCTGCGTTGACGAGAGTAGGCAAGCCTGAAAAGAGTGTAGCGGTCAGTAGGAAAAGCGTGGTTCGTTGGTCGGTTTGTGCGTAAAAGCTTCTAAGGCGCAGCGCGCAAGAGCACGAGTCATGAGGGCGTGGTATGCGCGATAGCTGCCGCTGTCCAGGGCCCCGATTGGCGCTGGACCCAGCGATTGCCACTGTGCCGGAGGGGTTATTCCGGTTCGTAGCGCATCCGCGTGCCGAACTGTACCGACATCAGGATTTCCGCTGCCTTCAGCTGTGGCGGGAAATAGGCACCGGAAATCTGCGCGTGGGCCACGCTGGCACCTTCGAGTCGGGAGTTCTGGAAATCCACCCCGCGCAGGTCGGCGGAACGGAAGTAGGCATTGGTGAAGTCGATCCCGTCGGCATTCAGTTCGCGCAGGTCGAGACCGCGGAAGTCGCCGCCGCGCATGTCGATCGGGCCGTCCTTGGGGCGGGCCTTGTTGAAACCGGCAACATCATCTTTATGCAGCAGGGCATACAAGGCGGAATCAAGAAGCTTGGGCTGGCTCATGGGGCGTTTTCCGTTGGATTTATGACGCCAGTATAATGCCACTATGTTTCAACCGTGAAGCCATTGCGGCTTCACGGTTGAATATAGTTTCTACAGATTAGGCAAGCGCAGGCGAATTTGCGCGATCAGGGTGTCGAGGCTGCCGCTTTCGTTGGTCTGGACACGCTTGGTGCGCAGGATTTCATCGGCACCCAGCGCTTCACGGGAGGCCTGCTGCGCAGCGATGACGTCCAGGGTCGCATCGGAAGGGTCGACGGCGTCGGCCTGACGTTGGGCCAGCCAGCTTTCGATCACGGCCTGGGGGGCATCGCAATCGATGATCAGGCACGGCGCGCCGGTGGCCTCGGCAATCGCGGCAGCGGCATCGCGCTGTTCGCGCTTGAGGTAGGTGGCGTCGATCACCACCGGGAAGCCGGCGCGCAGGATGACCTCGGCGATTTCGTGCAGGCGCTGGTAGGTCCGTGCGCTGGCGTCCTGGCTATAAATGCCGCTGCCGACGTCGTTACCGCCTTGCTGCTGGCCGAACAGGCGCTTGCGTTCAACGTCCGAGCGCAGGCGTACCGCACCCAGAGCTTCGACCAGGCGCATGGCCACATGGCTCTTGCCGACGGCGGAGACACCGTGGGTGACCGCCAGGAAGCGCGAGGGAATGGTGCTGTAGCTTTCCGCCAGGTTGGCGTAGTTGCGGTATTGGCGCAGGGTGGTGGCGCGCTGCACCGCAGTGGCCTCGGGCGACAGGCTGAACAGGGCGACCTTGGCCCGTACCAGGGCGCGATAGGCCTTGTAGAAGTTCAGCACTTCCAGGCCCTGGTAGTCGCCGGTCAGCTCCAGGTACTGGCTGATGAAGCGCCGGGCCAGGCTCTTGAGGCCGCGGTCCTCCAGGTCCATGGCCAGGAAGCCGATGTCGGCATAGACGTCGGTGAAGCGGAACGGTTCGTTGAACTCGATGCAATCGAAGATCACTACCTTGCCGTCGATGACGGTGGCGTTGCCCAGGTGGATATCGCCGTGGCATTCGCGGATGAACCCTTCGGCCTTGCGCTGGGCGAACAGCGGCTTGAGGCGTTCGAAACTGGATTCGGCCCAGGCTTGCAGGGCATCGAGTTGTTGCAGGTCAGCCTTGTCCTGAAGGAAGGGGAGAATCTGCTCAAAGTTTTGTCGGACTGGGTCCATGACCGCTTCCGGCGTGCCTTGGTAGTGTTCCTGCGGCACGTGCGGGGCGTTCAGGTGGAAGTGTGCGATCTGCTCGGCCATCTCGTCGATGTGCCGGGCCGTCAGTTCACCGTTGGCCTGCAGGGTGCTGAGCAGCTGGCTCTGCGGGAACTGGCGCATTTTCAGCACGTACTCGATGGCCGGACCTTCGCCGCCCAGTCGTGGCGCTTCGGCGCTGCCGGTGATTGGCAGGACTTCCAGGTACAGGTCGTCGGTCAGGCGCTGGTTCAGGCGCAGCTCTTCATTGCAGAAGTGCCCACGGGCAGACAGCTCGGTGAAATCGAGGAAACCGAAGTTCATCGGCTTCTTGATCTTGTAGGCGTAGGAGCCAGTGAGCAGCACCCAGGAAATATGGGTCTCGATGAGCTGGAATCCTTCTACCGGGTGCGGGTAGAGGGCCGGGTTTTGCAGGGCGGCGATCAGGGATTGGCTCACGAGCGATCCTTCAGAGGTCAGAAAATCAAGGGCGTCATTATGGCCGCTCGGGAGGGGAGTGCAAACCGCCGGGTGTGCATGTTGATCATGAATAAAGTGCGTATAATCCGCGCCCATGACTCGTACCCGATCCCCTCGTTCCAAACCCAAACCTCCGTCCGGTGGCCTTCGTCCCTGGCTCGGCTGGGCCCTCAAGCTCAGTCTGGTCGGGCTTGTGGTGCTGGCCGGTTTTGCCGTCTACCTCGATGCCGTGGTGCAGGAGAAATTCTCCGGCAAGCGCTGGACCATCCCGGCCAAGGTCTACGCCCGGCCGCTGGAGCTGTTCGTCGGCCAGAAGCTGAGCAAGGAAGACTTCCTGACCGAGCTCGATGCCCTGGGCTATCGGCGCGAACCGGTGGTCAATGGCCCTGGCGCTGCGTCCGTCAATGGCAACACGGTCGACCTGAATACCCGTGGCTTCCAGTTCTACGAGGGGATGGAGGCCGCGCAGCCGGTACGCGTGCGTTTCTCCGGCGACTACGTGGCGGAGCTGGCCGGGCTCAACGGCTCGAAACTGTCGGTGGTGCGCCTGGAGCCGCTGCTGATCGGTGGCCTGTACCCGAAGAACCTCGAAGACCGCATCCTGATCAAGCTCGACCAGGTGCCGCCGTACCTGCTCGATACCCTGGTGACCGTGGAGGACAGGGACTTCTACCACCACTTCGGGGTGTCGCCGAAGTCGATTGCCCGGGCCATCTGGGTCAACACCTCGTCCGGGCAGATGCGCCAGGGCGGCAGTACCCTGACCCAGCAGCTAGTCAAGAACTTCTTCCTGACCAACGAGCGCAGCCTGAGCCGCAAGCTCACCGAAGCGATGATGTCCGTGTTGCTGGAGGTGCATTACAGCAAGCAGGAGATTCTCGAGGCCTATCTCAACGAGGTCTTCATCGGCCAGGACGGCCAGCGCGCCGTGCACGGCTTTGGCCTGGCGAGCCAGTTCTTCTTCAGCCAGCCGCTGTCCGAATTGAAGCTGCACCAGGTCGCCTTGCTGGTGGGCATGGTCAAGGGGCCGTCCTATTACAACCCGCGGCGTTATCCGGACCGGGCCCTGGAACGACGTAACCTGGTACTCGACCTGCTGGCCCAGCAGGGCGTGGTGACGACCGAGCAGGCCGAGGCCGCGAAGAAGATGCCGCTGGGCGTGACCAAGCGTGGCAGCCTGGCCGACAGTTCGTTCCCCGGCTTCCTCGACCTGGTCAAGCGCCAGTTGCGCGAAGACTATCGCGACGAAGACTTGACCGAGGAGGGGCTGCGCATCTTCACCAGCTTCGACCCGATCCTGCAGATGAAGGCCGAGGCCTCGGTCAATGACACCTTCAAGCGCCTGGGGGCTCGCAAGGGCGCCGAGGATGTGGAGGCGGCGATGGTGGTGACCAACCCGGAAACCGGTGAGGTCCAGGCCATGATCGGCAGCCGGCAGCCCGGATTCGCCGGTTTCAACCGCGCCCTGGATGCCGTGCGCAACATCGGCTCGCTGATCAAGCCGGCGGTGTACCTGACCGCGCTGGAAAAACCGAGCCAGTACACCCTGACCAGTTGGCTGTCGGATGAAGCCTTCTCGGTGAAAGGCGCGGACGGACAGGTCTGGAAACCGCAGAACTTCGATCGCCGCTCCCATGGCACGATCTTCCTGTATCAGGGGTTGGCGCATTCCTACAACCTGTCGACGGCACGTCTTGGCCTGGAAGTCGGTGTGCCGAACGTCCTCAAGACAGTTGCCCGCCTTGGGATCACCCGCGAGTTCCCGGCCTATCCGGCGATTCTGCTGGGTGCAGGCGGCATGACGCCGATGGAAGTGGCGACCATGTACCAGACGCTCGCCAACGGCGGCTTCAATACGCCGATGCGCGGTATCCGCAGCGTGCTGACGGCCGAGGGTGAGCCGCTCAAGCGTTACCCGTTCCAGGTCCAGCAGCGTTTCGATCCGGGCTCGATCTACCTGATCCAGGCGGCGATGCAGCGGGTAATGCGCGAAGGTACCGGTGCCAGTGCCTACAACGTTCTGCCCAAGACCCTGACCCTGGCGGGCAAGTCCGGTACCAGTAACGATTCCCGTGACAGCTGGTTCGCCGGTTTCAGCCAGGACCTGCTGGCCGTGGTCTGGCTGGGTCGCGACGACAACGGCAAGACACCATTTACCGGTGCCACCGGCGCGCTGCAGGTCTGGACCAGTTTCATGAAGAAATCCGATCCGCTGCCGCTGGACATGCCGCAACCGGATAACATAGTTCAGGCCTGGATCGATCCTCACACCGGACAGGGTACCGATGCCAGTTGCCCAGGCGCAGTGCAGATGCCGTATATTCGCGGCAGCGAGCCGGCGCCAGGTGCCGCTTGCGGTGGCTCGGTGCCTGCGCCGGCCAGCGAAGTGATGGATTGGGTCAAGGGCTGGTTGAATTAAGCGAAGAGGGTTTGCAGTGAACAAGTGGTGGTTTCCAGCTTTTACAGCTCTGGCTTTGCTTGGCGGTTGCTCGAGCGTGCCCCATGGTTCGATCCCGGTCGTCGACTCCGGGACCGCTGTCTCCAACAATGACCGGATTTCGGCCAACGGCGGTTTCCGCCAGACCACCATCCGCCGTACCACGCCGAACCAGGCCCAGGCCGTTCCGCAGGATTCCGGCGTCGTGGTGATGGTGCCGGGTGGTGGTGCCGCGACTTCCGCGCCGATCAGCAGTGAACCCTGGACTCCCGGCCCGTCCACGACCGGGCCGATCACCCCCGGTCCGGTGGACAGCACGCCGATCCAGACGTCGTCGATCAACCAGGGCAGCTATGGCATGTCGCAACCGACCGGTATCCCTTCCGGCAACGGCGGTGGCCTGTCGGCGGACGAGCAACTGGACGGTCCGGTCCTGGCCCTGCTGACCACTGCGCAGCAGCAACAGTCGAGCGGTGACCTGAACGGTGCTTCGTCGAGCCTGGAACGCGCCCAGCGCGTTGCCCCGCGTGAGCCGCAAGTGCTTTACCGCCTGGCCCAGGTACGCATGGCCCAGGGTGATGCGCCGCAGGCTGAACAGCTGGCACGACGTGGCCTGGGGTTCGCCAACGGTCGTCCAGACCTGCAGGCCAGTCTCTGGGAACTGATCGCCCAGGCGCGGGAAAAGCAGGGTGATGCCGCCGGTGCCGCCCAGGCTCGCCAGAAAGCCCGGGTCAACCTCTGATGGATAGCCGCTTTCCGTTGATCGCCGATCAGTTGCTGCTGATCGAGCGCGAGTTGCGCGCCCAGGGCTGGTGGGATGAGGTGCCGCCCAGCGAGGCGTCACTGTCCAGCGTCGAGCCGTTCAGCGTCGATACACTCGGGTTCGAGCAGTGGTTGCAGTGGATCTTCCTGCCGAAGATGAAGGTCATCCTTGAGGATGACCTGCCGCTGCCCAATGCTTCGGGCATCCTGGCCATGGCCGAGATGGTCTATGGCCAGCGTCCGGGGGAGGGCGTGGAGCTGCAGGCGTTGCTGGCGCAGTTCGATCGGCTGATCAGCGAGTCGCGCTGATCTGTGGCGAGGGGGCTTGCCCCCATTGGGCAGCAGGGCGGCCCTGAAGCCTGTCGCCGCGTTGTGTCAGGCAGATTGTGTCTGGCGTGATCGCTGCTGTGTTGCCGCCGAGCGGGAACAGGCCCACGCGACCAGACCCCTTTTGCAAGAATTCAGGAACAGTGATCCTCGATCGCCTTGCGCGTCTCGACCAGGCGCGTCTGCCGTTCCTCATCGGTCAGCCGGTGCAATTCCCCATTCACTTCCTCGCGAACCCGCGGGTCGTTCAGTAGTTGCGCCAGGTTGGTCCTGGCCTTCTCGCAGAACACCTTGCGCGACGCCTCCTGTTCGGCCACCTGTTTCTTGACCTTGGCATCCACCGCATTCTGGTCACCCACGGGGGCGCTGGCCGGGAGTGTGGCCTTGGACGGCGATGGTGGACTGCTGATCGCCGGTTTCACCTCGGTGGCGGACTGCCCGGGCGGCGGCGTGGCATCGAAATGGGTCACGCCCTGGGCGTCCACCCACTTGTAGATCGGGTTGGCCAGGCACAGCGGGCTCAAGGCAAACAGCAGGCTGGCCATGAGAATGCTCGTACGCATCGGGTTTCCTTGTCAGGCGGTTCAAGCAGCAACCTAGCACATTCCTTGTGTAATGGTTTTCTTCTGCATTCTCATGCGCTTAGTTCGAAGAAAGCGCACAGATGACTTGACTTGAGCGAGGCGAATCAGAACAATCCAAAGTCCGCTGTAGAGGGACTGCCAGAAGCAGACCCACTCGGCAGATCATGAGGCGCACATCCGCGCCGACCTGTTACACCCGCAACGCGTTACCTCGCGCTGGGTGGGAAACCCCCGCAACACTTTGGGGCACTCCCAATACTTGCTCAGTCAGTGCTGACGTAGTCGGCGACCACCGTCGCTCATGCTCTGCCGAGAAGTAAACCTATTAAGACCCGTCTCCAGTGTCTGTGGACGGTATTCTGGCGTTTTAGAGGTGAACAACGTGGAGCTTTTATCTGGCGGTGAGATGCTCGTCCGCTTCTTGCGTGACGAAGGCGTCAAATATATCTACGGGTACCCGGGTGGTGCTCTTCTTCATGTCTACGATGCCCTGTTCAAAGAGCCGGAAGTGAATCACATCCTGGTTCGTCACGAGCAGGCGGCTACCCATATGGCTGACGGCTATGCCCGTGCCACCGGCAAGGCCGGCGTGGTACTGGTGACTTCCGGGCCTGGCGCGACCAACGCCATTACCGGTATCGCCACTGCCTACATGGACTCCATCCCGATGGTGATCATCTCCGGTCAGGTGCCCAGCACCCTGGTCGGTACCGATGCGTTCCAGGAAACCGACATGATCGGTATCTCCCGGCCGATCGTGAAGCACAGCTTCATGGTCAAGCACGCTTCGGAGATCCCGGAGGTCATGAAGAAGGCGTTCTACCTGGCGCAATCCGGCCGTCCTGGTCCTGTCGTTGTCGATGTCCCGAAAGACATGACCAACCCGGCCGAGAAGTTCGAATACGTTTTTCCAAAGAAAGCCAAGCTGCGCTCCTACAGCCCGGCGGTACGTGGCCACTCCGGCCAGATCCGCAAGGCTGCCGAAATGCTCCTGGCTGCCAAGCGCCCGGTGCTCTACTCCGGCGGTGGCGTGATCCTCGGTGGTGGCTCCGCGCCGCTGACCGAACTGGCGAAGATGCTCAACCTGCCGGTAACCAACACGCTGATGGGCCTGGGTGGCTATCCTGGCACCGACCGCCAGTTCGTCGGCATGCTCGGCATGCACGGCAGCTACACCGCCAACCTGACCATGCACCATGCCGACGTGATCCTGGCCGTCGGTGCGCGTTTCGACGACCGTGTCATCAACGGTGCGCCGAAGTTCTGCCCGAACGCCAAGATCATCCATGTCGACATCGACCCGGCCTCGATCTCCAAGACCATCAAGGCAGACGTGCCTATCGTGGGTCCCGTGGAGAGCGTGCTGACCGAAATGGTCGCTGCCCTCAAGGATATCGGCGAGACTCCGAACAAGGAGTCGGTGGCCAGCTGGTGGAAGCAGATCGACGAATGGCGCGGCGATCGCGGCCTGTTCCCCTATGACAAGGGTGACGGCAGCATCATCAAGCCACAGACCGTGATCGAGACCCTGTGCGAAGTGACCAAGGGCGATGCCTTCGTCACCTCCGACGTGGGTCAGCACCAGATGTTCGCGGCGCAGTACTACAAGTTCAACAAGCCCAACCGTTGGATCAACTCCGGCGGCCTGGGCACCATGGGCTTCGGTTTCCCGGCGGCCATGGGCGTCAAGTTGAGCTTCCCGGACTCTGACGTCGCCTGCGTGACCGGCGAAGGCAGTATCCAGATGAACATCCAGGAGCTGTCCACCTGCATGCAGTACGGCCTGCCGGTGAAGATCGTCAACCTGAACAACGGTGTGCTCGGCATGGTCCGCCAGTGGCAGGACATGAGCTACGGCAGCCGCCACTCGCACTCGTACATGGAATCGCTGCCTGACTTCGTCAAGCTGGTCGAGGCCTACGGTCACGTCGGTATCCGTATCACGGATCTGAAGGACCTGAAGCCGAAGATGGAAGAAGCGTTCGCCATGAAGGATCGCCTGGTGTTCCTCGATATCCAGGTCGATACCAGCGAGCACGTCTATCCGATGCAGATCAAAGACGGCTCCATGCGCGATATGTGGCTGAGCAAGACGGAGCGTACCTAACATGCGGCACATCATTTCCCTGCTTCTGGAAAACGAACCGGGTGCTCTGTCCCGTGTAGTCGGCCTGTTCTCGCAGCGCAACTACAACATCGAAAGCCTGACCGTGGCGCCGACCGAAGACCCGACCCTGTCGCGTCTGACGCTGACCACTGTCGGGCATGATGAGATCATCGAGCAGATCACCAAGAACCTGAACAAGCTGGTCGAGGTGGTCAAGCTGGTCGACCTGTCGGAGAGTGCTCACATCGAGCGCGAGCTGATGCTGGTCAAGGTCAAGGCCACCGGCGCCCAGCGCGCCGAGATCAAGCGCACCACCGATATTTATCGCGGGCAGATCGTCGATGTCAGCGCCAGCGTCTATACCGTGCAATTGACCGGTACGAGCGACAAGCTGGACAGCTTCATCCAGGCGATCGGGACGGCCTCGATTCTGGAAACCGTACGCAGTGGCGTCACCGGGATTGCCCGTGGCGACAAAGTACTGAGCATCTAATCTCAATCAATTTAGCGAATGGCCTCACGGCCTGGATATATAGGGGTATTTCATGAAAGTTTTCTACGATAAAGACTGCGACCTGTCGATCATCCAGGGCAAGAAAGTCGCCATCATCGGTTACGGCTCCCAGGGCCACGCACAAGCCTGCAACCTGAAAGACTCCGGCGTCGACGTCACTGTCGGCCTGCGTAAAGGCTCGGCTACCGTTGCCAAGGCCGAAGCCCACGGTCTGAAAGTGGCTGACGTTGCTACCGCCGTTGCTGCTGCCGACCTGGTCATGATCCTGACCCCGGACGAGTTCCAGGGCCAGCTGTACAAGAACGAAATCGAGCCGAACATCAAGAAGGGCGCTACCCTGGCCTTCTCCCACGGCTTCTCGATCCACTACAACCAGGTCGTTCCACGTGCTGACCTGGACGTGATCATGATCGCGCCGAAGGCTCCAGGCCACACCGTACGTTCCGAGTTCGTCAAGGGTGGCGGTATCCCTGACCTGATCGCTATCTACCAGGACGCTTCGGGCAACGCCAAGAACGTCGCACTGTCCTACGCGGCCGGCGTTGGCGGTGGTCGTACCGGCATCATCGAAACCACCTTCAAGGACGAGACCGAAACCGACCTGTTCGGTGAGCAGGCCGTTCTGTGCGGCGGTACCGTTGAGCTGGTCAAGGCCGGTTTCGAAACCCTGGTCGAAGCTGGCTACGCGCCAGAAATGGCCTACTTCGAGTGCCTGCACGAACTGAAGCTGATCGTTGACCTCATGTACGAAGGCGGTATCGCCAACATGAACTACTCGATCTCCAACAACGCCGAATACGGTGAGTACGTGACTGGCCCAGAGGTCATCAACGCCGAGTCCCGCCAGGCCATGCGCAACGCTCTGAAGCGCATCCAGGACGGTGAATACGCGAAGATGTTCATTGCCGAAGGTGCGACCAACTACCCATCGATGACCGCCAAGCGTCGCAACAACGCTTCGCACGGCATCGAGATCATCGGCGAGCAACTGCGCTCGATGATGCCTTGGATCAGCGCCAACAAGATCGTCGACAAGACCAAGAACTAAGTTCCGGTCCTGTCTGGAAAAACGCGGCCTAGGCCGCGTTTTTTCGTTTAGGGGGCGGCTTCTGGTATAAAGCTGCATCGTTTGGCGGCCGAACGCCGGTCGCGAACCCCTGTCGAATCATTTTTCACCGTTGCAAGGTACTGTCCATGAGCGAACGTCCCGAAGAGCCGAACCAGGCTCCCGACGCCGAAAGCCTGCTGCCGATCGATGAGCATGTCGAAGAAGGGCATGACGACGAAGGCCGTAAGGTCCGGCATCGTGGTATCTATCTGCTGCCCAACCTGTTTACCACGGCGAACCTGTTTGCCGGTTTCTACGCCATCATCAGTGCGATGAGCGCACAGAGTGCCGCCAGTGCCGGGGATCCGGCCGGGGCGAGCAAGTATTTCGCGTTTTCCGCGATCGCGATCTTCGTCGCGATGGTGCTCGATGGTCTTGACGGGCGGGTGGCCCGGATGACCAATACCCAGAGTGCCTTCGGCGCCGAATATGACTCGCTGTCCGACATGGTCGCCTTCGGCGTGGCACCGGCACTGCTGGCCTTTGGCTGGGCGCTGGGTGACATGGGCAAGGTCGGCTGGATGGTGGCCTTCATCTATGTGGCCGGCGCGGCGTTGCGCCTGGCGCGCTTCAACACCCAGGTCGGTACGGCCGACAAGCGCTATTTCATCGGCCTGGCCAGCCCGGCAGCGGCCGGCGTGGTGGCGGGTACGGTCTGGGCGTTCAGCGACTACGGTATCCAGGGTTCGAAGATGTCCTTCCTGGTGGCGCTGCTGGTGGCGGCGGCCGGCATGCTGATGGTCAGCAACATCAAGTACAACAGCTTCAAGGAGCTGGATCTCAAGGGGCGCGTGCCGTTCGTTGCGATCCTCGCCGTGGTGCTGGTGTTCGCCGTGGTGTTCAGCGACCCGCCGCGCATTCTGCTGCTGATTTTCCTCGCCTACGCGGCATCGGGTCCGATCCAGTACCTGCTGCATTTGCGTCGGAACAACAGCGGTAAATGATGTAATTTCCCCCAGACTCCGTAGTCTATTGGTACATCTGTCATCCAATACTGCGGAGTCGTCATGCTGATCAAGCTATCCCGAACCTCCGACTCCCGGGAGTCGGAGGTCACGCCTGAAACACTCTACCTTTCTCGTCGCAGTCTGTTGGGCGGCTCCGTGGCTGCCTTGGCGCTCGCTGGCATGCCGGGCTGGGCCGCTGCCGAGTCGGCGCGCTATGCCGATGTCGAGGCGGGCCATGCGCCGTCCTGGTTTACCGGCAAGTTGCCGGATACCCGCTGGGGCGCGGTGACGGTCAAGGATGAGGCCATCACCCCGTACAAGGACGCTACGCACTACAACAACTTCTATGAGTTCGGTACCGACAAGGGTGACCCGGCGCAGAATGCCGGAGCACTGAAGACCGAGCCCTGGTCGGTGGTGATCGATGGCGAGGTCGGCAAGCCCGGACGTTATGCCCTCGAAGACTTCATGAAGCCTTATCAGTTGGAGGAGCGGATCTATCGATTGCGCTGCGTCGAGGCCTGGTCGATGGTGATTCCGTGGATCGGCTTTCCGATTTCGGCGCTGCTCAAGCAGGTCGAGCCGACCTCCAGGGCAAAGTACATCCGTTTTGAAACGCTGCAGGATCCCAAGAGCATGCCGGGCCAACGCTCCGGGTTTGCCCTGATCGATTGGCCTTATGTGGAAGGGTTGCGTCTGGACGAGGCGATGAACCCCTTGGCGATTCTGGCCGTGGGCATGTACGGGCGTGAACTGCCGAATCAGAACGGCGCGCCGTTGCGCCTGGTGGTGCCGTGGAAGTATGGCTTTAAGAGCGTCAAGTCGATCGTGCGGATCAGTCTGGTGGAAGAGCAGCCGAAAACCACCTGGCAGAGCATTGCGGCGAACGAGTATGGCTTCTATGCCAACGTCAATCCTGCGGTCGATCACCCGCGTTGGAGCCAGGCCCGGGAGCGGCGCCTACCCAGTGGCTTGTTCAGCCCGAATGTACGGGAGACGCAGATGTTCAATGGTTATGCGGAGGAAGTCGCCTCCCTGTATGCCGGCATGGATCTGCGGAAGAACTATTGATGCGATATCCGTTGTGGCGCCTGAGTGTGTTTGTCGTGGTGATGGCCTGGCCGTTGCTCTGGTTGTACCAGGCCTGGATTTTCGCCCTGGGGCCGGACCCGGGCAAGGTACTGGTCGATCGCCTGGGTTTGGGGGCGCTGGTCCTGTTGCTGGTGACACTGGCGATGACACCACTGCAGCGACTGGTTGGCTGGGCCGGCTGGATAGCGGTGCGGCGGCAGTTGGGGCTTTGGTGTTTTGCCTATGTGTTGCTGCACCTGGCGGCCTACCTGGTGTTTGTACTGGGGCTGGATTGGTCGCAGTTGGGGGTGGAGTTGAGCAAGCGGCCCTACATCATTGTCGGGGCCTTGGGGTTCCTGGGACTGCTGGCACTTGCCGTTACCTCGAATCGCTATAGTCAGCGGCGGTTGGGCAGGGCGTGGAAAAAGCTGCATCGCCTGGTCTATGTGATCCTCGGGCTGGGGTTGTTGCACATGTTGTGGATCGTGAGGGCGGACCTCAAGGAATGGACGGTGTATGCCGTTGTCGGTGCCTTGCTCCTGCTGTTGCGTGTCCCGGGGATTGCGCGGAGGATTCCGCGGCTCGCGGCAAGTAAGCCGGCCTCCAGCAAATAGGGGCGTGAATGCATGTCCCTGACTTTTATGACAGAAATCTGAAAATAACGGTTGACGCTGGTTCCCAGGGGCCTATAATGCGCCCACTTCCGGCGCGGACTGAACGGAAAACTCCTTGAGATTCAATGAGTTATCAGGTTTCAGGCAGCGCAGTTTCAAATCATCGAAACACGGAAATGGCTGTAAAAGAGGTGTTGACAGCAGCGTGTAACGCTGTAGAATTCGCCTCCCGCTAACGAGAGATCGGAAGCGCAAGTGGTTGAAGTTGAAGAAGAAATTCTGAAAACTTCTGAAAAAAATCACTTGACAGCAAATGAGGCTGCTGTAGAATGCGCGCCTCGGTTGAGCGAACAGCTCACCCAACGCTCTTTAACAACTGAATCAAGCAATTCGTGTGGGTGCTTGTGGTGTAAGACTGAATAGTCACTAGATTATCAGCAGCACAAGTGACCATGCGAGAAATCAAATGAGTCATTTGAGTATGCTGAGCCAAGTTTAGGGTTTTCTCAAAACCCAAGCAGTATTGAACTGAAGAGTTTGATCATGGCTCAGATTGAACGCTGGCGGCAGGCCTAACACATGCAAGTCGAGCGGATGAGAGGAGCTTGCTCTTCGATTCAGCGGCGGACGGGTGAGTAATGCCTAGGAATCTGCCTGGTAGTGGGGGACAACGTTTCGAAAGGAACGCTAATACCGCATACGTCCTACGGGAGAAAGCAGGGGACCTTCGGGCCTTGCGCTATCAGATGAGCCTAGGTCGGATTAGCTAGTAGGTGAGGTAATGGCTCACCTAGGCGACGATCCGTAACTGGTCTGAGAGGATGATCAGTCACACTGGAACTGAGACACGGTCCAGACTCCTACGGGAGGCAGCAGTGGGGAATATTGGACAATGGGCGAAAGCCTGATCCAGCCATGCCGCGTGTGTGAAGAAGGTCTTCGGATTGTAAAGCACTTTAAGTTGGGAGGAAGGGTTGTACGTTAATACCGTGCAATTTTGACGTTACCGACAGAATAAGCACCGGCTAACTCTGTGCCAGCAGCCGCGGTAATACAGAGGGTGCAAGCGTTAATCGGAATTACTGGGCGTAAAGCGCGCGTAGGTGGTTCGTTAAGTTGGATGTGAAATCCCCGGG